>CAIPFY010000274.1 GCA_903864435.1 uncultured Chloroflexota bacterium | reverse complement strand
GTGCAGTCACACCGACCAGACCCGCTTGCAGCGCCACCTGCCAATCCGGTAGCGAGGCCGTATCACAATCTCTGAGCGCGATGCTCATACGCAAGAACAACGTCCCGTACAGTGCGCCGGACGCGCCTCCCATCCGATTCAGAAGCGACTGCGATGCCGTTTGCAACACACTAGAGGGGGTAGGTGTCGGCAGCGCACGCGCCTTCTCTGCCGCATCACCAAAAGCCACCGCCAGCGCCCCGCCATGATCGCCATCACCGAGCGCAGAATCCAGCGCGTTCAGTTCGGATTGTGCCGCATCTAGGGCGTGGTGAATTACGCCGATCAGAGAAACAAAATCACCGCCGTTCATCGCGTCGGTCATCGTCTACACCCCTTTGAGGAATGCGCCGTTAGCAGGTGCATCCCACAGGTATTTCATCCGGGCATTCACGCGGCACAACGACAGCGCAAAACCCGCCATCTCCTGTGTGGTAGCATACGGCCCGATCCACGATTTGTAATGACGTATCCCCGCCTGCGCCAACCGTTCGGCCACCCGCCGATGCAGGATATACAGTTCCATCAAGGTCATGCTGCCGCTGTTGTTCAATAGCACCAGCACCTCGTCACCCGTGTTGAAAGGCAAATCCTCCAGCAAGCGCGGCAACATCAGGTCTATTGTCTCGTCCGCACTCACCACTTTATGCCGCCCGATGCCCACCTCGCCATGCACACCCATGCCGATTTCCATTTCGTCATCCGGCATTTCGAACATGGTTTCGCCCGTGATGGGGCTGGCACAAGAAGTCAGAGCCAGCGCCAATGTGCGGGTGTTATCGCGGATCGCTTCCGCCATGCGCTTACAATCCGCCAGTGATGCGCCAGTCTCGGCATAAGCGCCGAGCATCTTCCACACAAAAAACAGCCCCGCTGTACCCCGCCGTTCGGGTTCATTCCCTTTTGGGGCGCTGGAAATATCGTCATACAGGACGACCATTTCCACAGGCTCAATCCCTTCTGCCTGACACAATTCCAGCGCGATCTCGGCATTCATGAGATCACCGGCATGATGGGACACGCACAGCAACACGCCCGCGCCATAATCAGCGGCTTTGATACCGGCTACAATGCGTTCTGGCCCCGGCGCAGTGAAAATTTCACCGGGGACATTCACATCGAATAAACCTTCCCCCACCAGCCCGATCATCGCCGGCTCATGTCCGCTGCCGTTGCCGATCACCAGACCGACTTTGCCAGCCGACTTCGGGCGGGCGCGTACAATCAAGCCGTCATCGGTCAGGCGCACCACATCTGGATAAGCACTGGCAAATCCTGCCAGCATATCGCGCAGAATGGTCTGGCGTTGATTAATCAGTTTCTTTTTGCGGACGGCCATCGCATCACTCCACAGGAATAAAATGAATCAAATGAATGGGATGTTCGACTGGCTGTTGGACGTAATGGACACGCACCCGCATCCCAACCGTCACCTGCGCCGGATCAGCGATCAGCAGATGGGGAAACAACGTAGACGCACCATCCAACAACACATAAGCAAATACATAAGGCGTTTTGAGCGCCGCCACGTCCGCGTTACTGCCGGGTGAGAAATGCTGCACCGAGAATGTTTGCACAGTTCCCGTTCCTGCCAGTTCCACCCAATACGTCGGACACAAACAGTCCGGGCAAAGCGGACGCGGCGGCGCATAGACCCGCTGGCAACGACCACAGCGCGTCGCCATAAACCGCTGGTTTTCCAGTTCGATGAAGAAACGCGAATACCTGCCCAGCGTGTGCGTGTACGTCTGCGTCAGGGAGAGCGTCAGCCGTTCCACCTGACCAAAATCCGCCCACAGGCTATCTTCGCCAGCTTCAATCTGAAGGATGTCTTTCTTACTTTTTACGTCCGGCATGGCTAGTCCCGTCGCTCAAAGATATTCACAACGGATAGAGTGGCGATTCCCGCATGGGTATCCGTCAAGCCCCGCCGCGCCCCAGCCACCTGTCGGCGCGGATCGGCTTCGCCCCACAGTTGCAGCGCGATTTCGGCAGCCTGCGCGATTCCGGTTGCCCCCACTGGCGCACCGCGCCCTAACAGACCGCCATCCGTATTCACGGGCAACTCACCATCCAGATCGAACATTCCACTGGCAACGCTTGCGCCGCCCTGCCCCGCTGGAACGAACCCCAAATCTTCAACGGCCTGAATTTCCACACCGCTGTAGCTATCATACAGTTCCGCCACATCAATCTGATGCAGTGGGTCGGTGATCCCCGCCATCTGGTAAGCCTGTTGTGCGGCAGCGCGTTTAGCGCGGAAATTCGTGAGTTCAGGGTAACGGTCTCCGAGACGCATCGTATCCGTCCCGCAACCGGTCGCGCTGAAATAAACAGCAGGCCGTGCAGTGAACTTCGCGCTATGCGCCCGCGCCCACTCCTCTGTCGCCAGCAGCATGACCGCAGCGCCATCACTGAGCAGGCTGCAATCCAGCAAGCGATAAGGTTCGGCAACCGGACGGGATGCCAGCACGTCCGCAATCGTCAGTTCCATCGGCTTTTGCGCGAGGGGATTGAAGCGTGCATTACGCCGATTGCGAACCGCCACATGGGCAAACTGCTCGGCGGTGGTGCCGTAACGCTGCATGTGGGCACGCATCATCGCGGCATAAAAGCCGGTATAAGTCCCGCCAATCATCATCTCCCAGTCAAAATCAGCGGAGAGCGCGAACAACTGATTAGCCGTTTGGGAGGACACACCACGTCCGTTTGTCTCGCAGCCATACACCAGAATCGAGTCACACAATCCGCTTTGCACATACGCCCATGCGGTACGAAGCGCCAGCGCACCCGTCGCGCCGCCCCCTTCGATACGCACATTCGGCACCGGAGTCAGGCCGATTTGATCGTGCAAAATCGCTGCCAGCGTCATCTGCTTATTGAAATGATCGCTCTCATAACTGCACAAACCATGCTGTACGGCCTTCAAGTCCTGCAACTG
Source organism: uncultured Chloroflexota bacterium (assembly GCA_903864435.1). Classification (GTDB taxonomy): domain Bacteria; phylum Chloroflexota; class Anaerolineae; order Aggregatilineales; family Phototrophicaceae; genus CFX2. The sequence goes on along the minus strand of CAIPFY010000274.1, from coordinate 59,333 downwards.
AGCATCCGCCAACAACGCCAGCACAGCATCCGTCAGCAGATCACGCGGATTGCAATCCGGGCGATCCGCCGCAAAACGGGTCATGCCGATCCCAACAACGACAGGAACGCGCTTCATAGCTACGGCATCCCTTCATAGTGTGGATACCACTCCGTCGAAACCGCCTCCGGTTTCAGGCGTTCATGCCACGATTGGCCGCCTTGAACCAGCGCCGCCAGCCGCCGCAGTCGTTCGCGTCCCGTTGTCTGCAACCATGCTTCACACTCATCAAAATCGCTCAGTCCGGCGGCTTCACCCCATACCGCTCGCCCTGCGATCACCCCCGAAGCGCCCGCAGCACAGGCGATTTCGACCTGCCCGCAAAATGTATCGAAGTCCACACCGGCGCTCAACAGAACCCATGGAACAGTGGTCGCCTGATTCAGCGCCGCGCAAGCCGCACGAGCCGCACCCGCATCCCCCCACCGATCAGGCGACAGAGGGAATTCCATCTTCAGAATATCCGCGCCCAAACTTTCAGCCCGTTCCGCCGCAGCAATCACACGGCGTGTGTAGTTCTCCTGATGAGCGACAGCCGGTTCCTCCAGCGGGTACAAAATCGGTTCGGCATAGAAAGGCAAATCGTAGCGTTCACAGTCCGCCACCACATGTTTCAGCAGCGCATCCTGCTGTGGGGTACGCTCCGAATCATCGCTGTTGTAGTAATAAAACAACTTTACGCCGTCCGCATTCATCCGCTTGATCTTGCTCACATTCCATTCCGGCAGTAGCTCGGTCAACAGCGGCAGCGGACGCATGGCATAACCGGCTTTTTCAACTTCCACCAGCATACCAGCCTGTCCCAGATCGCCCCCGGCAGCCACCTGCGCCGCGCTGTAAATCGGGTCAAGCAGCACCCCGCTAATCTCCGGCGCTATTGCCCGAACAACCTGCGTTTTGAAGGCGACCATTTCCTCCGGCGTGACTGTCTCCGGTGCGGTTGGCCTCAACGCACGGCGCAGCGCATCATGATGGTCAATCGCCAGAATGGTGAAGAAACCACCCCGATCACTCGCACGCTGCAAAGCGCGGTACTTGCCTATACTGATATGCCGCATATTCAATCCACCCGTATCCATATACTTTTGACTTCGGTGTACAAATCCAGCGCCTCTTTGCCCATTTCGCGCCCGTGTCCACTCTGCTTGTAGCCCCCGAAGGGCGAAGCCGCATCCGTATCACCCCATGTATTCACCCATACCGTTCCCGCTTGAAGGCGGGCAGCAAAGCGGTGTGCCGTCTGCAAGTCCCGCGTCCACAACCCCGCCGCCAGCCCGTAGGGCGTTTCGTTGGCCGCACGAAGCACCTGATCGGCATCATCAAATGGGATCGCGCAAACCACAGGGCCAAAAATTTCCTCGCGCACAATCCGCATCTGTTCCTGCACATCCACAAAAATGGTTGGCTCGATGAAATAACCGTTTGCCAGTTCGCCGCCCATGCGCCGACCACCGATCACGGTTCTGGCACCACTGCCCTGCCCTTCATCAATAAATCCCATGACCGTTTGCAACTGTTCGGCGCTCACCACCGGCCCCAGATCGGGCTGCTGCTGCCCCATCCCCATCCCCACCCGTATTCGCGCAGTCGCCTCTGCCATGCCGGTCAGTACACGGTCAAACACACTCCGTTGGATGTACAAGCGTGAGCCAGTGGTGCAGGACTGTCCGTTATTGCCAAAAATTGCCCACGTTGCCCCCACCACCGCCTGTTCCAGATTCGCGTCCGCAAAGATAATATTGGGACTTTTACCCCCCAGTTCGAGCGAAACACGCTTGAGCGACTCCGCCGAATTGCGGAGAATCGTCCGCGCAACCGTAGCACTGCCCGTGAACCCGATTTTGTTCACGCCATGATGAGCCACCAGTGCAGCACCAGCCGTCTCCCCAAAGCCCGTCAACACGTTGAACACACCGGGCGGGAAACCGGCTTCCTCGAACAACCGCGCCAGATAGAGTGCGCTGAGAGGCGTTTGCTCGGCAGGCTTCAGAATGATGCAGTTCCCTGCTGCCAGCGCAGGCGCAATCTTCCACGCCGCCATCAGCAGCGGATAATTCCAGGGGACGATCAATCCACATACGCCCACCGGTTCGCGCACGGTGTAATTCAACATCCCCACCGTGTTCACTGGAATGGTCGCGCCTTCGATCTTGTTCGCCCAACCGGCATAGTATCGAAAATGCTCGGCAGAAAGCGGCACATCCACCTTAAAGGCCTTGCTCACTGGCTTGCCGTTATCGAGCGCATCCAACTGCGCCAGAATCGGCGCACGGGACTCGATTAAATCCGCTAGTTTCCAGATCAGCCGCCCACGTTCAGAAGGGGTCAGTTTGAGATGCCACGCACCACTGTCGAAGGTCTGCCGCGCAGCCTGCACAGCAGCTTCGACATCTTCGGCCTGTGCCGAAGACACACGCGCCAGCAAGCGCCCGCTGGAAGGGTCAGAAGTCTCGAAAGTCGCACCACTGAGAGCCGGTACCCAGCGTCCGCCGATATACAGCCGATGCTCCTCAGCCAGAAAAGCACGCACTTCCGGCAAAATATCCACATACTGTTCAGGGAACGTCAGGTCAATCATTCATAAAGCCTTTGCCTACACCTGTTCCGCCAGCGCCAGTGCCACTTCATAAACCGCCGTGTTACTCCGGTTGAGTGCTTCCAAGCCGCCCGGCGGCAAGGGGTCGAGAAACCGCCTACCCCGCGTCAAATCATCCCACACCACCACCAGCGATACCGCAGCCATATTAAAATACCGCGCTACCGCAAACGTGGTCGCCGTCTCCATCTCAACCGACAGAATACCTGCCTGATGCCATGCTTCCATCATCTGGGGTGTCTCGGTAAACAGAGATGACCATGTGACATGCGTCCCACGATACAAGGTGTGATTGCGGGCGCGTAGCAGCGTTTCGGCGCGGTCAATCCACTCGCGTGAACCCAGTACCGCATCATGAGCGCCGTACATCTCGGCTACCCCTTCGCGGCAGAAAGCCACTTCTGGCAAGATGATATCGCCCGGCGCGAGGTGCGATTGCAACCCCCCGCAGGTTCCGATCTGCACCGCCAGTTTCGTCCCCAGCACCCCGAACAGGTGAATAATCTCAACCGTCCGTGCCGCACCATAAGCGCAGCAAAAAGCAACCTTCTTATTCCGCCAGCGTCCCCAGAAGATGTCCGGGAATTCCAGTTCCCGAACATCCGTCAGATAGCCCAATCGCCAGTCGGTGCGCTGCTGCCGCCACCAACTGCCCTCCACAATCACCACATCGGGAACATCTTCCGGCGCGAGCTTCATCGCCGTCAGCCATTCTTCGGCGGGAATATCCTTGATCGAACGAAAATCTGCCATGCAGCCTCCCTCTCGGTACTAAGGGGCTTTTTCTAGCTTGGTGAACAGGTCGCGGAAGATGGCATCACGGTCAATCCCGAACGCCTCGCGCATCCAATGGGCGTTGCGTTGTGCCGCCCAGTACAAATCATCTGTCAGGTGCGGTGCGCGTACCAATTGTGAAGGAACCCATTCGGGCTGCAACAACCACGCGATGTCAATTAGATCCCAGATGACCCATGTACGTGCGTAATGATCGTTGATGCCAAACATCGGGTGAATCGGGTTATGCGTATACAGGTGATACAGATAATCCCCGATTTTGCCTTTGCCGCGCACATAGGTTTCCATATCTGCCAGCGACAGTTTGAGTTGTTCGCCCACATAGTAACCGGGCAGAAACACCAGCGGCACACCGCAGTCATATAACAGTTGCGAGGCGGGAATATCCTGCACCAGATTGAGAGACGGCTGATGCGAGAGATTGACGAACGAGGGATAGGTCGAAGTCCACAGCACCACAATGCGCGAGGCAATTTCCGGTGCCATCAACAGCGCCGAAGCGATATTCGTCACACAACCAATCGCGGCGATATACAGTGGGCGGTCATCCTGTGCAAGCGCCCGTTCGATGATGAATTCGGCGGACTCGCTGCGGATTGGCTTCTCCAGCGAAGGCAGATAACCGGGCGAACCCCGGAACACTTTGCCTGCCGAATTTTCATTCATCAGACCAAACACCTTCTGAATTTCCTGATAGCTCAGTTCCATTCCTTCATCAGGATTCACAAAGCGTATATTACGCGGGTCAGTCCCGATTTGAAGATGGTTCAAAGCGAAACGGCGCATGGGCAATAATTCAGAAGGAAGCACTGCATCACGGTTCTGCTTGAGCAAATCATAAGCAGCAATCATCGGTTCGCGGTGATGCCGGAAGGAATAAGGTTCTGCACACACACCTTCCAGCGACAAGCGATCTTGCGACAAAAGCGCCCATGCCAGTGTGAACTGATCGTCAATTTCATTATGGGTATCGGTATCAATGATGAGCCGGATGGATCCCGCAGCCGGTTCAAGCATCCGGCGCATCGCATCATCAGAAAGTTGTGGAAACTGTGGCATAGCTATTTCATCCCTTTTGGTATCACAACAATGCACCTAAATCGTCCATATTTTTCAGCGACTGCCGGTAATCCGCCTGTATCAGGTCAGTCAAACGCTGTGCGTAATCGCGCATATCGGGTTCAGGGTTGCCATCCAGTACGGGTTGAATCCACTCGGCAGGAATGGCTTCTAGGCCATGAAACGCGCCCGCCAACGCCCCGACTACGCTGGCATAACTGTCTTTATCGCGCCCATACATCACCGCGCCGATGATCGCTTGGCGAAAATCCCCTTCGGCAGCCACGAACATCGCCAACGCCACCACCAGCGTATGCACCGACTCTGAAAACAGATGCCCCCATTCCAGAAGGTTCATCAACGGTTCACGGATCGCAAACACATCACGTTCGCGCCGCGCAATCACCAGCGCCTCATCCAGAAATTTCAGATTGGGGTCGTAACGCCAAGGGGTCATATGCCAGTGGTCGCCTTCGCGGCGGCGTGCAAAGCGCACATGCACCGCCCGCGCCGCTTCGATCACGCTGTCCACCGTTGGCGCAGGACGCATGGCTTCCGCAATGGCCGCCACCAGCATAGCGGCAGCCGTCTTCGCATGTCCATCGGTGAAGAACGCCAGATCGAAGCCGAGTTGATAAGCCTCATCCGGTCGGCACGCGCAAATCAAGCCAAGCGGCGAATTCGCCATGATCGCGCCATTAGTCGGTTCGCCACCGAAAATGACTTTATCCCGCCCCCAGATCGCTTTGAGATAATATTCCTCCACGAAGCCCTGATGCAGTTCATCGGGAGCGTGGTGATAAGCCGTCGCCAGCACATGCGCCACATCACCGGCGCGGGGTTTGCCGCCCGCGTGAAAGATCGCCTGACAGAGGAGATGTTTCAACCGCGTGTCATCGGTGTACACACCGGGAGCGTTGCGGAATTGCCCGTGATGACTGGGATCACGGTCATAAGGCACGAAATGATCGAGATTCCCGTAGGTTTGGCGGATTTTCTCAGTCGTCCACAATTCCACCGGGCCACCCAGCGCATCGCCAATTGCACCACCGAGCAGGCAACCATAGACTTTTTGAAACAGCCTTGAGGAATTCATGGGATGACCGTCCTTTGAATGACTGTCTAGTTTGCCGGCAGCAGCCACAAACGGGAGGCGGGAAGTTCTATCGGAATAGTCTCCCCTACCCTTGCCTGAAAGTCCGCGTCACTATGTACCAGCCATGTATGCCCGCCCACATCCAGTTGTAACTGGGTGTGTGTCCCCATATAAACCACCAGCAGCACTTTAGCCTGAATACAATTCGGACTGCCTGCTTCTGGATTCAGCCGAACATCTTCCGGGCGAACAGTCACTAGCACCTGACCATCCGGTTGCTGCACTCGCGCAGCATCAACGCGCAGTGTTCCCAGCGCCGTCTCCACCACATCCCCGCGACGGGTGCCTGCCAGCGCATTATCGTTGCGAAAGAAATGGGCGACCCGTGTTGACAAAGGTTTCTGGTAGAACGCTTGCGGCACATCGTACTGCTGAAGCACGCCGTCAAACATCAGCGCGATACGATCCGCCAGCATCACGGCTTCTTCCTGATCGTGGGTCACAAAAACCGAACTGATCCCCATTTCGCGCTGGATACTGCGAATTAGTTCACGCATCTCCAACCGCAGGTTCGCGTCCAAATTGGCGAGGGGTTCATCCAGAAGCAGCACTTTAGGCCGAACCACCAGCGCACGCGCCAACGCCACGCGCTGCTGCTGACCGCCCGAAAGCTCATGTGCGCGGCGATTCTCGAAACCCGGTAGTTTCACAAGTTCCAGAATCTCACTCACGCGGCGGTTCATCTCTTTCTTTTCAACACCCTGCATCCGCAGCCCGAAGCCCACATTCTGTCCCACATTCATCGTGGGGAACAACAGATGCTTCTGGAACACCATCACTGCGCCCCGCTTCTCAGTCGGAACCGTAATCATGGATTTGCCATCAAAAAGCACATCCCCGGAGATGGGCAGCAGTAATCCGGTAATCATGCGCAACGTGGTCGTCTTACCACAGCCAGACGGCCCTAGAAAGGCAACCAGTTCACCGGAAGCAATTTCCAGATTCAGGCGGTCTACAGCAGTCACATTCCCAAAACGGCGCGTCAAATCGCGCAGTACGACGGTGGTCATAGCTTGCCAAACCCTCCCATCACAGCGGACTCACGTCCAAGCTGCCGTGACGTAAATATCAGCACCAGAATCGCAGGCGCTACGAAGATCAAACTGATAGAAGCTGCATTCGAGTAGTTCGTGCCGGCAATAAACGGAAACAGCACCATTGGCAGCGTAATGATCGAACCGCCACCGATGAGTACCGTTGTGATGTACTGCCCCCACGAAATGAGGAAGGTGAACATGGTCGAAACCAGCAAACCGGGCAATATTCCCGGCAGCGTGACATAGCGGAACACGCTGACCGGCCCCGCGCCAAGCGTGCGAGCCGTATCTTCCAGATCGGTGCCGTAATTGGCAAACACGCTGGACATGACCAGCACCATATAGGGAATGCAAGGGATGAGATGCACCAGACACACGCCGATAAACGTATCGGTCAGTCGTAAGCGAATGAACACCTGATGAATACCCATCGTCGCAACGATCCCCGGCACAATGATCGGCACCATTAGCAACCACTCAATGACCGATTTGCCGCGAAAATCATACAGCGCCAGCGCCCGTGAAGCGGGTAGTCCCACGATGATCGAGAGCAGCGACACCACAATCCCGATGGCCATACTGCTGATAAAGGCTTCTCCCACCCGTGAAGACGTAGAAAAAGCATATTCCCACGGTTCAAGACTCCACTCGCTAGGCAACAGCGAAGGGAATAACCAGCGGTGCGAAAAAGACCACACGAACTGCGGCAAAATGGGCGCTAAGGCCACCACCACGAGCGAGATCAGCACAATCCAGCGAATAATCTTCTGCATATTCTCTGGCGCTCCTTACGAATTAACCGCGTATTTTGCCAGTCGCTTGTAAATCACCAACAGCAGCACCGCGATCACCGTCAGGATGATGCTCATCGCCATAGCCTGTGGACGCAGGGATAGGTCAGGGTCTTGGTAGTTCTTGAAGGCCAGCACCGGCAGCGTGGTGGGATAGCGCACCCCCAGCAGCAAAGGAATTTCGTAGCTGGAGAACACGTAGGCGAACACAATGATCGAGGTCGAAAGCACGCCCGGCATAATCAACGGCAGCAACACATAACGAAACCGCTGCCACGCATTCGCGCCCAGAGTGCGCGCAATCTCCTCATACTGTGGCCCAACTCCCTGCAAAACGGCCAGCACCACCACCCCGATGAAAGGCACTTCCTTCCACAAATAGGTGAGTTGTATGGCGATACCGGGGCGATCAAAAACCATGACCGGGAAATCGCGGGGGACGTTAATCAACCCCAGCGCATAAGCAATACGCGCCGTAAGCCCGCTCTGGCTCACCAGCAGCACAATGCCCGCTGCCGCCACCAGATGCGGGATGGGAATCGAGAGCTGAAACATGAACGTAAAAAAACGGCTCCCCTTAAAACTTTGACGGAGAACCATTGCGATCCCAATCGCCAGCACCGATGATGAGACGGTACTCAATAAGGCTAAACGGAAGGTCAACCAGAGGGATTCAAAAAACGTACTGTCGGTCAACACATCGGAATAATATTGAAAAGTGAGGTTGTACGAACCAATCGCAGGAAAATATCCCAAGCTCTGCCCCAGCCCTACCGTCAAACCGCCAAAGAACAACACACAGATGAGAGCAACAGCCGGGAAAATCATTAACGGAACGCGCAGTTTTTCCATCAATGTCAGAAAGCGCATTACATCTCCTCATCCAGCCTTTAAGACCTTTATCCAATGAGGTGCGCCCTTGAGACGCACCTCATTGTGACTTTATTCTCCAATGTGTTCCATAACTTCACAGAACACAATTGGAACGGTTTCCAGCAAATCCGATAGGCTTACTTTTGCAGAACGTTCTCAACCCAGCCCTGTTCCATCGCCGTCACCCACGCAGACGGCGGTTCCGGGAGCGCACCAGCAGCCAGTTCTTCTGTGGACAGCGTGGCCGGATGGCGTTCAAACGCCGCTACCGCCGCCTGGAAATCGCTGGAGTACATCGTCGGCGAAATCGGCGACAGCCAGCCCCACAGTGCGGGATCGCTCATTTTCAGCTGGAATTCTTCGCCCAGCATGAAATTGGCAATCACCATCGCACCAGCCGGATTCGGAGCATTGAAGGGGATGGTCACGAAGTTATTGTTGGAAATCGTACCCGTATCGAACACAAAAGTGCGGATCGTTTCGGGGTATTTACCTTCGAGGATGCTGCTGGCAGCATTACCGGGGCCATAGCCCATATTGAAGGCCACTTCCTGATTAGCCAGCAGATCGGTCAGCGCCGAGGCTTCGGGGTAAGTTTCGCCAGCACGCCACAGGTTCGGCTCCAGCGCATTCAAGTATTCCCAAACCTTCGGGGCATACTGGTCAAACACAGCCTGATCGAACGGGCCGAGGAATGGTTCGGGGCCGCCCGCCGCCCAGTAGAACACATGGCGCAGGAACACGCTGCCGGTGAAATCAGGGATCGCCGGATAGGTGAACAAACCGGGGTTCGCTTCCACCCATGCCGTCAGGTCTTCAAAGGTCTTGGGAGGCGCATCGCCCACCAGCGCCGTATTATATTCCATGACGAACTGTGCGTGTCCCCACGGCGATTCGTAGCCTTCAACCGGCGTACCGAAGTCAAACGCCAGTGACGGGTCTGCCCAATTCACGAACTTGGCGTTCGGAATCGCTTCCGACCACGGGCCGTACAGCAAACTGGCATCTTTCAACGTGCGGAAGTTCTCGCCATTGATCCAGATCAGGTCAACCGAACCAGTGGTCACACCCGCAGCCGATTCGTCGAGAATCTTGTTGACCACATCAGCGGTGTCAACCAGCGGCACGCGATTCAGGGTAATGCCATATAGTTCCTGTACACGCGCACCGATGTCGTTGTCCACATCGCTGTTGATCTTGTCCGAACCGCCCCACATGTGCCAGTTCACGGTTGTGCCTTTCACAGCCGCAAGCACATCAGCCCACGTCGCATAACCGGGAACTTCACCCATCAACTCATCCGAATCCTGTGCGGCAGTTGTGCTCAGAACCAGCATCATGAGCACCACCAAAATGAGGGTCATGCGTTTCATATCAAACACAGTAATTCTCCTTAGATTTCATAATCACGGGTTCATTGCAAACGAACATATTCAGCAGTTCAATCCATCGCCCACTCCCCACTCACATATTCACCAGTATGGACAACGCTGTTTCAGCGATTGCACCCCGCATTCGTTTCAAGCCACCTCACGCCGCAGCAAAGCCAGCGCCCGCGCCACATCGCTGTCCGCATCAGCCACCAGTGATCGCCATGTGTTCACTGTGCGTCCGGTTTCAGATTGCGGATTCGGGAAGCACTCAATCACCAGCGGGCCACCATACCCAACCGTATCCAGTGCTTGCTTGATTTCTGCCCACCGGATATGCCCGCCACCGGGCGGCTTGCGATTGCTATCGGCACAATGAAAATGACCTAACTGCTTACCCGCCAGTAGGATTGCAGCGGGCAGATCATCTTCTTCCATATTCATGTGGTAGGTATCAAGCTGGAGTTTGACCGAGGGATGGTTGACGAGCGACAAATAGTCCAACCCCTCCGCTACGGTATTAAAAATATACGTCTCGAAGCGATTGATAATCTCGATACAGAGCGTGACATTCTGGTCTTGAGCAGTAGCGGCGACCGCTTGGATCGCTTTTGCGCTGCGCTCATAGTAAGGACGCAGATCACGATCCGGCGGGAAATGCAACCAAGGGACGTAAGGCAACCCGCCCAATATGGGACTGCCCAATTTTGCGGCGGTTTCGACACACCGTTTCAGATACTCAATGCCCTTTTGACGGGTCGCCTCATCCGGGCTGGTGATGTCTTTATCCAGCGGAAGCCCCATGCTGGCAAACACGTTCAACCCGTATTGGTCAAGCTCAGCACGCATGGCAGCAATCGGCGTATCCGGCCCCGATATGAGCGAAATCTCCACCGCATCGAACCCGATACGCTGTGCTTTTGCAAACGCACTTTTCTGCTCATCAGACCAATTCGCTAACCAGTAAAAAATCTCAATACCCACTTGGCGCATCATATCACTTTTGGAGATAAGAAATCTAAAATTTCTGTTGCAGATTTTAGGATAGCACTGATTGAAGATTTGTCAACAAACTGCCGAGATACAGCCCTGTTATCCCTGTTTCGCTTCCCATACGTACAGATTTCAGCGGAAAACAGGGCAGAAACTTGACATATACGCTAATAAAGCCTACCATACTCACAGTTTCGCGCAATCCGTGAAATTTCAGATTTTTCACATTGCCGGTCATTACAGGTGAAGCCGTTGGATACCCAGAACAAGGCTTTGAAGCCCGTTTCAATCCCCATGCTCAACGAGGTTGTTTATGCGCAAATCCGCGAGCGTATTCTCAGCCACGATTTCATGCCGGGGCAGCGGTTGGATTTGACCGAACTCGAAAAACAGATGCAGGTTAGCCGCACACCCCTTAAGGATGCGCTCAGTCATCTGGAGTTGGAAGGTCTGGTCTATATTCACCCCCGTCGTGGCACATTTGTTGCGCCGGTGGATGTCCCCAAACTCGACGAAGCGTACAAAGTGCGCAGCGCCTATGAACTCTATGTCGCGCTGTGCCTGTTCAAATACCTTACCCCGGAAGACTATGCCTTCTTCCAATCGGTGCGCGAACAAATGGATGACCTAGCCAGTCGTGGCGATTGGCAAGCGGTATCTGCTGAATATCTCAAGCTGGATCAGATGCTCCACGAACGCTTGGTGCTGCGTGGTGGGCCACCGCGCATGTTCCAACTCTACCAGCAAACCAACGTCCATCTCTATCTGCGGTTGGTCGTGCCTCATTTTACCCACCGCGACTTTGAAGCGACCCATTTTGAGCATGAGCAGGTTTTTGAAGCACTGGCGAGCCAGATGCCGGATCGCCTCAATGCGGCGCTGCTTAACCATCTCGAAGGGTCACGGTTCCGAGCCTGCCAAGCCTTTAACCGATCGCTCAAATAGCCCTTCACCCAGCACCAACACGAGCAAAACCATGACCGTCATGTCAACGCTTCAAAAACGAGTTGTGCTGTTGGGATGGCTAACCTATGCCAGCTACTATCTTGGTCGTGTCAATCTGGCGACTGCCCTACCCGCCATGCAAGCCGAACTCGGATGGCAACCGGAACAAACGGGGGTCTTTGCGAGTGCCACGCTCTGGACATACGCACTAGGACAGATTTTCAATGGCTGGTTGGGAGAACGCATACAAGCCCGCTGGATGGTGTTCTTCGGCATTGCGGGTTCCACCGTCGTAAATCTCATCATGGCCTTCACGACCAGTTACCCCGCCCTGATTGGGCTGGCGCTCGTCAATGGTTTTCTGCAAGCGATGGGATGGGGGCCGATTCTACGAACGATCAGCCATGTTTTATCCGCCGATCAGCGCGAACGGGTTGCCGGGGTGATGGGAGCGTCTTACATCATTGGCAACACGCTCACATGGGTGATTACCAGTCTTTTACTCAGCAGCGGACACTGGCAATCGGTGTTCATTATCCCGCCGTTACTCATGCTCGTTATCGGCCTTCTGTGGTTGCGGTTTTGCCCGCCTCTCCATTCCACTCAGACAGTTGCCACGCCCACACAGTCGGTTCATTTGCTCTCCACCATCAAACAGTTGTGGGGGTTCTTACTCACAGCCCTGATCGCAGGTGCGCTCATCAATGGCGCGCTGCTCTTTGCCCCCACCTTTATCGCCCAAACGCTCCCGCTAGATCAAGCCTCCCTGACAGCCATCGTATTCCCGCTTTTTGGCCTTCTGGGAACAATCTGGCTCAATAATCTGATTTTGCGCCGCGCTAAGGGTAGCAACCTGCGCCGCATCGTCATTTTGCTCGGCCTCGCAGCCGCAGCACGCGGTTTAGCCTTCATCCTCCCTTCGTCCACCCTCACAGCCGTCCTATTGCTCGGAGCAATGGGAATCACATCCTATGCGCTCACCAACATGCTCTTATCGGCTGTCCCTCTGCTCTATTCCCATCTCGGAACCTCAATGATTGCGGGACTGATGGATTCTACACACAGTATTGGCGGGGCACTGGGCAGCCTGATGGTCGGGATTCTCCTGCCGATGGGTTGGTCATCCGTCTTTTTAATGTGGTTGCTGCTGCCGCTATTGGCGATTGTTCTGGTGATTGCGACTTCACCGGATCGCCGACAAATGCGCACGATGCCCTAAAACCCGTTTAAGCGCGGGCGCATGACTGCCGTTTTAAGAGTGTTTTTGAGAAGTTGAACATTTAGAAAGCGAGAAGTTTTCATGCCCACACCACTCGATGGCATTCGCATTATTGACCAGACCCAAGCACTCGCCGGCCCATACTGCGCGATGATATTAGGTGATCTGGGCGCAGAAGTCATCAAAATCGAACGCCCCGGCACAGGAGATCAATCGCGCACATGGGGGCCGCCCTTCATCGGTAGCGAAAGCACCTACTATCTGGCAGTGAATCGCAACAAGCGCAGCATGACGCTCAATGTCACCCACCCGCAGGGGCAAGACGTGCTGCGTAAACTGATCGCCGGCGGTGATGTGTTCATGACCAACATCGCCACCAACGCCTCTCTAAAAAAGTATAAATTGGATTACGACACGCTCCATGCCCATAACCCCCGCCTGATTTATGCTTCCATCAGCGGATACGGGCGAATCGGCTCACGGGCAGATCAGTTTGGCTATGATCTGGTGGCTCAAGGCGAGTCCGGCGTGATGTCCATTACGGGAAATCCGGGTAATGGCCCGATGCGCTTTCCAACGCCCATCGCCGATATGAGTTGCGGCCTGTTCACCGCGATAGGCATTCTAGCCGCGCTCGAATCACGCCACAAAACCGGCGAAGGCCAAATGCTGGATATGTCTCTGCAAGAAGGCCAGATGACATGGCTAGAAAACTACGCGGGCGCTTACTTTGCAACTGGAGAAGTTCCCACCCAGTTCGGCAACCGTCACCCTCAAATTGCACCCTATGAACCGGTACAAGCCCGTGATGGACGCTGGTTCATTCTGGGAGTCGGTTCAGATAACACGTGGGTCAAATTCTGCGCGATTGCGGGACTGGACTCGCTGGCGGATGACCCGCGCTTCAAGACGAATGCCGATCGTGTGCGAAACTATGAAGCCCTGATGCCGCATGTCCGGGAAGCCCTCCAAACACATACCGCCGATGTGTGGTTAGCGCTCCTGCGTGAAGCAGATGTGCCCGTAGGCAAAATCAACACCGTTGAAGAAGCTCTTGCAGACCCGCACTTACTCGAACGTCATTTCATCGTTGAACTCGAACACCCCACACTCGGTTCGCTCAAATCACTTGCCACACCGATCCACATGTCCGAAACGCCACTCCGGTATGATCGCCATCCGCCACTTTTAGGTGAGCAAACGAACGAGATTTTGCACGAACTGGGTTATTCACCGGACGATATAACAAGCATGCGAGAAAACAAAATCATCTAAAACAAAAAGCCGTACCACTATAAACTCAACAAATGGTATTTGTTGTACGGTCATTCCAGTCCACTAGATGAACTCATTCTCTCTCGCACAATCCGGCGTACCCCGCTGCGGGAATAGGTCGTATCAGACGGCAGCAGTTGGCGACGAACGCGCCGCATCCCCGTTTTCGTGTCCACAACAAGCTGTCTGCGAAAGCGGATATACAAACAAAAAGAGCCGTCCTACTGGGGACGGCTCTTTTTGCAAAGAAATCACTACGCGGGAGATTCGCTGTGAGATGCTTCACTGCGAACCGGGCTGATGGATTGTCTTTGTCTACACTTACTCACTCGAAATCACGGCAGCACCATACTAGCACCGCACAGCGTTTGCGGAAGCAAATCGCCGCATTCGCATCCACAATAACGCTATTGGTGAGGAAGAACATACCGTTTTGTATAGACCGCATACGTGACGCTACCCGGCGTGGTCAGTCCCATTTGCAGCGCCAGTGCCGGATAAAACTCTTGAATGTTATAGACGAAACACGCCCCTTTTAGGATTGCGAGCAACCAGCCCACGACACCGATGGACAACGGCGGAGAGGGCGTGATAACGACCTCTTGCCGCCCGATCAGAAATGTACCGACTGAGGATATGAAAAATGATATAGTCGCTCGGTTGTCCCCTGCCTTTTGTGCGGCATCCATGTGTGGACGACCCGGATTCCGTGATGATCGCTCACCGCATAGAGACCCCCCAACCGTTTTTGAAGGGGATGCCGCGCTTCGGCATCCCGATCACGGTTGTAGTGCGGGCGGGTGGTAAGCACGACGATCTCGTGTCCGGCGGCATGCAGGTCTTGCGTTAGCTCGGACAAGATCGTTGCGGTAGATACCCCATCGGGCGGGAAAACGAGTGTATGCAGCAGAATGCGTGACATGTAGGGGGGGTAATGAAGGGTATTCATAGCACAACCGCATTCCCCCCCCCCGCCCTACTCGCGGTAAGCCACCTAATTCAGGGCTTCTCACGCCTGTCTTTTTGGCTTTCCCCCGCCGACTCAAGGCACGTTGACTTATGTCTTGGCAAAGCGGGCGAACGCCGTCGTCACCACGAAATCAATCACGAACCACGTCACGAGAAAAGCCCCACATTCCAGCGTGAAACTGTGAAATTTGTAGAACATCTCGGCGATGACGAAAGCCAGCAGCAGGGCGGGCGTTTGTTGTGTCAGCAAGTTTTTGAGGGTTTGCGAGCGAATCAAGGTATACATGTTTTATCCTATGCTATCGGATTCATTTGATACTGATGCAGCATGGCATTGAATTCGGCTAAATCGCCATTCAAGAGTTCAGTGAAAGCCGCGAGTTCCCCTTCGATGCGCTGGCTCAAGTCGCCAAAGACCACATGGGATTGATCTGTCGGGCGATAGTCGCCAGTCGTAACCACAGAACTGAGTTCAGCCAGTTTCTGTGTGAGCTTCATGCCATGATTGAGCATCCCCGGCCAACCGCGTTTGAGGTTTGGCATCATCAGGTTTTGTTCAACCTTCAGCACGCGATCTTGCAGGTCTTTGGCAGCATCACCCAATGGTTTAGTATTCGCATCTGCTTGAAGCCGTTTTGACCACTGTTCCAACTGCTGGCGTATGCGGCGCATCTGATTAACGTGCTGATTGGCTCTGGATAGCTCATCCCGAATTTGGATGAGCAACTCGTACTGCGCCTGAAGATCATTGTCGGGCGTTTCGCTGCGTGGATCACGAATCACAGTAAAAGTCTGTTCGAGCCGGGTTTCGCCTAGCACAAGCTCAACGATGTAAGCATCGGGTGGAACCATCGCCCCCGGCATGGCCGCACCTTGCGGATCATAAGCATCCAGCATCGTGGCATCTTCTACCCGCAGATTCCAGATAAAGCGATTCCATCCTGCCGCTGATGGAATATGCAACGGTTTGGGTTTGCCTTCGGGAAACTCGGACTCGGCTTTCTTTACATCGGCATTGGTGCTGCTGAAAGACTTGAGCAGGTTGCGCTTGGAATCGTAGAAGTTGAGCGCGATGATGTCACCGGGCATTTCAGGCAGATAGTAGCGAATGATCGCCCCTGCCGGCGGATTTTCACCCGAATCATAGAACTTGACGCTTATACCATTTTCATCGGTACTTTTGCTGCTGTAAGCACCGACCATGCCCAGCGTATAGTTCTTGCCTGTGGTAGGGGCGAAATCGCTCTCAAAAATCTGCGGCAGCACTCGTACCGTTTCACGCGGCTTGAGCAGAGTCGCCTTCTGAACATCCACCATCTGATGCAGGGCGGTCAGATCGTCCATAATCCAGAATGAGCGCCCGTGTGTGGCAGCGATCAGGTCATTATCCTTGACGAGCAGATCATAAATAGGCACAACGGGCAGATTCACTTGCAAAGGTTGCCAGTCCGCGCCCGCATCAAAGGATACGTGGACACCCAGTTCCGTGCCACAGTACAGCAACCCCGGACGGGCGGGGTCTTCGCGGATGACACGGGTAAATTCATGACGGGGAATACCGCTGTCAATGCGCGTCCACGTTGCCCCCATATCCGTCGTCTTGTAGAGATAGGGCGAGTAGTCATCCATTTTGTAGCGCGTGGCAGCCAGATAAGCCGTCGCTTTGTCATGCTTGGATAGCTCAATCATGCTGATGAGAATCGGTTCGGCGAAATCCGGCGGGGTGATGTTGTGCCAGTTTGCGCCACCATCTCTGGAAACATGCAGCAGACCATCATCCGAACCCGCCCAGAGAACCCCTTTTTCGTGCGGCGATTCCGCAAATGCCCATACGGTGGCATAGACTTCCGCGCCCACCGAATCCCGGTTAATCAGCCCACCTGTGGGTTGCAGGGTATCAGGATTGGCACGGGTCAGATCGGGGCTGATCGCCGTCCAACTCTGGCCTTCGTTCGTGCTTTCAAAGACGAGGTTTCCGGTCACATACAGCTTGTTCGGGTCATGCGGCGAAATGACAATCGGGTACGTCCACGCAAAGCGATATTTGTGGCTGATAGCGCCTTCGCCCGCTGTGGTTTCGGGCCATGTGGTAATCAGGCGGATTTGTTTGCTGCGATGGTCATAACGTTGGAGGCAATTGCCGCCGCCCGGTGAACTACCCACAGCGCCCACATACACGATATTCGCGTCATCAGGTCTGACGGCGATATAGCCACTTTCGCCTGTTCCGGCAGGGTAGCACTCCGACCACGAAATCATGTTCCATGCGCCCCGGCTGGGGACAGCAATGCTTGTGTTATCCTGCTGCGTGCCATAAACCGTATAGGGTTTGCGGGTGTCGGCAGCGAGGTGATAGAACTGCGCGGTAGGCTGGTTGTAAATGCTTGACCACGAAGAACCACCGTTGAAAGAGACACACGCTCCGCCATCATTCCCCTGTATCATGCGCTGCGGGTTCTTCGGGTCAATCCACAGGTCATGGTTGTCGCCATGCGGGGTGGTGATTTCGGCATAGGTCTTACCGCCATCAATGGACTTCCACAGGCTGAGGTTGTTGACGTACAGGGTATCACCGTCCAGCGGGTCTGGCGTGAGGTGCATGTAGTACCACGAACGCGAGATCAACAGGTCATTATCGGCAACATGCTCCCATGTATCGCCATAATCATCGCTGCGGTACATGCCGCCTTTCTTGTTTTCGACCAGCGCCCACACACGACCAGCGCGGGCAGGAGAGGCGGCAACGGCAATCTTGCCATTCACACCATCGGGGAGTCCTTTATGACGTGTAATTTCCTGCCATGTTTCACCGCCATCCATCGAGCGCCAGATGCCGCTGTCATCACCGCCGCTGTGGATATTCCAGAAACTGCGATAGGCTTCCCAGATCGTGGCATAGATCACACGGGGATTCTGAGGGTCTATAGATAGATCAACAGCCCCCGCTTTGTTGCTCTTAAAAAGCACCTGCCGCCAAGTCTTGCCGCCATCGGTTGACTTATACACGCCACGCTCATCATTTTTCCCGAAGGCATGACCAAGCGCCGCAACAAACACCGTATCAGGGTCGGTAGGATGGACACGTATTTTGCCGATGTGACGGGTATCCGCCAGCCCCATGTGCTGCCACGAACGTCCCGCATCGGTTGATCTGTAGACACCATCACCATGCGAAACATCAATGCGAATGGTTGATTCGCCCATGCCCGCATAAATCACATTGGGGTCAGAGTCGGCAACAGCCAGAGCGCCTACCGAGGCTGTCTTGAAAAAGCCGTCAGAGATGTTCTCCCAATACGTACCTGCATCTTCGGTTTTCCACACGCCGCCCGCACAGCCGCCAAAATAGAAAACACCCGGATGCTGAGGGTCGCCCGCAACCGCGACCACACGCCCTCCCCTAAAGGGGCCGATACAACGCCACTTCGTCAGTTGTTCTATTTGCATAGAGCTTCCTTAATGATATTTTTAGCGAACTTTATCTCACCCTATGGAAATTGTCCTTAAGTCCAATCAATTTGACAACCTTGCTTGAAAATCAGGAATTGGGAGTGGCTTCGCAAGGCTGTGTTGCAACCACCGGGCAACCAGCAGGTACAGCACGTTCGCCGCGCCGCCATAGTTCACTGCCCCTATATTTTGACCAAAATGGGGAGAACTACCCGGATGCGATGGGCATGGATACGCTGTGCGGGTCGTATGGAGTACACTTGCTTCTTAGGAAAGCGAGCCAGCACAGATTCCGGCAATAACCGCGTTTTGACTTGGCAGATTGGCAAGCCAGCATGAAAACACCACCGTTGTCCCACACCCTCCACCGTCAGCATTTGCGCGTCACTGGCATTGTGCAGGGAGTTGGTTTCCGCCCTTTTGTCTACAATTTAGCTCAAAGCCTAAACCTTTCCGGTCTGGTCGGGAACGATAATCAGGGCGTGTTCATCGAAATCGAAGGCGACTTCACATCTATCGAGCATTTTCTCGAAATGCTGGCGCACCACCCGCCGCCCCTAGCCCACATCGAGAGCGTGAGCCGCACCGCGCAAGAACCGCTTGGCACAACCGGCTTCACGATCGTCCACAGCCAACAACAACCGGACGCGCACACACTGGTTTCGCCCGATTTGTGCGTCTGTGACGATTGTCTGGCTGAACTCCGCAATCCGGCAGATCGGCGCTATGGCTATCCGTTCATCAACTGTACCAACTGCGGCCCGCGCCTCACCATCATTCGAGATTTGCCCTATGACCGCCCCCTGACCACGATGGCGGGCTTCCCGATGTGTGCGGACTGTCAGCGCGAATATGACGATCCAACCCATCGGCGGTTTCATGCCCAACCGAACGCTTGCCCGGTTTGCGGGCCGCGCATCTGGTATGTGCGCGACGACACGACGGACGAGCAGGACGCGATTCACCGCGTAAAAGAAGCCTTTCAGCAGGGTAAAATCATCGCAATCAAAGGACTAGGCGGATTCCATCTGGCCTGCGACGCGACGAATAATTCGGCGATTCAAACGCTGCGCGAACGTAAAGGCCGCGTGGATAAACCCTTCGCAGTGATGCTGCGCGATCTGGACGCGGTGCGCCGCTATGCCGATGTGAGCGCCAGCGAGGAGGCGTTGCTCACCAGCCGCCAACGCCCGATTGTCCTGCTCAACCGCAAAGAACAAACCGGCCTATCACCCCTAGTCGCGCCCCACAACCATGCCATCGGTGTGATGCTGCCCTACACCCCCTTACACCATCTTTTGCTGGACGATACGCCGCTGGTGATGACCTCCGCCAATTATTCCGGCGATCCACTCGTCAAAGATAATGATGAAGCTCAGCAAAAATTATCCCATTTGGCAGATGCTTTTTTGCTGCATAACCGCGATATTCAAGTACGATGTGATGACTCGGTGGTTCGGGTGATACAGCAGCAAGAGATACCCCTGCGCCGTTCCAGAGGCTACGCCCCCTTTCCGGTTCACCTGCCCTTCCCGGTCAAACCGATTCTGGCAGTCGGGGGCGAACTGAAAGCAACATTTTGTGTAACGAACGAGCAACATGCCATTCTCAGTCAGCATATCGGCGATATGGATAATCTCGAAACGCTGCATGCCTTCGAGGACTCGGTGGCTCATTATCTGCGCCTGTTCCGTGTGCAACCGGAGGCTGTCGTTTGCGATCTGCACCCGCGCTACCTGTCGTCCGGTTGGGCGGAACGTTACGCGGAAAGCCAGCGCATTCCGCTTATCAAAGTGCAGCATCACCACGCACATCTGGCGGCGGTAATGGCGGAAAATGGCTTGGGCAGCACGGAGACGGTGCTAGGATTCTGCTTCGATGGCACAGGCTACAGCCCTGACCACACCATCTGGGGAGGCGAAGTATTGCGAACGACCTACCGGGATTATCAACGATTAGCCTATCTGAAACCCATCCCGCTGGCGGGCGGGGATGCTGCTGTCAAAAATCCCTACCGTCTGGCATTAGCCTACCTCTGGTCAAGCGGGCTTGAATGGGACGAAGGGCTGCCGTGTGTGCAGGTTGTCTCGGCGCAAGAAAAACGTATCCTGCGGCGACAGTTGGAGCGAGGCATCAACACTGTCCTCACAAGCAGCATGGGACGGCTGTTCGATGCTATCGCGTCGCTAATCGGTGTGCGCCATTCCGTAACCTATGAAGCGCAGGCGGCGGTGGAACTGGAATCCCGTGTAGACCGCAGCGTTCGGGACACGCCCTACTGCTTCGAGTGGGTCGAGAGCGCGGGTAGCCTCGTCCTCGATCCATCTCCGCTGCTCCAATCGGTCATCGCTGATCTGCGTGCCAATGTGCCGGTAGGGGTGATGGCGGCGCGTTTCCACCTCGCTATCGCCGACATGATTGTGCAGATCGGCCTGCACTTCCGGGCGAAAACAGGGATAGATACGATCGCCCTTTCGGGTGGCGTTTTCCAGAACGCTACGCTATTGGAGAAAACGATTCAGCATTTAGAAGCGCAACATTTGAAAGTCATCCATCACCGCATTGTGCCATCCAATGATGGCGGCATTGCGCTGGGCCAAGCGGTACTGGCATCTGTCTTGTAAAAAGTGGGATGAAGGAGCGTAATCATGTGTTTAGGTGTTCCCGGCAAAGTGTTAGAAACCTACGAAATACACGAAACCCTGATGGGCAAAGTGGATTTCGGCGGCATCATCAAGGAAGTCTGTTTGGCTTATGTGCCGGATATTCAGGTCGGTGAGTACACGATTATCCACGTTGGCTTTGCCATCACCCGCCTCGATGAGCAATCGGCGCAGGAAACTCTCGCACTCTTTCGAGAAACAGGACTGCTAGAGGAAGAACTGCTGACTGCCGACGACCATGCTGCGGCTTCTGAAACGCAGCCTTCTTGACGAGGATCAATCATGAAATATCTGGATGAATTCCGCGACCCCGATCTGGCGAAACGCCTGTTTTGGGAATAGTCCCCGTTCATCAAGAAAAACGGGTGCGCTTGATACTGCTCGATCGTACTGGACAGAATAACTCAGCCGATATTTCAATCTTGCTGGAACAAGCTGATTTGATTATCCCTGCTTTTGATTACCGTCCGAACACACTGCCCATACTCGATTCGGATGGCTATTCGCTTTCGCTGATGGCATCCGGTTTTCGGCTGACCGGGAAGCTGGGGGCAAACCAATGGACTGTGGCTGTATCAAAGCGGCGTTGGCGAATTAATCCTCGATCAGGTGATGGACAATCCCATAACGGTATAAGCCAGAAGCATCTCAGCCGTTACATGATTACGTCCGTTATGAATAAGGCAGGATACCATTCCCTAGAGGTGTTACCCTCTAGGGGAAATCCTACCCAAACACAGCCACTAACTAAAGCAAAAAGTTATGTGTGCTGTGTCAGTTTCATGGCGCGTTGTCCCAGTTTGCGGATCATGCCGGAGAAAATCAAGCTGTGCAGTGGGTACAATCCATACCAATACAACAGCCCAAATAGCCCTTTAGACGCGAAAAATGCCGTCTGGGTGATCTGCGTAGTACCGTCCTTGCGTGGTTCTGCCTTAAATTGCAGCCACGCCAGTCCGGGCACTTTCATCTCAGCACGCAACCGCAGTAACCTGTCCGGTTCCACAGCTTCAACACGCCAGAAATCAAGCGCATCTCCGACACGCAGTTCTGTTGGGTGTCGCCGTCCACGTCGTAGTCCAACGCCACCGACCAGACGATCTAATAGCCCTCTTAAATACCATGCCCAATTGAAATACAGCCAGCCATTATCACCGCCGAGGCTGGTAAAGGCTTGAAACACGGCGCTTGGTGTCGCCTGAACAAGTTCCTGCCGCTGTTCGAGGAACATACCTTCATGCGTGGACAACACAGCGGGTAAGCGATCAGGTTGGCTGCTCACCAGTGCATCTGCCCAGCTCGTTTCAACTTCACTGGCATTTAGGTTATCCAGTGCTTGGCTGACTGCTACTGCAAATGTCCCCGGCTGAATATTCGGGAAAAGTTTGCGGGCGACATCATTATGCACGATGACTTCATTACGCAGCCCTTCAATCAGTGGACGAGCAATATCGCTGGGGATAGGAGTCACCCAGTGTACCCAGTATGACGATAGATGGGGCGTAAGTACGGGTACAGGAATCATATAGCGACGCAACCCGCGAATGCTTGCATAGCCAAACATCATATCGCGGTAGGTCATGACCTCTGCCCCACCAATTTCAATGATTTGTCCCGCACTCTCTGGTGTATTCACAGCACTGACCAGATAGTTCAGCGTGTCACGCACGCCAATCGGCTGAATGCGTGTAAAAACCCAACGCGGACAAACCATGATAGGGACACGCTCGGTCAGATACCGGATCATCTCGAACGACAGGCTGCCCGAACCAACAATGACTCCGGCACGAAATTCTGTGACTGGAACGCTGCACTCGCGCAATGCGTCACCTGTTTGTTGACGTGACCGCAGATGTTGTGATAGCTCAGTGGTCGCATCCCCCAAACCACCCAGATAGATGATTCGTTTTACCCCCTGACGCGCTGCTGCGGCACCAAAGTTACGCGCTGCGCGGATGTCCTGTTCATGAAAGTTCTCCCCGCCGCGCATACTATGAATGAGATAATAAGCAACATCAATCCCCACGAGTGCTGCATCCAGTGTATCGGGTTGTAGTACGTCGGCCTGCACAACATCAACTTGGGTTATCCATGAGCGTCCTTGTAACCGGATCGGATCACGCACCATAACCCGCACCCGATAACCCGCCTCTAGAAACGATAGAACGAGTCTTCCGCCGATATAGCCCGTCACACCTGTTATGAGTATGTAGGGAGTCTCCGAAGGTGAAATGTTATTCATAAGTTGTCACCGCAATTCGCTCTTTCAGGATGATAAGAACAGGTACTGGTCTACATGCTACGCCAGTAAGGAAAAGGCTCAGTCCCCTTATTAGGTGAGCCAGCGGCGGTTATTGAGGATGAAATCAGGAATCTCGGCTCAAAATCTAACATCTTCATTAGCATTATAACAGGAATTAGGAGGTTTTTATAGCTTAATCGCAATGCGGTGAATAGAAAATTTCCCGCACCAGTTTGCACACCAAACGGAAATGGTTTCCCGGTCACATCAGCATGTTTCGGATTACGGATGAGAGAAGCTATCGGGCAGCGATTCGATCATCCCACCTACCGCGAAGCATCTGCCCTGCGCCTCACATCTGCCACGCTCCGGTTGCGCGGGTGTCATACCCCGGTTGCTGCCCCAGCGCGTGTTTGAAGCGGTCATCGTGCAGCAGGTCGAGCAGCGCCACCACGCCCGGATGCCCCTCATGCGCCACCGGAATACACAGGTCGTAACGCTCCCAACCCACCGGAATGAACGCGAGGCCGAGCGACTGCGCCGCGCTCCGCACACCCAGAGCGCAGTCCACCACGCCGGAGGCCACCGCCGCCGCCGCCGCCAGATGCGTGAATTCCTCGCGCTCATAGCCGTTGACCGCTTCCGGCGCAATCCCGCGCTGCTTGAGTTCGTAATCCAGCAGCAGGCGTGTACCTGCGCCGCGTTGCCGATTGACGAAGCGTAGGCGTGTGAGATCATCCAGCGATTCCACCGCCAGCGGATTGCCGTCTGCCACCATCAACCCCTGTTCGCGGTGCGCGAACGTCACCAGACGCACCGGCACATCCGGCAAATGCTCACGGATATACGACAGGTTGTAATCGCCCGTCTCCGGGTCGAGCAGATGAATACCCGCGAGGTGTGCCTCGTTGCGGCGCAGCGCGACCAACCCGCCCATTGAACCCACGTTCGCCGAGACAAACCGCTGCCCGCGTTCCGCCATGAATTGCGCCAGCAAATCGAGCATCGGGTCATGGCTGCCGATTGCCAGAACGCTCCGAACGATCTCCACCATCGGGCGATACAGGCGCACCGATACCGCCTTGCCCGCATCCATCCCTTCGCTGAAGCGCGGAATGTGGGCGATGCCATCGGCCCGCACCAGCGACGTAATCACCCCCGCCCCCCGGCTGAGTGGCGCGGCCAGCAAACGTTCACCCACTTGCGCCAGCGTCACTCGCACAAAATCGTCATCCCCGATGGGCGAGGTCAGCTTGCGCGTCAACGTGGCGTTCACCGTCACAGGCGGCGATTCTTGCGCCCCCAGCCAGCGCCGGATGAGTGGCTGCACAAAAATCTCGCCCGTCAGTGCGGCGCTGACCGGATAGCCCGGTACGCCAATCACAGGCGTATCCCCGACGAGGCCGATAATCACCGGATGCCCCGGCCTGACGGCGACACCGTGTACCAGCAACTTCCCCACCTCGCGGATGGTGTGCGCGGTGAAGTCCCGGCTGCCCGCCGACGACCCCGACAACACCAGAACCAGATCGGGACGCTCCTCAACCGCTTGTTTTAGCGCCTCACGCAGTTGGATGCGGTCATCCGGCATGATGTCTGCGATTTTCGCCTTCCCGCCCGCCTCGATCACCTGCGCCCGCAGTACCAGACTGTTGTACTCAATGATCTGACCGGGCGCGGGTTCACGCCCCGGTGGAATCAGTTCGCTACCGGTGGGGATGATGACGACAGAAGGTTGCCGCCGCACCTGTACCGCATGGTAGCCACAGCCTGCCAGCGCACCGAGGTCAAACGGGCGCAAGCGGTGGTTGGCAGGTAACACCAGTTCCGTCGCCACCATATCCTCGCCCATCGCCCGGACATGCTGATACGGTGCAACAGCGGCGCGAATCGCAATCCGCGCATCCGCCAGTTCTTGCACATCCTCCACCATGATGACGGCATTCATCCCCGGCGGCAGCGGGTCGCCCGTATTGACCGCCAGCGCCTGACGGCCCACCGCCAGCAACAAGGGGCGCGTTTCGGTAGCGCCATACGTGTCCTCAGCACGCACTGCGTAGCCATCCATCGCCGCCGAATGGTAGTGTGGCGACGACAGACGCGCATACACCGCCTCCGCCGTCACGCGGTTGAGCGCATCCGTGAGTGATACCGCCTCCCCCGCCAGCGGCGACTCGCACTGGCACAGGCGCAACACGTCCGCCAGCCGTGCCAGCGCATCCTCTAGCGGAATGTCCTCAAGGTAAATGTTGCGTTCACTCATACGAAGCGTTCAACCTCCACCAGCGTCCCTGCCTTCAGTCCGCCGCTATTCAGTGGCACATCCATCAGCCCATCGGCGTGAATCAGCGTATAGATCAGATTCGACTTCCCGAATACCGGCTCCGCCAGAAGTTGATCGCCGTTTTGAATCAACCGCACAGGAATCGTGTCCAGTCGTCCAGTGGTCGAGACGATATTGGCGCTGAGTATCGCCTGTATGCGGGCGGGCGCTTCTGCCGCCACCCCCAACCAGCGCCGGATGATCGGGCAAACAATCTGTCGGGCGACCAGCAGCGCCGAAACCGGATTCCCCGGTAGCCCGATCACCGGTTTGCCGTCACACAGCGCGAGTATCGTTGGCTTGCCCGGTTTGACCGCCAGCCCGTGCTGCAAGATGCCGGGTGCGCCGAGGCTCTCGATGACCGTGCGGGTCAGATCGCGGCTGGATACCGAACTTCCGGCGGTCAGCACCAGCATATCGCAGCTTTCCAAGCCGTCCTGCGCCCGCGTCCGGTAATCGTCAAGTGTATCGCGTGCGATTCCCAGCAAGACCGGCACACCGCCCACCTGCTCAATCAGCGCCGCCAGCATGTAGGCGTTGATGTCGCGGATTTGCCCCGGTTGCGGTGTTTCTTCCGGCGCAACCAGTTCGTCACCGCAACTCAGCACGCCGATGCGCGGACGTGCCGCCACCATGACCCTCAGCACGCCCACCGCCAGCAACCCGCCGATGTCCTGTGGGCGCACCCGCTGGCCTGCGCGGAGGATCACATCGCCGCGCAACATATCTTCACCGACATCAACCACATTTTCACCCGGCGCGACAGGCGACATGACTTCGATCATGTTCTCGCCAAAGGTCTGTGTCTTTTCGACCATCACCACCGCATCCGCGTCCGGGGGCAGCATCCCGCCCGTGTGAATCTCCACCGCCTGACCACGCTCGATGGGCATTTCGGCAGGTTCGCCCATCACAACCCGCCCTGTGACGCGCAGCATCGCAGGCAGCGATTGCGACGCGCCATGCGTATCCGCCGCCCGCACCGCGTAGCCGTCCATTGTGCTACGCCGGAACGCCGGCAACGCACACGGCGAATACACCGCTTCTGCCAGCGTTCGCCCCGACGCTTGACGCACATCGAGCGATTCCGGGATGACGCGGTGGTGCCACTGTGCGAATAGCCGCGCCAGCGCCTCCTCAACCGGCAGCACTTTGAAAAACTCAGAATCGGTAGTCACGGTCTAGCATCATTCTTCATCATCAGACGTGCGCGCCGCCGCAGCGATGGGCAGCGCATGTTCATCCAGTCCGAGGCGCTGCGGATGGGTATAGACGCGCATCCCGCCCTGCCGGACATAGCCGACAATGCAGATGCGCCACGCCTGTGCCAGTTTGACCGCCACGCTAGTCGGCGCGGTGCGGCTGACCACGACGGGAATACGCATCCGGCGGGCTTTGGTCAGCATCTCCGAACTGATGCGCCCGCTAGTCAGCAGCTGGCAGTCGGTTGTATCCATCCCCGCTTGCAGCGCCTTCCCGGTAATCTTATCCACCGCGTTGTGTCGCCCGATGTCCTCTGCGCTCACCCGCATCTGCGCTTCGTCCGCGAGGAGTGCCGTATGCACCCCGCGCACCCGGTTGTAAAGCTGCGCTGCCCCCTGCAAATCGCGCATCCGTTGCCGGATGACAGCGGGTGTCGTCACATAATTGCTTTCCAGCGGCGGGTGCGCCCCGGTCAGGTATTGCAGCGTGATTCCCCCGCCACAGCCGGAGGTGAGAACCATGCGGCGCGGCGGCTTGAAATCGCTATGTGTCAGCAGCACATCCACCGTCGTCCCCACCACATTTTTCTGCACCAAGCCGATCTCCGCCATCGAGTCAATCACGCCTTCGTTGTACAGAAACCCGACCGCCAGCGCCTCTTGGTCAAGCGGGCTGCACATGACCGTCGCCAGTTCCTGTCCGTTCACATAGATGGCGAGCAGCGTCTCCTCGATCACGCCGCCATCCACCGCCTCGGCGTGGTCGCCTTCGATCAGCCAGTAACGGTGCGCGAGGACACCGCGTTCGGAGTCGGTCATGGGAAACCGTCCTCACTCGTCCATATGCTTGCGCCGGCGTTTCTGGCGCGTCATCTGGCGGATTTCGTCGTGGCTGAGTCCTTTTTCCAGCCCCCATTCGATCTTAGGTTTCAGCGCCCCGGTTGGGCATACGCCAATGCACTGCCCGCAAAACACGCATGGCGATTCGGTCATCGGAATACTAAACGCTGTCGAAACGTGCGTATCATAGCCACGTCCGTCCAACGTCAGCGCGAAGGTGTACTGCGCGTCGCTCCCGCACACCTGCACGCAGCGCCAGCACAGGACGCACTGGCTGTAGTCACGTACATAAAACGGATTGTCGTCCATCAACTCGTGATCGCGGGCGGCGGCTTCCGGGAAACGTTGCGGGTCGGCCTGATAGTCCGTCATCAGTGCGCCGATCTCCGGCGCGGCGCTCAAATCCACTGCCGAGTTGAGCATTTCGAGGATGGTGCGGCGACTGCGCTCCACCCGTCCGTTGCGGGTGGAAACCGCCGCGCCCGCCTGACACGCCGCCACACACGCCGGCTGAAGCACGCGCCCGCCGTTGACATCCACTACGCAGATGCGGCACAGCCCGTTAGAAGTCGTCGCCTCGTGATAGCAGATGACCGGCACATCGCTCCCCAGTTGGCGTGCCGCCTCTAGCAGAGTCGTGCCTTCCGGGACGGTGACTTCCTGCCCGTCAATGGTCAGCGTGATTGTCTTGCTGGTGTCCATCATGCGTGTCCCTATCGAATACGTCGGGCAGTTTTTTCATTGCGCTCAGGATGGCAGATGCCGCCGTTTGCCCCAACCCGCACAGCGAGGCTTCGGTCATCGTCCTGCCAATATCGTGCAATCGTTGTGTATCCCCCGGCAACGGTGTGCGTTTCAAGATTTCGAGTTGGCGCTGCGTACCCAGTTGGCAGGGGAAGCACTTGCCGCAGCTTTCGTGCTGGAAGAAATGCGCCAAGCGCGTCAGCACATCCCGCATATCCACCGTGTCGTTAAAGACCATCACCGCGCCGGAGCCGAACGTGCTGCCGATGGCGCGCAGGTTCTCAAACGTCAGCGGTGTGTCTAACTCGTCCGGCATGAGGAATGTCCCCGACGCACCGCCCATCAGCACCGCCTGAAGCCTACCCTCCACCCCGCCGCACTGTTCCTCCAGAAGCTGCCGCAGCGGTAGACCGGGCAATATCTCGTAAACGCCGGGGCGACGCACATGACCGCTGACGGACACCAATTTGCTGCCCGCGCTGTCTTTTGTCCCCCGATTACGGAAATGTTCTGCGCCGTTGGCGATGATGTCCGGGACGGCGCACAACGTTTCGACATTGTTCACCACCGTCGGTTTGCCGAACAATCCCGCCACCGTCGGATAGGGCGGCTTGATGCGTGGGAAGCCCCGTTTGCCCTCGATGGCCTCAAACAGCGCCGTTTCCTCGCCGCAGATGTACGCCCCTGCCCCGCGCCGCAGTTCGATGTGCAGCGAGAACCCCGTCCCCAACACATTCT
The DNA here is from genome assembly GCA_903864435.1 of uncultured Chloroflexota bacterium. Classification (GTDB taxonomy): domain Bacteria; phylum Chloroflexota; class Anaerolineae; order Aggregatilineales; family Phototrophicaceae; genus CFX2. The sequence continues at coordinate 30,014 of CAIPFY010000274.1, read as the reverse complement.
CGCCCAGCCAACCAGCGGCGTGCGCCTCATCAAGCGCCGCTTGCAGCCGTTGATAGGCCATCGGGTACTCCCCGCGCACGAAGATATAGCCCTGCCCCGCACCAGCAGCGTAGGCGGCAATCGCAATCCCTTCGATCAGGCGGTGCGGGCAGCCTTCGAGCAACACACGGTCTTTGAATGTCCCCGGTTCGGACTCGTCGGCGTTGCAGATCAGGTAGCGCACATCGGACGCGCTCTGCCGTGCGCCCTGCCACTTGCGTCCGGTGGGGAATGCCGCCCCACCCCGCCCGATCAACCCGGACTGGCTGACAGCCTCGATCACCGCTTCCGGCGACAGGCCGAGCGCCTTCCGCAACGCCGCATAATCGCCATAATCCGCCAACGATTGCGCGTGGTCGGGCTGCACACCCTCCAGCAACACTCGCAATTCCCCTTCGATCACGGACGGCGCAACACGGCTCAGGGTGCCATCCACAAGGCTGTCGGCGCTGGTGATCGGCGCTACAGCACTTTCGCCCTGTCCGCGCTGGCTGATGAGCGCCGCTGGAGCATGATCGCACAACCCCAAGCAGGGGGCGCGTTCGACGGTGAATTGGCCGTCCGTCGTCGTCTCGCCTAACGAAATGTCCAAACGCTGGCACAAATCGTCCAGCAACGTATCCGCCCCGTGCATCCCGCACACCGGGTCGGCGCATACACGGATAATGCGTTCGCCAGTCGGTTGGTCGTGAAACAGGCTGTAGAAGCCGATCACGCCATAAATATCAGCTTCCGGGACGCGCAGCGTATGCGAAACCGCATGGACAGCCTCCGCGCTGATGAAACCGTAGGCCGTCTGCACCTCCCAGAGCAAGGGCAGCAACGCCTCGCGCCGTTTGCCAGCATAGCCAGAAACAATCGAGTCGAGCATCGTTTTCACTTTGAATCGTCCGCCAAGCGCCGCGCCGCCGCCAGTTCATCTGGCGTGTTGACATTATAGAAGGACAACCCCTTCGGGTCGAACGGCTGCCACTCCGCTTCATTGAGCATCCGCACGCGCACCGAGTCGTAAAACCCGATCACCTTCAGCCGATCCATCTCCAGCCGCGCCCGGATAGGCTCCACACAGCGTTGGCTGTAGATCGCGTGCAGTCCCTGTGGATAGCCCTCCACACGCGGCACGATCACATCATACGAATCGTCCGCACACAGGCCAATCATGTAACGCAACAGCGCGGGGTTGAGGAAGGGCATATCACAAGCGACGGTCAGGGTATACGGGGTCGGACTGTAGTGGAGCGCCGTATAAATCCCGCCCAGCGAGCCTTTATCGGGCAACACATCGGCATACATCGGCAGCCCCAGATGAGCGTAGGCATCCGGTTGGTTAGTGACGAGAATTGTCTGCTGCTGCCCTAACGCCGAAACCTGCGCGAGAATAGACTCGATCAGCGGCTTGCCGAGCAGTTCGACAAACGCTTTATCTCTGCCCATACGGGTACTCTTGCCACCCGCGATGATGGCAACCGTAAGCTTGCTCATCAATGGACGTACTTCGTCGGGTCTTTGATCGCCCCGCGTTCATCCAGCGGCGTATCAGCCCCTTCCCACACAGGTGCATCGGCCTTGCACAGGCGCACCGCCGCCATTTTGAAATCAGGAATCTTAGCGCGGGCATCCACCTTATCAAGCGTCAGCAGATTGGCCGCCGCTTCGGCAAAATGAAACGGCAAAAACACCGTGCCCACTGGCGAACGCCCTGTCACCAGCACCCGGCACACCACCCTGCCCCGCCGCGAGGCTACTTCTGCCCAATCGCCGGAGATCATGCCCAAATGTTGGGCGTCATCCGGGTGCATCTCAATGATCGGCTCCGGGAACGCTTCATCCAGACGCGAACGGCGCGTCATCGTCCCCCCGTGCCAGTGGAACAACACGCGCCCCGTCGTCAGATGATACGGGTACTCGTCATCCGTCAGCTCGCTATCAGTGCCGTATTTGAGCGTCCAGAACTTGCCTTTGCCACGCGGAAAATCATGCTCAAACAGATAGGGTGTACCCGGATGATCGAGCGAAGGGCAAGGCCAATGTACGCCGCCCTCACGTTCGAGGCGCTCATAAGTGATGCCGTAAAAACCCGGCGTGACCGCCCGCATCTCTTCCCATATAGCCTCGGCATTCGGGTAATCGAAGCCGGCAGATTGCGCCACGTTCAGGAGCGATTCCATCCGCCGTGCTACCTCGCACACGATCTCCCAGTCCGGTCGCGCTTCGCCCACCAGCGGCAGCGCCTGCCGGATACGCTGGACACGCCGATCGCTGTTGGTGAACGTGCCATCTTTTTCGGCAAAACTGGCGGATGGCAAAATCACATCGGCAATTTCACTGGTTTCGTTCATGAAAATATCAATGCAAACCATGAAATCAAGTGCTTCGAGGGCATGTTGCGCGTGTGCGAGGTTGGGTTCGCTCATCAGCGGGTTTTCGCCCATGACCACCAGCGCCTTAATCGTCCCCATCAACGCGCCATCCACAATCTCGGTCACGGTCAGACCGGGGGTGGGCGAAAGCGCCGTATGCCACGCCGACTCGAAACGCGCCCGCACCTCCGGCGCTTCCACACTCTGATAGGCGGTGAAGACATGCGGCAGCCCGCCGCTATCTGAACAGCCCTGCACGTTATTCTGCCCTCGCAGCGGATTCAGCCCTGTCCCCGGCTTGCCGATATGCCCGGTCATCAGCGCCAGATTCGCCAGCGCCAGCGCGTTATCGGTGCCGTGTGTACTCTGGCTGATGCCCATCCCCCAGTAGAACGCGGCGCGTTCCGCTTGGGCGTACAGCCGCGCCGCTGCCCGAATATCCTCCGCTGGAACGCCGCTGACGGTTTCCGCCCATTCCGGCGTGAACGCCTCCAGCGACTCCACATACGTCTCAAAGTCCTCCGTCCGTTCGTGAATGAACGAAGGGCTGTACAGCTTTTCGGTGACGATCACATGCGCCATCGCTTGATACACCGCCACATCCGTACCCGGCTTCTGCCGCAGCCACAGCGTTGCGAAATCCGTCAGTTCGATCTGGCGCGGGTCAATCACGATCAGCTTTGCGCCGTTTTCGCGCACTGCCCGCTTCAGGAACAGGCTGATGACCGGATGCGTCTCGGTGGTATTGCTGCCCGTGACGATGAACGTATCCAGATGTTCCATTTCAGCGATGCTGTTGCTCATGGCGCTGGAACCGAGGGCGAGTTGCAAGCCAGTGACGCTGCCCGCGTGGCACAGGCGCGCACAGTGGTCTACATTGTTGGTCTTGAGGACAGCCCGCATCCACTTTTGCAGCACATAATTGTCTTCGTTGGTGGCTTTGGCGCAGGCATAAGCCGCCACACTATCGCCGCCGTGTGTGCGTGCAAGCTCCGCCAAGCGCATGCTGACGAGGGAGAGCGCCTCGTCCCAACTGGCTTCCCGGAATTCACCGCTGCCCCGTGCGCCGCTGCGAATCAACGGCTTCGTCAGCCTACCGGGGTGCGTGGTGAAATCCGTGCCGAAGCGCCCTTTGACGCACAGGTTGCCATAATTGGGCGCACTATCAAAAGGGGCGGTCACGCGGAAGATCAGGTTGTCACGGACATGCAAGTTCATCTGGCAGCCGACACCGCAATAAGGGCAGGTCGTCCGCACACTGCGATCAGGCGTAATAGGCATAGTGACACTCCACATAGTCTACAAACCGTATCTCACGACCAGCACTTGCAGCCTTGTACGTGAGATATTGTTTGAAGATGTTCCAGCCGCTATCCAAAATGCTCTTGCTCAGGTGGTGGTTACGAACCATGTTGCGGGTTGCCAAATCTTCTAAGGCCATGCCGTCGCAGGTTCGTACCAGTTCGGTACTTAGTTTGTGTAAGTAGTCGCCGCACTGGTTCGCAACGTGCATGTGCTGGCTGCGAACCTACTCCAAAGACCGCATCCTTCTGGGGCTGCCGCCCACCGCCTTTCAGGAGATGAACGCCGGCGATTCGCCCACTTCCCTCACGGTGCTGGAGGGCGAGATCGAAAGTCTGGAGGCGCTGGTCGGGGAAATATCGGTAGATATGAAACTCGCGTCCGGCGCTCACCTGTCCGCCCTGTTCCAAACGTTTGACGACTCGGCCTTCGTCATCGGCAACTGCCTGCGCCTGAGCATGAATACCGAACGGTTGTGCCTTTTCGACCCGAATACCGAGATGGCGCTGGCTTAAACTCGTGACGGCAACACCACGCCGAAACCGGGAACCGTCTACAGGGCGGCACACTTCAGCACCGCCTTTCTAACAGCCCGCCGAACGCCCTAGCGCAGCGTGGAGGCTTCCACCCATCCCCGTGTCCCAAAGTTCGTTTGGATGTAGCACCACCACTGCTTAGAACTAAAGCGCGGATCCGCGTTCAACATCGTCACCGAATCGTTATTCGCCAGCGTGGTCAGCACCGTTTTGCCTGTAGGACGATCGCGCACCCATAGCTCTGCCACCCCCTCGACCAGTGTCACCAGACGGGTTTGGCCTGCCGTACACATCGCCAGCACCGATTCGGGTATGCGAGGCTGTGCAGCGACCGGCACAGAGGTCGGTGTGGGGGATTCAGTCGGTAACGGCGTCGGCGTTTTAGTCGCTGTCGGTGTGTTCGACGGTGCAAGCGTCGCTGTGGGTGCCAAAGCCGTCATTGTGCTTGAAACGGCTGTCCGCACCATATCCACCGTCGAAATTGGAGTCGCGGAAGGCGGGGGCGTATAAGTCGGCGTCAACGTCTGGGTGGCTGTCGCAGCAGGCGTAGCTGTCGCGGCAGGTGTGGCTGTCGCGGCAGGTGTGGCTGTCGCGGCAGGCGCGGGTGTCGTTGGCACCATCACCGGAACCTGTTGAATGCGATTGACCGACACAATTTCTGTGTTGAAGGCAATCCAGCCTTCCAACCCGCCCGTGTCACTCGTGATATACAGCCACACACCATCCTCGCTCAAGCCCAGAATGGTTCCGGACTCGCCAGCCTCAAGCTGACCGATGCTCTCGCCCTCTTGCGACGGCATCGCACGCAGGGGAATCGCGTTCAGCAACCGGAACTGCGCGGGCTGCGAAGGGTCGCGCACATCTACATAACCGGGAACGCCTATGGTCGGGTTTTTATTCGGAACGCGATCAGTCACCGTAACCGCTTCAACCTGAATCAGCGTCCCACCCACACCTACGCCGATGACATCCATCTCGACAAAAGTGGGAGCATCAGTGGGTGCAACCTCGTCACCGGGCAACACAAAATACACCACATGGACAACCCCGTTGACCGCATCATTGTCATAGAAGATCGGTTCGGTCTTGCCGTCCCCCACCAGCAGCGTTCCGGGGCGCACTGCATCCACGCGGATCACCGTCGGGTCATAGCGCACCGTCAAATCCACGCCGTTGCAGCCCCCATCAGGGCATTCAATCGTGGCGCTTAAGGTGGCGCTTTCCCCCACTTCGATCTTCAACTCCCCTAGCGTGACCACCGTTGGGGGCAGTTCGGTACTGCCCTGAGCATGTGCAATAGTGCCGACGCCAAACAGGGTCAGAATCGCCATTCCGATACTTAACCATCGAAGCCAAGCAGCAGTCTTCACTCGCATTTTGTACCCATCGCCAATTGAACTTGCTGAAAATCATACAGATCAATCACACCATCGGCATTCAGATCATAAGACGGATCATAGCGGCTGTCACCCGTCTTTGCACCGAATATGCCCTGTTCGCGGTAGAAATCAATATCCGCAGATGTGACCACACCATCCCCGGTCACATCCGCCGCCGGACACACTTTGCCTGCCGTCGGCGTTGAAACCACTATAGGCTGTGCAGATAGGCAACTCTGGAACTGTTCGACATCCTGAACCCCGACTTTACCATCTCCATTGAGATCGTAGTCTGCCACACGATCGGCTGGCAATTCGCCTTTGAGCGCGGTTTGAATGGCGGACACCAGCGGCTCAAGATCAGCCGAAGTCACGCGGGCATCCCCGTCAAAATCCACACGGCTGCACACATCCGCTGTAGGCGTGATCGTGGCTGTGGGGGTGGGCGTTTTGCTTGCCGTTACTGTGGGGGTGGGCGTATGGGTCGGCGTGAGCGTATGCGTCGCCGTCAGTGTGGCGGTGGGCGTGTGCGTCGCTGTCAGTGTGGCGGTGGGCGGTTGATCGGTGGCTGCCGGTGTCGAAGTCGAAGTGGGAGTCGCGCTCGGCGGGAGCGCCGTAGAACTGGGTACAGCCGTATCCGTCGGCAGCGGCGGCGGCGTATCCGAAGGCCGTTCCGTCTGGGCACTGGTCGGCATGGACGTGGGTGTAGGCGTTTCGGTGGTTGCCGAAGCGATCAGCAAAGCGACTTGCGTCTGCAAAAACGCGGTCGGGTCAATCGGTTGGGGCGTATCCGTGTTCGCCACAACGGGCGGAGCCGCCGCGCAGCTTCCAGCGAACAGGCTGCACCGCAGCGAAAACACCAGCACCACCCCTAGCACGAGTACCGCACCTGCGATACCCGCCAACACGGGCAGCGGCGGCATTCGGAAGCCGGACGCACCGCCTCCCGCATTGAGGCCGGGATACTCGCTCAGGTTGCGGGGCGCAGTTCCCGTTGGGCTGGTCGGGCTGGTCGCAGGGCGTAACTCCGGTTGAGCCGGCACAGCGGGCGGCGCGGGTTGGGCAGGCCGCCAGACCTGCGTATCCTGCATGCTCTGCCGGTGCTGAAGTGCGCTTTCGACCGCCTCGATGAAGCCGTAAGCCGTCGAAACTTCGGCAGGGAGCGCACGCACATCCTCATTGTCCTTGAGCAGCGACAGCGCACGGGCAAACACAGCGTTGAGCAATTTTTTTCCCTGCGTGGATAGCGCAGGCTGCACGACCGACGCGAAAGCAACCGCAGGGGGTTCCAACCATGTTAAGCCCGGATCGCCTTTTTCATAGTCAAACTGGCTTTTCTGCTGAATTCCGGGAAAGCCGCTATCGAACGCCGGACGACCATTCGAGAAAATCTCATAAACGGTGATGACGAACGCATACAGGTCATCCGCGATGCTGGCATCATCGCGCTGCGTGCGCCCCGGCGACCAGTAGCGCGTATCCCCGATTTTGAACGCACCCGCATCCGGGGCGGTGGTGCGCTGGATCATCGAAACCGTCGAGCGATTCTTGTCCAGCCATGTCGCAATGCCGAAATCATTCAGGCGGGCATTATGCAGCGGGTCAATCAGAATGTTGCTAGGCTTGATATCCCGATGCACCACCCCGTAGCGATGCACGGCATCAATCGCGGCGGCGATCTTCTTGAGCATGAACAAGCGCGAGTTCACCGGAATCACCTGCAACAGCCTAAGTTGCTGCGCTTCTTCCGACGACAACGGTTCACCGCCGCTGGAGGGATAGTGAAAATCCTGCGCCTGCTCCATCAGTTGCGTCGCCAACCAGTATTCTATCGGGTCACGCGACAGGCCATCCTCGGCATATTCCACCAGATTCGGCACACCGGCTTGCTTCAAATCGCGCAAAATCTGGCATTCCTGCTTGAAGTATTCGGGATACTTCTGCGCCGTCAGTTCATCAATCGTATGCCCGTTGCGATCTACGTTGGTGAACAGCTTAATCACGCGCTCGGTTCCGCGCTGATGTTCGTCGCTGGCACGCCATACTTCGCTCATGCCGCCATGCCCTAAAGCTCTGGTCAGCCGCCAGCGCCCGTAAAGCACTTCACCTTCGGCGTGCTTGTAGTAATAACGCCCGTATTTGTACGCCATGCCAATCCTTCAGATGAACGCTGAACTAATCCGCCTGCCACGCCGACACTTCGATGTTGGCATTCTGCACTGCCAGCATCGCGCCATGCTTGAGGACAATCGCGCTGCCGGGTAAATAGGGCTTGTCACCCAGCACCGTTATACCCGTTTCGCCCAGTATTTGCAGCGCCAGTTCGCCGTTGTTCAGCTGGCGCACCTGCGCGTGGCGGCGGGCGACTTTGCCGACCAATTCGGCGCTGATATACGGTGTCAGATCAATATCCGGTTTGTACCCCGCATCCGCCACGCCAATCACCATGCCTTGCTGGATGATGAGGGCTTCGCGGTTATTAAAATTGAACATGAACGATTTGACCGTCCCCCGCGCCGGTAGCAACCTCAGCGCAGAGCCTGAATCCACGCGCTGTTCGCGCAAATTCTGCGCTGGATTCAACCCGCTTTCCCCGCGCCAGAGCGAGAACGTTACCGAAGGACTGAGCGCAACGCGAAAGGGCGAGCTTTCGGCCTGTTCGGATGCGCTCACGATAGCCCGTATCACGTCCTCCACCGGACGATCCGGCGGCAACCAGAAGCGCATCTGCACATCCTGAAATGTCCGGTCATCCTGAATGCTGATGATGACCTGAAGCAGTTTTGAAAAATCGGCTTTGTCGGTCACGGCAGATTATCCTTTGTCCGCATACAGTGAGTTCAGTGCCGCGATGCGTTCATCAACCCGATCCGGGTAGGGGAACTGCACAATGTCGCCATCGTCGCCTTCCGTGAACACGAACCCGCGTCCGGCGCTTTGCGTGTACTTTTCAGTGCGCTTCTCCTGCTTGGCGAAATTGCCTACCCACAGCGCCGCCGCGTTGCGCCAACTGGTCACGCAGATGTACCCCGATTGGCTTTTGATCGTTCCGAGCAAGCCATACGGCTTGGCTAAACCGCTGGTGGCATTGAACTCCCAACTGGCAGCGAAGTGAATACCCATCATCTGCCCACGAGTCGCCCAATCTTCGGGGAAGGCGTTCCCGAAATGCCCCATCTCGGTTTCCGCTTTCCCCGGCTGCGGGCGATAGGCCGAAGCCAAGCGTTCATCGAACAACCGCTGCCCATCATCAATGATGACCAGCAACCGCTTGCGGACTGGCCCTTCCTCTTTGGCGCGTGCCTGATACTCCTGTGCCAGATAGTCAACCACGTTTGTGCGGAAACTTTCCAACTCGTAGAAGATGCCCCGCACATGCTGGAGCGCCGCGAACGAGCGCCATGCCCGCAGGTTGCGGTCTGTGGGCATAATGATCGAAATTTCCAACTGTTGCGGACTCAACTGTTCAGCGGCTTTCAGCACAATCGCCTGCAACAGCGCGGTCTTGCCACTGGCCTGCTTGCCAGCCACGAAAATGTGTCCGGTGCGCTCATTCAAATGCACCGTGTAGGGTTGCAAGTCGTCGTACTTCTGCCCCAGCGGCAGCGTGAGCAGCGCAGCGGCACTTGCACTTCCCTCGCCCTCGTCTACCGGCAGCGCACGGCTCACGCGCATCGAGTCGTGATCGAGCGAAAGCACTTCCGGCAGATCACCGATCTTGTGCGGCATCCGGTCAGGATGATAAGCGGGATGTTTCAAGGCGGCATCTAGCAGCGCCTTGCCGAATGCAATCACACGATCTTCCTGTCCGCCTTCAAACTGCGCGATCTGCGCTTGCAGCGGCGGCGACCCGCGCCACATACAGCGCCCCTGCGGCGGTTCGGTGGGCAGGTACGGCGGGCGGCCACCTACCACCATCTGAATCTGATCAACTTCGTTCATGGTGAACGCAATACGGTGCTTGACCGAGCGCACGATAGCAGACGGAATATCGCGGTACAAGTCGCCGCCTGTCGCCATCAAGAACATGCCCACGTTGATGCCGTTCTGGGCGATGTCCACCAGTACCGCCGCCTCATCATCATTCCCGAAGGTGTCCCAGAACTCTTTGAAGTCATCCACCACCAGCGCGATGATCGGCTTCACATCCCCGTACCGCTTATTCAGCACGGCTTCGCGGTTCTGGGCGTAAATGTCCTTCTGACCGGAGATAACCTCCTCGCCTTCCACATCGGCGCTTTTGCTGGTCGAACGGCGGGCGCTGTACTCTGCACCCAACCAGCGCAGCAAGCGGCGGCACTTGGGAATCTCGACGGCTTTCACGTAGTTGCCCACATGCGGGTATTTGCTGACATCGCTCAACGCGCCGCTGGCAAAATCTATGATATGCGCCTGAAATTCCCACGGGGCATGAAGCTGCATCAGGCTGACCAGCGCGGTACGCAGAGTGGTTGTTTTGCCGGTGCTGGGCGAACCGTAAATCACCAAATGACCGCGTTCCTGCGGATTGGCCTGATCTATTTGCAGCGTATCCTGTGCGCGGTTGGCGGGGTCATCAATCAGCCCCAGCATCACGCGCATCTGCGGCGCATCCAGTTCCCAGTAGTCCGGCGACCACTCCCAACGGTACTGCGGCTTATCAGGATTGCGCGGGTCAATCGTCACCACCCGATCCCGCAGTGCCAGCGCCGCGTCTGCCCGCTGTTGCTCATCCGCCGTTGCAGACAGGCGCTTTTTGCCCAGTTCGATCACATATTCCAGCCGCACCGCCTCGGTGCGGGCGATCACTTCGTTCAGAGTAATATCGGGCGGCAGTCCTTCCTGGAACAGGCGCGATAGCGGCACATAATCCTCCAGCCCTTCGGTGAAGTTGACGATGTGCTTAACGATGTTATCCACCACTTTGCCTTTGGTGGCCTGTGTGATTTCTACCGAACCCACCGCGCTGATTTCGCTCGTCACGCGCTTGGTGGAGGCTGTGCGTCCGGGTTCGTGCGGGGGTTGATAGCGGTGGCTTCCCGATGGGTTCTGCGCGTCACTCGCGCCCCAGTAAATCATGAACCCTGCTGACCGCTTTTGCGAAGGGATACTTTCCCCTTCCGGCTTGTACTCCATCCCGACATATGCCGCCTGAAACTGCTCAATCGGGTCGTTCCCGCGCTGGCGATAGGCGCGTCCGCGAATTTCGTTGGGCAGATAGGCCGCATCACTGGCGCGGATCATATCGCGGCTGTCCGCTACCGATTTCACGCGCAGACACAGCGCGAATTGCGAGTTGGCACGGATTTCTTCGCTGACCGCACCGGACGGGCGCTGCGTCGCCAGAATCAGGTGAACGCCGAGGCTGCGCCCCACGCGGGCGATACGCGACATTTCCGGCATGAAGTGTGCCAGTTCCTGCTTCAATTCCGCGAATTCGTCAATGATGATGACCAGATGCGGAACGGGTTGCATCAGCGCGGGGAGCTTAATCCCGCGTGGTGATGGCCTGCCGGAGCGTCGGAACTCCTGATATTCCATGAAAATCTGGTGATACTCGTTGATGTTGGCAACGTTCACCTCGCGGAATACGCTTTTGCGGTAGCGCAGTTCGCTTTTGAGCGCGACGAGCGCCCGTTCGGCCTGTGTTGCATCCAGATCGGACACGTTGCCGACCGTGTGCGGCATCTTCTCGAATACGCTGAAGGTGCTGCCGCCCTTGTAGTCAATCAGGAAGAAGGCCAAATAGTAGGGGTGATGCTCAATCGCCAGCGCCGCCACCAGTGTTTGCAGCAGTTCGCTTTTGCCCGCGCCCGTCGTGCCAGCCGCCAGACCATGCGGCCCATCAATCTGATCTTGCAGGTTGAAGCGGAACAGTTCGTTGTTCTTGGTTCGGCCAATCGGCACTTCAAACGGGATTTTGTCGTCCAGCCGTTTAGAGTAATCCACCGGACGGAACCACTTGTTCTGCAAATCAATATCTTCGACATGACGGGCGTTGTACATTTCGAGGAACGGCACGAAGTTGGGGATGTCGCTCTCGCTGCCCGCTGTTTTGAGCAGGGCATACTGCAAATGGTCGAATGCAATCTGCCGCGCCGTGCGTAATTCACACTCGTCGGTGCGAATGTATCCTTTGAAATCCTCGCGCAGCAAATGCCAGTTCGGGTCGGCGGGGTAAGGCGGCGGCAGCGGCGCATCGGGGCGCACAGGCGCATCTAACTGCGATTGCGCCTTCGGGCTTTTGGGCTTGTTGCCCTGTGGACGGGTATCCTCGTTATCCCACGACACCGCCGGGTAACGCACACCGCCTTCGCCCGTTTCGCCATACCACAGCGCCACGCCTTCGGCTTCCATGTCCAGCCGCACAATCGCCGTTGCCGCGCCCGAAACGTACTGAATGTCCGGCGTGATGAACACCGCCGAAAAGCTCAACTCGGCGTGCAGTGTGAGCAGCGTAGAGAACACCGGATGCTCCGTCCACTGCGGGTCAAGCGTATCCACCACCACCACAATATGCCGCTGGAGTTCAGCACCTTCCTGCGCTTCCAGATAGTCGCGGCGGCGGTTGAGCAGCGTAAGCAAGCGCGATAGCACTAAGGTGGCACGGTCTTGGTCGGTCGCCACCCAGTCGCCCTTCTGCTTGTTGCGCTTCACATCAATATCTTCGTTGCAGTGCGGCAGGTAACGCGCCCATGCCCACCGCTGCTGATTGGGTTCGCGCTCGCTGTCCTCCGGCGCAATGATGAACAACGACACATCGTTCGGCGCATGATGCACCACCAGTTGCATCAACATGGCACGCACCAGCGACAGGCGGCGCTCGGTATCGCGCCCCACCACGCCCACCGCGCCGCGTTCGCGCAGGTTAATCAGCAGCGGCGCACCCACTAGATACTGGAATTTTTCGCCCAGTTTGACCGCGTTTTCGAGGTCGCCTTGCTGCTCATTCGGCAGCGCATATTCGAGCAAGTTGGGGTAGATCACCGTGTTCGGCGTGGGCAGAACAGTTGCCCCCACGCGCAGTTGCAGGAAATCGGTATGCGAAGGCAGGCGCTCCCACAGGCGGCTGTCGGCATAGTGGACGCTGCCATCCAGTTTCGCTACCGGTAGCCGCTTTTGCAGTTCAGCAATCGAGGGGTTCATGCGCTCCAGAATGCCCAACTGTTCGGCATACAGTTCGTTGAGTTCGATCTCTACCTGCTTGATGCGCTTGCGGTAATTGATGCCTGTCTTGGTGGCTTTTTCCGCTTCACGTTCCAGCTTGCGCTTCTCGGCTTTATCAATCTGCCACACCGCCAGCAGCACCGTCGAACCAATCGTCATTAGCGGCGCTAACACGCGGATGAAAGCAAACCCGCCCGCCGAACTACTCGAACTGAGGGTAGGCGCGAGGATGGCATACACCAGCATAGGCGCGGCGGTCATCACCATGCGAATAATCTGCCCAAAATTGATGCGATTCCCCGGCGGCTCCTCAAATTCGGGCGGCGCGGGGACTTCAATCTCCTTCGGCACAATCATCGGCTGCACACGCGGCGGACGGTTGAACAGCTTAGAATCGCCTGTTTCACCAAATGCACCCGCTGGAGAGGGTTTTTCGACCACTGCCATAATCACCTGTTCCTATGACTTAAGCCGTCGCATGGCTTCCTGACTGCTCATCAGTTCAAAAAGGTAATAGTTATCCGCATCGGCGCTGATCTGAATGTCTGCCGTCATGCGAACGTAATGCTTATCCTTGTCCCAGTGCTGGCTCTGCTCAAACGGAATGCCGTTCGCTTTCAACCGCTTGATCTGGTCTTTCTCCGGGTAGAAGCGCCATTCGCCGTTTTCCATGATGATGCGCCCCACATGGCGGCTGACCGACTGACTATCGAACATGATGTCTGGCGGCGGTTGGCGGCGTGTGCCGGGGACTTTGCGCCCCACCGTCAGGCACAGCATGTATTCCAGATAGGTGAACAGCTTGATATTCGTATCGCGCTCGTCTTTGCGTACATAGTAGGCCAGCACCGCCCCTTCCAAATCCTTCGACACGGGGCGGGTGAGATTCGCGTTGGCCTGATTGCCGGGGGCGGGCGGGCGCTGGTTGCGCTCGATCTGGAACAACCGGTAGGCTCGCATCGTCCCACGCAGGTTAATCAGCGCGAACACGCCGGCTATCACGATGATCGGCAACCAGATGTAAAACGGCAGCGTATCATCCGGTAGGAGGGTATACACCCCGCTGAACTCATACACGCGCTGGTTATTGGTGTCCAGCATTTCCATCGTCAGCCGCCCCGGAATCGCCTGATTGACGTTTAGCATGGTGAACACCTGCGACTGCCAATCTACGTCGGCTGTCACGGGCTGGTTCTGATCGAGAGTCACTTCGACAATCCGCAGCGGAACTGCCGAAATTGCCGCATCGTCGGGCTGGAAACTCAACAGGAGTTTGGTCGCGCCGGGGTAATTCGCGCCCGTCAGCAGTTGCAGTTGCGTCTTGCCGCGCAGTGTCCCGCTGCCCCGGATGGGGTCAACATGGAAATCGCCGAAAGGTTGAATGGTCAGGCGGTCTACCACGCGCACATTCAAGGTGGCGTCATCCAGCAGCGGCGCATCGGTGGCTACCGCGTTGGCGCTGACGATCAGGTGATGCAAACCGGGCTGCATGTTGACGCTGCTCGGCGTGAACCGCAGCACGGAGTCCTGCGAACTGGCACTGGCGATCACCCGATGATCTTGGGTGTTCACCCCCTGACCGGGGTCATCCAGCGCGAGGGTGTAAATGGCCTGCCGCCCCAGATCGGGCGCAAGGCTGGCGGTCAATTCGATGGGCGCGTCCGCGTAAATCGTATCGCCATCGCTCAAGCCGCTGAGGGCGAGGCTGACCACCGTCACCGGACGCAGCACCACATTCACCTGCTCATAGCGCCCTAGCAGCAGTCGCCCATTCACATCCAGCAAATCCACGCGCAGTTGGACGGTGCGGGTCGCATCCGGCGTGCTGGTGCTGTTGAAGTACAAAGCCTGCACCGTCCACGCCACATCCACAAGGCTGTTGCTGTTCTGCCCCGCTGCCACATCCGGGATGGCCTGCTCCCCATCCACGAACACGCGAATCACGCCAGCATCCGGGAAGCCGGCGCTGTTCACGCGGATGATGGGCGTGCCGCTGAAAGCATCGGTATCCAGCGCGTTCGCTTCGGGAAGGATGGAAACACCTGTTAGTGCGCGGTAGGTGTTGAAGGCTACCACAGGCGACTCGGCGATCACTGTTTCTCCGCGCACTACCGCCGCTTTGAAGGCATTCATCCCCACGTTCAGCGCGGCTGCGGTCAGGGGGATGGAGAGCGTCCCCTGCTCGGAACGTGCCAGTTCGGTATGTTCATCACCCTCTGTCGCCAGACGGTACAGCACCAGTTGGTCGCCCAGCAGCGCCACCGGGGCAGGGTCGGCGGTCACGGTCAAGGTCGGCAGCGCGTCGAACGAAATCAGAGGCAGATCACCTTCGATCACCGTACTTTCGATTCCCGTAACCGCCACGCGATATGCCGGGGTATAGGCTGCGCGAACGGCCTGTTCGCCGCTGATGGCGACCAGACGGTTATTCTGTGTATTGTTGACGAGGCTGGCGCTAATCGTCAGGTCAGCCGTCCCATCGCCATCGGCGGCGGGGTTTTGCGCTTGTAGCTCGTCCAGATTCAGACTGAAAATTGTCTCGCCGCTGTCATCCACCTGTGCGGTGCGCTCGAAGGCTTGCCCGCCCTCATACGTCAGGGTGAAAATAAGCAGGTTGCCCGCATTCCCGTAACGGCGCGTGTCCACCGTAACCGGGACGGTGCCGACAGCCGCCTGCGGGATGAGCAGCGCCAGATCGGTTTGATACACGTTCATGCTTAAGGGGCGGGTTTCAGCCAGCAGCGTATCTTGCACGTATACCCGGCCTATCAGCGTGTTCATGCCGCCCGCCGTCTGGTTAATCAGCGTGCCGCTGCGTGCGGGAGATGGCAAGAAGGTCGTGGTATCCCACAAGCACGAAGGCGTACTCTGGTCGCAGGGCATCACCTGATCGTTGACCAGAATTTCATAGCGCACCGGCAGGCTTTCGGGCAGCGCCGGACGGGTGGAAAGCGTCACGGGAATGCTGCCGGTTGCATCCACGCCTTGCGCGGGTTCGGTGAACACAAACGCGCCCGGTGTGAAAACGGCTTCTATATCCGCCGCGCTGTCCCATCGGCTAATCAGCAGCCCGCGTGCCTGATTCATCAGTTCCACGTTCAAGCGCAGCGAAACCGATGAGGCTAAATCATCCAAGCCAGCCAGCGCCCGCAGTTGGTCTACATTGAACGTGATTTTGGTCGAGTCGCGTCCGACGGCCTGCGTTTGCACCCGTTCGGTGCGCCCGTTGAGGGTGGCATACAAGATCGCCGTATCCGCGCCATCCTGACTTGTCCCTGTTCCGGCGAGGCCGCTGGTCGAAACGGTCAGCGATACATCCCCGGCGATATAGGGCGGCAGGTCAGCCACGTTCAAATCGGTACGGTAGACGTTCAGCGGCAGCAGCGTGGAGGCTACCGTAGTGCCGCCGGAAAGCACGTTCACGCCTACCACGCGCAGGCCGGGGGCAGTCACGCCGGTATCCCAACGACAGGCGGGCAAGGCCGGGTCGGCACAGACAATCGGTTCCTCGCCATCAATCACGAATTGATACTGATAGCCCGCAGCAGGCGGTTGAACTTGCACCTGCAAATCTACCTGCCCGGTCACTTGTTGGTTGGGCTGTAACCCCGCAAACTGCACCCGGTATTCCGTTTCGCTGTAATCCAGCAGGGTGTCTATAATGCCGCTGGACTCGCCTTCTTTGATGGTGAGTTGCAGCGGCAGATTCCCGCTGAGTCCCTGCCCGTGCAGCGCATCTAACGACACCACCACCCGGAATCGGGAAGCCAGTACCGCTTGTAAATCCGCGATACGCCCCCCTAAGAATAAGGCCGCGTTATCCCGATCCAGCTTGCCATCCGAAGGGAACACATACGCGAACCCGCCGATCTGCCCCACCAGTTGATTCGGAAGCTCGTTATCCGGCGCAGAAGGGGGTGCGCCGAAGGATGGCATGGCGATGACGTACAGGCGGGCATTGGCGTTCGTCGCCCGCAGGACAATTTCGCTCACTGCTCCCTGATTGCCAAACACGGTATCCACCGCATCCGTCACCATCACGATCACATACTCGCGGTTGGGGTTGACCGTGTAAGCACGGCTGACGACATCCGTCGCGGCACGCATGGCATCTACGACCACATTCGAGTTAATCCCCACCCGTTCGACGTTAAACCCCGCAATTTCGCTGGCAACTGCATCGAAATCCGAAGCGAACGGACGCTCTGGCAACACCTGATTGGTGAAGCGGATAACCGAAAGTTCCGCGCCGGGGAAAGCGGACAGACCGCGCACAAAAATCGGCAGTTCGCTGCGTAGCGCGTTGATCGCCATCGAATCGGTCAGATCAACCACCAGCACCAGCGACAGCGGTTGACGGGCATCCAGCGGCAGCGGCGCGGCGCTCACCGTCGCTAAGGTGATCGACTCTCGCCCCGAAGGGACGGTCGTGGTGATGTTGGAGGGACTCAGGCTGCGTAAGGCCGTACCATCGGCACGCAGCACGTTCAAATCCAGCTGAATCGTGCGCTCATCCAGCACTGTCTGGCTGAATAGCGAGGCCAGCAGCGGCGGCTTGTCCTCCTGTGCGGCAGCCGGCAGCACGAGCAGAACGAGGATGAGCAACCCTATGAACCGAAATTTATCCACGCGCATCATTCTCTTTCCATCCTCATTCTCTACAGCCCCAACCGCCCACTAATCGCGCTTGAAAATGCCGAACAGCCCCCCCGATTTCTTCGGGGTGAACAACGGGGCGGGCTGCAATGGCGCATCCAGCGTGATGCGCGGGTTCGCCGGTGCAGCGGCCCGCCGCTGCGGTTGTTCCATCACGCGGCCTAGCACCACCGCCACGTTATCCGCAGCATCTCGTTCTTTCGATACACCAATCAAGCGGCTGGGAAGCTGTTCCCACGACAGATCATTAATCGCCACTTTGAACAGAAAATTCTGAAGTTCCTCATAGCTCATGCAGCGCGTCAGACCATCGGTACACAGCAGCAGCAGGTCGCCCAGATGCGCGTCTTCCTCATGCAGATGCACCGTAAAACCGTGCGGATTGCCCACGCTGTAGCGCAAGATTTCGCCTTCATAGACGTGGCTGTGCGTAGTCCATTCGCGCATCTCGTTGCGATGAACGCGGTACATATAGGCCGCCGAGTTGCCCACCTGTGCCATGCACCAGCGATTCTGATACAGCGCGGCGGCGGTGAGCGTGGTCGTCACCAGCCGCATCTCATCATCTTTCCGCTTGCTGGCCTTATGCAAATAGGTGCTGAAGGCGATCAACTGCTGATTGGCTTCGGTGATGGCAGTTTGCAAGCGCCATGCAGCCGGTGGGGGCGATTGGTTGTTCGCCAGCGCCGCCTCCGCCAACTGAAAATAGCGCCACAACGTCCAGCGGGTAGCAAATTCGCTGGCAACATCCCCCTGCGATTCGCCGCCCACCCCATCCGCAACGATCCACAACTGATCGCTGCCCGACAGCATCCCGCAGCCGATGAAATCCTCCTGCACTGCACGCCGCCCCAGATAGAGGTCGGCAGCGCACCCACCGTAAAACGGAACATTAGCACGCACAGCCGCCACCGCTGCATCCAGCCCCGCCGGACGATGCGGCACGGTGGGGTCGGTGGCGCGTTCATACCGCTGAATCATCGCTTCATAGGGTTTATCGCCGATTTGCAGGAGCGTCCCGTGTTCCACAATGGCCGCGCCCTGTATCGGCTGCCCGTTCACCCACAGCAGCGGCTTGGGCATTCCCGCGCTCAAACACGGCGAACCATCTGCCACGAACAGGAAACGCGGCGGTATTCCGGGGAGCAGCGAGACGAGCGTCCCCTCGAAGCATTCGCCGGGGATGGCACGCTTGAGCGCAGTTTCTCCGGGAGATTTCAGGTATAAACGGTACTCCACATCAGACGGCACATTCACGATGACGTGTCCTTTGGCGGGCGGTAAATCCCCGTCACACTGTCATCAGAAGCCACTGGAGGCCGCGCCGCCTTCGTAGCCGGGGACTCGGCGCGGGTTTGCTGACGCTGCTGGCGCAGGCGAACCAGCCGCACGCGAGAAGTGTTCAACAGGAACGAAACGAGCAGCGCCGCCAATGACACCGCCACCAACAACCCTGCGATTTGCAATGTTTGCAGCATGTTCATCATGCAAAGACCTATCTCTCAAGCATTGTGGTATGCCCGGTTAGACCTATCAGCTATAAAAACTTGCAAAAAACCAGTTCATTCGGGGGCGATCCCAATTTGGAAATTTGTGCATCGTGCCGTCCCCCACCCATCGCCCCGAACAGGACATAAAAAATCAAAAAACGGTACTTTTTCCCCTTACAATTTGCTGCACAATCCAACCTGCTCAATCATACAACAATTTATGTCTTCTAATGGCAATTGCAATAATAGAAACCAAATATTCATACTTTAACGCAATTTCGTAAATAAAAATAAATTTTGTAAATTGGTAATATCTTAAAATTCAACCCGATTTTACTTGAAATCAATGGTAATCTATTGACACCATCTGGTAAACGTGATTTTATGTCATAAATGCGCAACCACAAGCACGACACTTCTTTTCGTATTTCTCCGAGCAATAAGAGTGAGGGAAAGACAAAGCAATATGATCACGATCCGCATTGAGTATGACGAGATGGCTATGTGTTCCGCCGCGCTTGAACACCTTTCCGACGACATCAAACAGCTCTACGCGCAAATGCAGCAGCAGTGCCAAACGCTGCAAGATGGCGAGTGGATTGGTCAGGGCGCGAACGTCTTTTACGAAGAATTTGAAAGCACGCTCACCCCGGCTCTGGGTCGTCTGTCGAACGCCCTGAGCGAAACTGCCACCAAGATCACCGACACCTGCGCCAAGTTTGACGATGCTGAGAATGAGTGCAAAGTCAAAATCGAAATTTCGTTCAACTAGCGTCCTCTATTGGGCAGATAGTCGAAAGGATTTACCGTGAGTTACGATTATTATATGAACCCGGAAGCGGTTGAGGGAATGATCTCCCACCTTCAGGGGATGCTCGACCAGCTTCAGACGACCAGCAACGGCCTGCGCCAAGTGGCTGACCAGATGGAAAGTGGCGTGTTGAAAGGTCGCGGCGGCGCGGCTTTTAGCAGTGCAATGAGCGATCGCGGTGTGGCTTCCATCAGCCGCCTGTCGGATTACCTGCAAGACCTCATCAACGAACTGCGCACCGCTGTTCAAGCACACGATGACACCACCCAATCCATCGCCGGGCGCTTTACAGGTCGTTAAGGAGAGTCCTCATGAGTTTATTTCAATTCCTGCCGGACGCATTTCAATCGGAACTCGTCTCGGTTGTTCAAAAACAAATCGCCGATATTCAAGCGGGACAGACGGGCATTTCCAACCTTGCGGAAGGCATCTTCGGCGTGGAATGGAATGGCGCGGATGCCGATGCCTTCTACCAGAACGAGATTATGCTGCGGTTCATGCCCGAAGTCGCTCAGTTGATCGCTGCCATCGGCGGCTTCATGGGCGGGCTGAATTTTGCGACAGATATGTTCGATAGTGTGGACAGTGAAGTGATGAACACCGCCAACGAAATTGGCGACCTGTTCGACTCGGTATTTTAGTCTTGGCCCACAATCGGTAACGCGAAAGGATAAACACCATGCCAGTCGGCCCCGGTGGTATGAATTACGATGAAGTGCGCCGTATGGGTGACACGTTCGGCACCTTTGAAGACACGATGAATATTGCGAAGATCGCGCTGGATGCGGCAATGGCGGCGCTGGCCGCTTCGTTCTTCGCTGGCAATTTTGGCGCGGGCGCGCAAATTTCTTACCTGAACAACATCCAGAACAAGGTCATCAAACTAGCCGAAACCTCGGCTGATCTCAAGTCCAAACTGCACGCCGCTGTCACCGAGCGCGAGTCTTCCGATCAGTCTGTGGCGGCCAGCAACACAGACTAGGTGGAACGCCCGGTCATTTGCAGCGAATATCCGCAAAAAGGCAAGGCTGCACCCGGCGCCTTGTCTTTTTCGTATCTACGCCCATGTGGCGGAAATGCTGAGTGACGGTTGATGATGGACGATCTATTCACCCTTGAACTCGCGTATAGTCAGGTCGCGTGGCTGATGGTCATCCTGCGGCTTGCCCCGCTGCTGGGCATGCACACCTCGTCTGAAGCGGAACAACAGACCACCGAACTGTTAGAATCCGGGCGCGAAACCCTGCTGACGGATGAACGGGTTGCGTTTCGGGGCGATGGCAGCCTGCAAATCGCCCCGGAGATTTCGCGCCCGCTAATGGCCTGTGCCTACGCCAGTCATGCGGTGATGTGTGCCTTGCGCCAGCCGCAAAGCAGCGCCCCCCTACTGACCACGACCTATTTCAGCCCCCATCTCGCGGTGCGCCATCAATACAACGCCCCAACGCAGATGCACACCTTCACCAGCGCCCGCCTGCGCGAGACGATGATTAACCGCTGCGTGCGCGATGTCAGCATCCTTCCCTTTGCGCCGATGCCCATTGCAGCATACACGCTGCCCGCAGACCTGCTCAAAGCGGCGAGCGAAAACAATCCGGCAGCGATTCAGGCAGGGGTGCAAAGCGCGTCCATTCCCGATCATCAGCAGACCGCCCTCACCCGCCTCTTGACCGATTACGAATCGCAGCACACGCTGGCGCTGCTTGGCCTGCAACCGGGCGCTGGTGAGCGCAAAATCCTGCGCAGCATCACGCTCACCCTATACTTGCAGGGCGGACACGGCCTCTGCATAGATATTCAAGACCCGATCACAGCACGCCTGCGCCCCTACAGTTCCACACTGCTCACGCAGGAAATCGCGGCGTGGTTGAGTACGAACGAGTGATAGACCTGCTGTATCCTAGCGGCGCTCAATCGTCGGGTCGATCGCAAACACCAACGGTATCTCGCTTGGCACAAAAATTTTGACCAGCAGTTTTAGCGGCACCTGTGCCAATTCCAACGGCGACCACACTGCCCGGTTCAAGACTTGAGGATACTGCGCGAACTGCTCACTCTCGCTCAAGCCCATCACCCGCAGTGCCTCTGTCACTACCCGTTTTCCCGGCGTTAAAATCGCACCAACGAGCAGGGTTTGGGCTTTCATCCATGTCGTGACCCCGTAAAAACAGGGCGCAAATGGGTTCAGCAGGTCTACAATTATCCACCGCAGGTGCAGAATCGTTGTCATCCTTTTCCAGAGGTCTGAAACAGCTTATCCTGCCTCCCTTTTCAGCCATCCATGTGCAAAGTCGGGCAGCACGTCTCCAACAGATACAGGGCGCTGCACCGCTGCGAGTGAGCGCCCTGCGTCTTTTGACCACAAACTCACGTATCTTCGCTACGTCTTAACTGCCCCTGCGGTTAACCCAGCAACGAAGTAGCGTTGAAGCGCGAAAAAGACCATCAGGGGGATTGACATGGAAATAAACGCTGCCGCACTCATGATGTGCCATTCGGTGGCATACGTTCCTAACAGGGCTTGGATACGCACTGTTACAGGTTGGGATGCGGGATCGCTCATAAAAATAAGCGCGACAAGCAGGTCATTCCATACCCACATGAACTGAAAAATACCGAGCGAAGCCAGTGCCGGAACCGACAGCGGAATCACGATGCGCGAGAAGATCACCCAATGATTCGCGCCGTCAATTTTGGCGGATTCGAGGATTTCTCGCGGGAGTGAGGAAAAAAAGTTCGTCAGCAAATAGATCGCAAATGGCATCCCATAGGCAGTATGCGCGATCCAGATGCCGAGATATGTCCCTGTGAGCTTGAATTGATTGAAAAACTGAAGCACGGGCACGAGTGTTATTTGAATGGGAATCACCAAAAGCGCGAGAATCACCAGTTGCAGCACATTCCGCCCGCGAAACTGCACCCACGCCAGCGCATAAGCCGCAATAGACGCGAAGAAAAGCGGAAAGAACGTACTTGGTAGGGTGATTTTGAAGCTGTTGAGGAAACTGTCACCCATACCCTGCGCATTTAAAACCAGCGCGTAATTTTCAAATGTAAAGCGGGCAGGGGTGAAGGCTGTCCACCATCCCGAAGAAGCAATTGCTTCTCGCGGGCGGAATGACGTAATCAACAACCCGACAGACGGGGTTAGCCAGATGACCGCCAACACGAACAACGTAACGTGAACGAGCCAACGCGAGACAGCAATTTTTCGACGCTTACGGGGCGGAATGACCTGCTGAGTGGGAGTCACAATTGCGGCCATCACGATTGCTCCTGATTCCGAAAACGGCGAATATTCACAATGACAAAAGGCAGCATCAGCAGCAGCATAATCACGGCAACTGCGGAGCCATACCCCGGTTTTCCGTTCTGAAAAGTTTCCCAATACATCGTAAACCCGATGATCCTGCTGGCACCTCGCGGGCCACCTGCCGTCATGATGTAGACAAGATCAAACGCCTTCAACACATTTATCACCATCGTCGTGGTGATGACGGCAATCGTGGGCATGAGCATCGGAATCGTGATTTTCCAAAATGTCTGCCATGAATTCGCGCCATCAACCTGCGCGGCTTCCATGATTTCTTGGGGCAGACCTTTCAATGCCGCAGAGAGAATTACCATGCAAAACCCTGTCCATATCCAAATACCCGCCACAATCAGCGCGACATTGACGATATCAATTCGCCCTAACCATGGGATAGGATCGGCAGAGGGGAACAAGCCAATCAGGATCGCATTCAAAATCCCGGTATTCACATCTGGGCTGTAAACAAATCGCCAGATAATTCCGGCGGCGGTAAAGGAGATTGCCATCGGGATGAAAATAATCGTCTTGATTAGCACTTCATAGCGCACAGAATTCGCCAGTACCGCAACCACTAAACCAATACCGACCGTTCCGACGGTAAACAGCACGAGCCAGACAACCGTGTTGAATACTGCGCCATGCGGGGGAAATTGGCTGATGTCAAAAAAGAACCGATCGCGCGTGAACAAGTTGACGTAGTTGTCAAATCCCACGTATTCGGTCGGCTTGAAACCAAGCCCCTTATCAAAACTCAGTTGAATGGTGCGAATAGTGGGGTAAATAAGAAAGGCCACGATCAAAATGACGGCAGGGAACACAAAAAACCAACCTAACAGGTTGTTTTTGCTCATTTAAGAAATCCTTTTGCAATAACGTCCATGATTGGAGCGAACAGGTGGGGCGGTAATGCTCCACCTGTTCAACTAATTTCAGCGAACTATCGCGAGGTCTTAATAGCTGGCTACGGCGGCGTCTTCGATGCCTTGAATGATGTTCTGCACATCATCCGGGTTAGCGATGAAGTCCTGAAGTCCCGTCCCGAACGCATCGGAAACTGCCGAGGGGGTCAGGTCAGAGCCATCGAACACAAAGGCGGAGGCACTTGCGACCTGTCCGGCGTCGATAGCGGCGAGAGGACTGTAGACACTGAGGTCAACATTCTTGTTGGGCGATACCACTGCACCGGTCGGCGCACTTGCCCACAGCGTATTACCTTCCGTGCCAGCCATCCACTGAATCAACTGGGTGACTTCGGGGCGATTCGTGAATGCCGCGAGCAGATCACCGCCGCCAACCACAGGTGCGCCGTGCTGATCGTCAATCGCCGGGAACAGGAAGGCGTTGAAATCTTGCACCGGGACGAGATCGGGGAAGTTCGAGCTGATGATGCCGCCCATGAAGCCGCCTTCGTAGTACATCTGCGCGGCTGGATCGGGGCGGAACACCATATTAGCAGCGGTGATGAAGTCGGTTGATAGTGTACCTTCAACTCCACCCGCTAAGTGTGTTTCGGCGGGATCAACAATTTGACGGAAGGTGGCAAGGGCATCAATGACACTTTGATCAGTCCAAGATACTTCGTGTGTGGCAAACAACTGGAGATACTTCTCGGGACCGTTCTCACGAACATAAATGTTCTCGAACCAGTCAGTCAGTGTCCAGTTATCCGACCCACCGATGCTCCACGGAACCAAACCCGCGTCAACGTAGGCTTGCTGAATCGCCAGCAGCTCATCCCACGTCGTAGGAACTTCAACGCCGAGCGATGCGAACGAGGCGGGCGAATACCACATCGTGCTCTTGGAGTTCGCTTTGGCGAGGACGCCGTAGGTTGCGCCATCAACGATACCGAGGCTGGCGATAGCCGACGAGTAATTATCTGTGACGACCGACGCATCAATCAATCCAGCAGTGCCATCTGCATTCACCAGCGGGATGAGATATCCAGCGCGGGCGAATTCAGCAAGCGTACCCGGTTGAGGAATGAGCGCCACATCAGGGGGGCTACCGCCTGCGAGGCGTGTCCGCAGGATCGGCACGAGCTGGCGATTGCTTTCAATAATGACTTGGATGCCGGTTTGTTGGGTGAATTCATCGAGGGAGTGACGAAGCCCTTCCAATTCGGAACCGCCGAAGGTTGTCATAAAAGAGACAAACTGTACTTCACTTTGGGCACTGACGGTGGGGACGAGCGCCAGTACGGAAAAAACGAACAACATGGCAAGAATGGTTAATCGCTTGTGCATAAGACTACTCCTTGTAAATAAGATACGGCGTAAACTGCCAAACCATCCACCTAGTAAAAATTGCTGTTTTTGTACTCCCTTCTATCTATCTCCAAACTTGATTTTAGGGATAGAAACTTCTTAAGTATACTTTAAGAGCTTCCAGACCCTAATTCAAGTATATTGGGCATTTCCAAAAAAGACGAACCCTAATGAGCGCATCTGTGCAAACTGTCCACATTGTTTTCAAAACCCACCTCGATATTGGATTCACCAATTTCTCGACCACGGTGGTCGAAGGGTATTTTTCGGATTTCATCCCGCGTGCGCGGGCAGTTGCGCAAGCACTGCGCGAACGGGATAACGGTCAGCGGTTCATCTGGACAACGGGATCATGGCTCGTCTATGAATACCTAGAGCGTGCCAACGTGACAGAGCGCAAGCAGTTAGAGGCGGCGATTGTGGCGGGCGATATTGTCTGGCACTGGTCATCCAGAATAGACCGCCAGTGGTCAATCTCGACGTGTTTTTCCACCCCGCAGCGGGTGCGGATGGTCGAGAGCAGGGCTGCCAGCGAATGTTCGCGTTCGCCCGCCTCGCCGTCTTCCGCCAGACAGCCGATTTTGCCTACCAGAGCGGCCATACAGCGGGTCGCAAACACATCCGGGCTGCCCTCAAAGTTGACCTGCTCCAGCACACGCGGATCGCGGAAGAAGTAGGTCTCGATGAACAGCGCCTCGCGCTCGTCCTTGTCGCGCAGGTACGGAATGAGCAGCGGCTTGACGCGGGTGAGGAGGTCGTTGGGCAGCTTCGGAGGCATGGCTATCCCCTATTGGGCGTTAACATTTCTGACCGTTTGACCGAGTATAACGCTTTTGTTCAGGCGGCGCATGAAATCCGGGCGCAGCGGGTGCATTCGGAAATGGGGGCAATAACCCCCTCATCCCCTGCCCTTTCGCTGTGGTATTGGTCGCCAGCCCGATCACCGACTTGTTGCTGCCGAAGGTGGACACGGCGTAGTACAGATGATAACGGTCATTGAAGTACGAAATATCCGGTGCTCAGATGTCGTTCTGGTTGGGGATTTTCTCCCGCGCCCATGCTGGCTGCTACCCGAACACACTGGACGGGAAGCCGATCTCCCAGTTGATGAGATCAACCGATTTCCGCATGAGGATGCCGCGTCCGGTGCAGAACAGGTAGTAGGCATCCGGCGCTTTGATAATCACCGGATCGTGATCGCGCCCGTTAAATCGAGGCTGGAACTCGTCGGGGTTGCGTCTTGCAGCCTAGCCATGGCGGGAATCCCCATGCTGGCGGCAGCGCCCAGAATCAAACCAGAACGCAAGAGCTGGCGGGGTGTTACAAAATGGGTCATTGTTCATCACTTTTGTTACATTCGTTTAATCGAATACCTGTATTCGTATTCAGCAGACTCTGCCATTGACCGATTCGATTGCCAAATTTTAGCGGTTGGGGGATGCAAGTGACGTTTGGATTCGTCCGTTTGCAGCAAGCGCACCCACCCAAAACCGCCCGAACGCTTCGGTTTAGAGTCCTTGAGGGAGGAAAAGCACGGAAATTACCTGAATTTTCCAAACAATTCGGTAATTTTCCCGAAAAACGGTAGGACAATCAAACTGATAAATCTTCTCGCAAACGCTCATTTGTGACGATTAGCATGGGTAGGCAAGCGGTTGTGAAAAGATGTCTCTTGACCAAGTTGGATCACAAAAAGAGCATCATGAAAAGGCGTATTGCATTCCTCGCTATGCTAGTCGTCTTGGTCGGGTTTATGCTCCAGAACCGCACCCAAGCGCCCGTTGTACTTGCTACACCGGTCACTTCGACTTCCAACGGTGCGCCTACAGAAGCAACTCCCGATGTGATGCCCGTTTCGACCGTCGCAGCGACTATCGCGCCCACTCTCGAACCAAGCGCGACTCCCATCCCCGCCACCGAAGTCGTAGCGACGGATGAACCGTTCCCAACGCCGACCTACGTGGTGCCACCGCGCCCAACCTCACCTCCGCCCGCCCCCACGCTCCAGTTCGTCCAACCCGCTGCCCCGCTGCCGCTGCCTGTGCCAGCCCAACCTGTCCCGAATCAGGTGGTCATTACATTCAACTCAAATGCCACTGCTCAGGAAAGACAAACCTACATTGAACAGATTGGCGGCACGGTGAGCGCCGACCTTGCCGGATTGAACAGCGTGGTGGTGAATGTGGCTGCCGAAGTAGCCGAGCAACCCCTCCCCGAATCGGCGGCGGTCGCGGTCAGCGAACCCGACTACTACGCGGTCGCGCTAGGCGGCGAAGTCAATGATCCGCTGTATGACCAGCAGTGGGCGCTCCCGGCTATCGGCGCACCTGCGGCATGGGTCAGCCTGTCGTCGTCGCCAACATCGGTTCTGATCGCCGTCATTGACAGCGGCATCTGTGCCGATCATCCCGATTTGCAGGGGCGAATTCAGCCCGGTTACGACTTTGTGCAGGGCGATTCCACGCCACAGGATGAATTCGGTCACGGTTGTGCGGTTTCTGGCGTGATTGCCGCCAACAGCAATAACGCCCTCGGCATCGCAGGTGTCGCACCCAACGCGCAAATCCTGCCGCTGCGCGTGCTGAACGCACAGGGTGTGGGGACATACTCGAATGTCGCCGCCGCGATTGTCTTTGCCGCCGACAACGGCGCACGCATTATCAACTTGTCACTAGGCGGCTCATCTCCTAGCACGGTGCTGGAAAGTGCTGTGAACTACGCCGCGAGCAAGGGTGTAACCGTCGTTGCCGCTGCGGGCAATACGGGCGGTTCGGTGCTGTATCCGGCGGCGTATGCGCCTGTCATCGCAGTTGCTTCGGTAGATCAGAACCTCCAGCGCAGCAGCTTCAGCAGCTACGGCGCGGAAATTGACCTACTCGCCCCCGGACGCGACATCCTCACCACCCGCAACGATGGCGGCTATGCGCTGTTCACCGGCACCAGCTTCGCCGCGCCCTATGCGGCGGGCGCTGCGGCGGTGGAATTTGCGCGGGGACAACAACTACATCTGGGAAGCCTCATAGATTTAGCGCACCCACTTACTGAAGTCACAGCAACGCCCAACGTACCCATAAGTACCAATGAACCTTCACCAACATCAACCCTAGGAACTGTCCTGATTGACTTCAA
The DNA here is from genome assembly GCA_903864435.1 of uncultured Chloroflexota bacterium. GTDB lineage: Bacteria > Chloroflexota > Anaerolineae > Aggregatilineales > Phototrophicaceae > CFX2. The sequence continues at coordinate 1,586 of CAIPFY010000274.1, read as the reverse complement.
CACCGTTGTGTCTGTTCCTGATGAATTCCGTGAATCGGTACAGAGTCTTGTACAAACTACATCAGCATCGCTCCCCAACGCGCCCGTATTCTATTCCACGACTTTTCGCCAGTCAGAAGATGGGAATTGGGCACGAATCACGTTGGTACCAGACTATGTTATTGAATCCGGTTGGGAGAATTTCTCCTTTGATGACTTCGTTGAGATACTAGCAAGTCGTAATCCACAAACTTCTGCTTGGCAAGCGCAAATGTACGATCAACTTGATTATGCGGCGCTTGCAGAGCAAGTTCCATCAAATTTCGTGGATTTTTCTGCCATAGCATCTCCTCTATCTGCCGTCGAATATCAATTTCCATGGGCGAGTGGATACACATGGTGGAAAAATGGCGGCGAGCATCCAGGCTATTTTAACTTACAAAATAGAGCCATTGACTTTCAAGCATGGCAGCGTGATTCAACAGGTGCTGCTGTCTTAGCCGCTGCTCCGGGGGTCCTTGAATCCGTATGCGGCCCAGATAATGGTGGTCAGATGTGGCTCAAAATCACCAATGCTGATGGCACTCACGGATATGGACATGTTGATGGAAACACCGTCAGTCAAGGCTTGCTCGGCAAGTCAATTGTAAGAGGACAATATTTAGGAGTCGCTTACAGCCTAAGCCAGAGTTTTAATACGAGATGCGGTAATGGAGCATCTGCTCACATTCACTTTATCTATCCACCAGTTGATGTGTGCATGTATAGCACTGCCGACAACGAAAACCGATGGGTTTGTTATCCTGAAATCCGTGTAGACAATGGCATTGGCGTAATTTATTTCCGATCAGTAAATACCCGTGTAGATAACGGAGTGCCCCCCACCGCCACCCCCCCGCCCAATACCGGCGACGGGGCGATGAAACTCTACAGCCAGATCAACAAGGCTGGCTCTGTAGTGTTTAGCAGCAACGGCGGCTTTAGTAATGACCCCGCTGCCAATTCTTACTCGATGCTGATACCCGGCGGCTGGTCAGTCAAGACTTGGCGCGGAGACAATCAAACAGGTGAAATGCGTTGTTGGTCAAGCAGTGTAGCCAATCTGCAAGATCATGGTTGGCAAAACTCAGTTCAATCCATTGAAGTGTTCACCAGCAATGTGTGTTCACCCCCGCCTGCAAGTGACGTGAACTTGTGTCACAACGATGACGGTACCAACTGCCAGACATTCCCAGTCGGTGAAGTCAATAACCTGACCACCTCCGGCATAAATGATTGGACTCATTCAGTGCTGGTACCGTCTGGAAAATCGTTGTTCGTTTTCAACGATGACCAATTCCGCAACAGTGCCGATTGTTATAGCGGAGATCGTAAACCACTTCCAAATAGCTCCCCATGGAACATAAAGGGTCAAGTGACCTCCATTATCATTCTCAATGAAGGTGGGTGTCCGTGGTCAAAAATCAACCCGGTCGTCTTGTTTGAAACCAACAATTTCAGTGGCGCAAGAATCGGCATGGGTAGCTATGCTCATTTTGAGAACATTCCGGCACTCAACGGCTACTTTAACGACAAAATCGACTCAGTACATATCCCGGCAGGGTTGT
>CAIPFY010000273.1 GCA_903864435.1 uncultured Chloroflexota bacterium | reverse complement strand
TCACGGTGGAACGCTTGATCGTTCTTGACCTACCGTTGCTCTGTGAAGATGACCGCTTGTTTGTGGGGGAAAAGATATGACCATCGAGGATGACCGTTCACCTGCGCCGCCGACGATGATGGCGCGTATGGCCGAATCCGGGACGGCGCCAATGGTGCTGTCCTCGGCAGTCGCGGCGGCTGTGCCGGTGCTGCTCATGGGGTTGAGCGCGGATTGGAATGTGTCGCTCGTGCTGTGGGTGCTGGGGGCGCTGCTGATGGGATGGGTGTTTGGCGTGTTCATCCACCGCATCACCCGCCCGCGTTTTGATCGGGTGTTGGATGAGTATGTGCGTATTCTGGATGACGTAGTGCGCGGCGACCTGCGTCAGCGGTTGGCGGACGACCTGACGGGCGGACGCAGCCATGAAGAACGGATGCTGGCGCGGTTGGGCGCTTCGGTCAACCGGATGCTTGACCGACTGCAAGACATGACGGGAGAGATCAATTCAGCCATGATCCGCGTGGAGGAATACACCCGCGAAATTCTGGAAGCAGCCGCCCACCAGAACAGCATGGCGAACGAGCAGGATAACGTGGTGACGGAGACAACCGCCACTGTGAACGAAGTACGCGCTACCGTGACCGAAACCGCCGAACGCGCTCAGAGCGTGGCGGAAACCGCGCAGGTGTCGGTGGATATTGCCCGCATTGGCACAGACGCGGTGCAGCAGACGGTATCGGGCATGGACATGATCCGCCGCCGGGTGGAGGACATCGCGGATAATATTCTCGTCCTCTCGGAACACACCCAGCAAATCGGGGAGATTATCGCGGCGGTCAACCATCTGGCGGATCAGTCGCGCATGTTGGCGCTGAATGCGTCGGTGGAAGCGGCCCGCGCTGGCGAGGAAGGCAAAGGCTTTGCAGTCGTGGCGCTGGAAGTGCGCCATCTGGCCGACCAGAACCGCGAGGCCACCGTACAGGTGCGCGAAATTCTGGGCGAGATTCAGCGGGCGACCAACGCGGCGGTGATGGTGACGGAAGAAGGCAGCAAAGGCGTAGATCACGGGCAAACGCTGGTGAACCGCGCCGGCGATTCGATCCGTGACCTGTCACATGCCATCGAAGATGCGGCGATGGCGGCGATGCAGATTGCCGCCAGTACGCGCCAGCAGACGATTGGCATGGATCAACTGACACAGGCCATGCGGACGATCAAGCACGCGACTTCCGAAACGCTGGCTTCTACCACACAGGTGAAAAGCAGCGTGCAGAATTTGCAGGAGGTTACTCGCCGGGTGAGCGCCGTGCTTTCCGGGCTGAAGTTATGAGCGATTCCGATCTGCTGAATATTTTCTGGGTGGAGGTGACAGATCACCTGCGCACCCTGAACAGCGGCCTGCTGACGATTGAGGCGCAGACCGCGCATGACGACGCCGAACTGCTGCGCGAACTGAACCGTGCCGCGCACAGTTTGAAAGGAGCTGCGCGTGCGGTGGGCATGAGCCTGATCGAACGGCTGGCACACGCCCTCGAAGACCTGTTTGAACTGGCGATGCAGCGCCGTCTGGTGCTGAGTTCGGATCGTTGTGACCTGATCTACGATGCGCTGGACTGTATCCAGAACACAATGGACGGACAGGAAACCCCCACCGATACGCTGGCGCAGGTCTTTACCCGTCTGGAACAGGTCGCGCTGGCGCCTTCGTTGCCGACTGCCCAGCCGCCCCCGTCGGTGGTCATCCGCGCCTCCGCACCGGAGTCTAACCCCGTGCCTGTCGTTTCGCACGCGATGACGGTGCCGCCCGTTCCCGAAGAAGGAACAGCCGTAACGCGCCCGACCGATGAGCATGTGCGCGTATCGGCTACGCGCCTTGATCGGCTGATGGGGGAAGTGAGCGAACTGCTGGTCACGCGGATGCACGGCGAAGAACGCTTGCACGATATTCAGCGCCTTCAGCACATGAACCAGCGTTGGCAGCGCGAATGGCGCAGCGTGCGCGCCGCCT
>CAIPFY010000272.1 GCA_903864435.1 uncultured Chloroflexota bacterium | reverse complement strand
TTCTGCTGAAAAAGGGGGGGGAGTTTCGCAGAATTACAAAACACATTCTTCCCTCAATAATTTCTTTTATTGCACGAATCGCAAACACAAAGTAAACCTAAAAAATAACGTAATAGGCGAACTAATTCGAGTTTCGCAGAACGCTCATTTTCGGGGTGTTTTTGGGGTGGGCTGCTCGAAAGGGTGCGCGGCGCACCGTTGGCCGCTTTAGTGCGTCGGCATTTCGGAGGCCGGCAGAATGATGCGGAAGGTGCTGCCTGTCCCCGGTTGGCTGCTCACTTCGATGCGCCCATCGTGTTTGCCCACAATCTTCTGCGCGATGGGCAGCCCCAGCCCTAACCCGCGTGTGGTATGGGCGGCATCGTCACGGTAGAACAGTTCAAACAGGTGTGGTAAATGCTGTTCGGAGATGCCGGGGCCATCGTCGCGGATGCTGAACAGGATTTCGTGCTGGTGGTATGGCGTCACATCCACCTGCACATGACCGCCATCCCGGTTGAAGCGTGCCGCGTTGTCCAGCACATTTTCCAGCGCCATGCTCAACTGTGCCAGATCGCCATACAGCGGCGGTAGCGTGGCTTCTATGTGCATATCGAACACGATGTTTCGCTCGTCGTAGCGGCTGCCGACCTTCTTGACGCAGGTTTCGACCATGAGCGCGGTGTGAATCGGATCGGCAGCCACTTGCATCCGGTCGAGGTTCACCATCGTGACCATTGCGTTCACCAGCATCAGGATGGCATTGGCCTGTTCTTCGATTTGCTCGATGCGTTTTTGCACCCGTTCGGGGTCGGTACTGCGGCGCAGCAGGTAGAGCGAGCTGTTGATGATGCTTAAAGGCGTGCGGAATTCGTGCGATGCAACGGTGATGAAGTCGCTCAGGATGTTCAGCCGTTCTTTTTCCAGCGCCAGCTCGGTGGCCTGTTTCGCGGCCTGTTTGCGCAGCGTGACATCCTCGATCATCAAGCACACGCCGATGATGTCATGCTGGTTGGTCACGACCGGCACGTAGCGGAACTCGATCTGCCGGTTGCTACCGTACAACCCGACCGCGCTCTCCAGCGTCACAAACTGGCCGTTCAAGGCCATGAGGAAATGATCCTGAAACTTCTGGTACACGTCATCCGGCAGGTATTCTTCCAGACTGCTGCCATAGCGCAAATCGTTCCCGCCCATCATCACCGCCCAGTCCGCCCCCGCCCGGTTATAGGCGATAATGCGCTGGTCGGAATCCAGCAGGAATAAGGCGGCGGACAGGCTGTTGAAAATGGCCTGAAGATTCGCTTCTGAACGGTGCAGAGCATCATCAACTTGCTTGCGGTCGCTGATGTTGGTAATCATCGCCAGCGCACCCTGATACATGCCGCTGCCGTTCAACAGGGCATTGGTGGCGACAATCGCCCACAGCGGTCGGCCATCTTTGCGCAGGAAGCAAAAATCGTGCTGTTCGTTAAGCCCCTGTTCGCGCTCCGCCAGCCGCTTTTGCGCGTCCTCCCGCATTTGGTCGTTCATGAAATAGAATAGGTGCTTCCCCTGCATTTCGTCTGTGGTGTACCCCAGCATATCGGCCATTTTTTGATTGACGAAGGTGGTGTTGGCCTGCTGGTCAATCAGCCAGATTCCTTCCTGCGCGGTGTTGACGATCTGGCGGTAGCGTTCTTCGCTGGCACGCAGGTCGGACTCGGCTGTTTTGCGGCTGGCGATGTTCTGCACGATCACCAGCACGGCGTTCGGCTTCCCCTGCTCATCCACTAGCGAGCTACCACTGACATGCACCCACAACGCGGTGCCATCTTTGCGCAGGTAGCGTTTTTCGCTGTCGAAGGTGATGGCCTGCCCCTGTTTCGCCTGTTCGTTGACACATTCCAGCACCGGCAAATCCGGCGCATAGGTAATCTCGTTAAATGTTTTGGGGTGCAGTTCTGCCGCGCTGTATCCGAGCATTTGCTGGAGCGCAGGATTGGGTTCAATCTCCGAGCCGTTCAGGTTCGCCAGCGCGATTCCCACCGGCGACTGCTCATAAATGGCGCGGAAGCGGCTTTCGCTGGCGCGATTCCGGGATTCGGTCTGCTGCAAATTCCGCAGAAGGTTACGAATCCCCATCACGACTGCCAGCATGAGCAGCGAAATAATTAGCGCGATGAGTTCGCCTTCAATATCCAACGGGCGTGAAAACGGGGGCAGGGAGTTGCGTAACGCGACCCAACGCCGGTAAGCCATTAGAATGCTTGCCAGCGCCATGAGTACCCAGACGATTTTCCTGCCACTTAGTGGAATGAGGCGAAGGGCGAGCAGCGCCACGACAATTTGGAAGGTCAGTGACGCGATGATAATCACGTGACCAATATCCATGATAAAACCCTGACCGCATCCGGGTTTGAAGCGGGTGCTTATAATGCGGTTTGTAACTGCATTGTAATCTGAAATGGTACACGAGATTGTTAAGAATTAATTGAGGATTTACGACAACTTTATTCATCGGCCAGTTCGCGCAGGATGGCATCCAGTGTATGCAGCGCGGTCAGGTTGCGCAGCACATAACCCGCATACAGGTTGCTTGCGCGGAAATCCGCCGACCCTTTGTAGCCCCGCGCTGGCGAGGAGGGATGTACCCCATCAATCGTCAGCCCGCCCTCCGGCAGCGTTTGCATGGCGGACGCGAAATCCACCAGCGGCACCGCATAGGCGTGTGCCAGCCCGATCAGGGCGCGGTTGAAGGCCGCCACGCCTTCGGTGTGGTTGCGGCGGTCAGGGATGGTGCTGATGATCGGGATGATCCCTTGCCCGATGGTCAGCCGGATAATCTCGTCCATGTGTCCCCGGTAGGTTTCCACCGAGATGAGGCCAACATCGTTGGTGCCGAACATCACGATGGCGAAGGCCGGTTTCAGCAGGCGGTATTCGCACAGCAGCGGGATTTCGCCCGTCAGACAGGGGGTGGGGTCGGCATAGGCCGGGTTGAGGACGGTCGAACTGTTCCAGCCCACGCCCGCCGCCAGCGAGAGGCGGCTGAAGGACGACGCGGGAAGGGCGGCGAAGCGGTCAATCACCGTCTGCAAATACGGATACTCACTGATCTCGTAGAAGCCATCGGCAATCGGGTACAGGAAGTTTGTCGAGACGGTGATGCTGTCGCCCACTTTCGCCACGCGGTCAGCATGATTGCCGACGGCCTGCCCCGCCTGATAGAGCGCACGGATATTGACCGCCACCCATTCGCCCAACTGCTGACGGGGATAGGGTGCGCTGGCGAATGCGAGCGTTGGGAGCAGCTTCACATCGGTGAGGACATCCACATAGGCCGCCGCCACCCATCCGGCGCGTCCATCCGGGGCATAGGCTTGCAGCCACGCGCCCGCCGCCTCGCGCCCGACCAGCATCAGCGGCGCACCCGCAGGCAGCACTTCGAGGATAGCCGAGTCGTCGGCAGGAGCCGCCCGCAGCCGCAGGCCGTCGCTCGCGTTCAGGCTAACGGTGGCATCCGGCAAGTCCAGCGGGACAAATAACAGCACGAGGCTGAGGCATAGGCAGCGCAAGAAAGTGACCATAGCGGGAGATTGTAGCAGGGGGGCGTGGGCGCTGTCAGGCGCGATTTCTCTGTGTTTGGCCTACGCAGAACGGGCGCGAGGCGCGTGCTTGAGATGTGCGCGGGTTTGTGCGATAGTGGGCGGCAGGGATGATCCGGTGTGCGAACTCCGGCACATTTTTCGCTCAACAAAATTTCAGGGGGGCGGGGTGCAGCCCTTCCCGCACGATCAGGAAGCAGGATATGAAAGGGACGACACCGCAGCGCGGATTGAGCGTGACAACCGCAGATTTACAGGCAATCGCCAGCGCACACGGGTTAGGGCATGTTCGGCAGCATGAGTGGTTGGGGCGCGGGCGCAATAATCCGGCGCTGGTGGTGAACGGCGACTGGGTGGTGCGCTTCGATGGGCTGCCGGGGAATCTGCCGCAGCGGTTCGAGGGCGAGGCGCTGGCCTACCGCCTTCTGCGCGAACAGCATGTCCCCGCGCCGGAAGTGCTAGGCGTTGACCTGAGTCAGCAGGTGTTCCCGTCGGCCTATATCATTCTGTCGCGGCTGCCGGGGCTGCCGGTGGTGGATGCGTGGCAAACCATGAGCGCCGCGCAGCAGGAACAGATTGCCGCCGAAGCGGGGCGCGTGCTGGCGCAAATGCACGGCATTCACGCCGCGCAGTGTGGCGATCTGCGCAGGCCGCAGGTGACTTTTCCGGCGTGGCACAGCTATCTGGACGACTACCTGCAAACCTACCTGCGGGAATCGCTCGGCAGCGGCCTGATTGATGCGCCGCTGGCGGGGCGCTTGGAGCGCGTGCTGGCAGATTTGCGCCCGTTGTTCGATCAGGTGGTGCAGCCGAGTCTGGTACACCGTGATTTTCATTTCGAGAATGTGCTGTGCCATCACGGGGCGATCACTGGCGTGATTGATTTCGAGTGGTCGCTGTGGGGCGATCCGTTGTGCGACTTCCGTACGGAAGGCGAGTTAGAGCGCGTTTGCCCCGGCAGTTCGGCGGCGGTCTATGCGGCTTACGGGGAACTGCGCCCACTGCCTGCCGATTTCCAGCGGCGACATGCCTGTTACCAGATGCTTATGGCGCTGGAATTTCTGGAAGATGCGCTGGACGACGCCGAAGCACAGGAAAGCAGCGACTTGCTGATGGCCTGCCTGTCGCGGTTGGAAAGCTAATGCCCACCGGGGCGGAGTCGCGCAAGCCGTCTCAGGTGCGGGGCGGGCGAACGGCGCATCTGGCGCTTACAATTCCGCCAGCGTCACCGGTGTGCCATAGGCGGCATCTTCATCCGGGGGCGTACCCGCTGGCAAAACCGGCACATCCACATACATACCGCCGGCCACCTGAATATCATCCGGGTTGGGGCCAAGCTGGAAGGCCTGTGCTTTCAAACGGAGTTTGTTGATGGCATCTGGAATGATGGTGATCGTTTGCTGTCCGGCAGAATCCGACAGGTGGAATACCACATCCTGCGGGCGCTGGGGTTGGGCGTTTATCAGGCTGACGCGCACCACGACTTCCGCCGATTGCCCCAACGACTGGCCGGCAGCGGCGGGGTGAAAGCCGATGGTGACTTCCGCCGACTGACTGGCGCGGAGGGTGCGCGGCATCACAATCACCATGCGGCGTGCGACTTTCTTGTTCGGCCCGCGTTTGGCGGGGCCGCTGGAGACGGGCGCGGCGGCATCGTACTCGCGCAGCACCAGAACCGACTCCTGTCCTTCGTCCGACAGGCGGTAGGCTTGATCGCCATCCATCGCCAGATAGCCCTTTGTGACCAGACGGCGAATGACCTTGCCGAACATGCGTTCGCTCAATCTTACGCCTTCCATGATCTCGTCACTGTAGGCCAACGGATCGTTCAGGGTACCGAAAAAGCGCAACACATCCAGCGCCTCGGGGGGTAGTGCGCGCAGGTGAAAAGGAAGCTCCACAGCAGTTCGCTCCATAACTGACGGCATGAAAATCTTAAGAGAGTATAGACCGGCTTTGCGTTCCTTACAAACACAGAATCCGAGTCTACTGCGGCGGCAGCGTGAAACTGAACCGCGCTCCGCGCCGTCCCCGCCGTCGGGGTTCCGCCCAGATCGCCCCGCCATGCAGTTCGATGATGCTGCGGGCGATGGTCAAGCCTAACCCGCTGCCCTCGATCTTGTTGGCCTGCGCCACAATTCCCCGGTAGAACGGCGTGAACACCTGCACCGCTTCTTCCACCGAAAGCCCCGGCCCTTCGTCTGCAATAACCGTCAGGATGGCAGGCAGGACAAGGTTTTCGGGGGCACCGTGCGGCAGGTTGTCGGGGGTGAGCGCCCACTGCACACTGATGCGGATTTGTGTGCCGATGGGGCTGTAGTAAATGGCGTTCTTTAGTATCTGCCCGATGACGCCCGTGATTCGTTTGGCATCCACATGGATCGCGGGCAGGTCGCTGGCAACGCTGACGCGAATCTGCTGTTGACGTTCGGCGGCCTGTGGCTCAAACGTCATCACGACTTCGTTCACAATCTGCGGCAGTTCGATGTGGCTGAGTGTTAGGTTGAGTTCGCCGCTGTCGGCGCGGGTAATCTCGATGATCTCGGAAAACAGGTTGTTCAGATGGCGGGCGCTGCTCAGGATAATGCCGGCGTATTCCCGCGCCAACGGCGGCAACTGGTCGTTCAGTTCTTCGACCATAAACTGCGCGAACCCTTTAATCGAAGTGAGGGGCGTGCGCAGTTCGTGGGACACGCGGGAGACAAAGTTCGCCCGCAAACTAACGGCGGCGCGTTCTGCCGAGACATCGTGGAAGGTGAAGATGCGCCCCAGAACCCGATTTTCATGATACACAGGGGCGCTGTACCATTCGATATTCGCCTGCGAGCCTTTCGGGTGAATCATGTCAAATTCGCCCGACAGCACCGCCGGATCGCGCACAGGGGTACTCATCCAGCGTTCGGCCAGCGCACGGCGCACATCCTCCGGCAGTCGCAATTGTTCGACCAACTGCTCCAGCGGCATACCGGTCACATGCGTATCGGATACATCAAAGAGATTGCAAAAGCTGTGGTTGACGGTCAGCACATGCGAATGCTCGCTAAGGTCATGGGGGCCGTCGCTAGGCAGGATCATCAACACCCCGTCTTTGACGGCATCGAGCAGGGCAGCCCGCCCACGCTGCACAAAATTGGCCTGTATTTGCAGCACCCGCGCCATCGCATGTAGCGCCATAAATTCGATGACTGTGCGGTAGGCGCGGATTTCGTTGGGCGAAAAGATGTGCTGGCGGTCGCTGCCAATGACAATCACCCCCAGCCGCCGCGATGCCCCGCCAAAGCTGATGAGGACAGCCCGTTGCAACTTTTGAGCGCCGAGAAAAGCGCGTACCAGCGGGTCTGCCCCGACTGGGCTTCCCGGCGCGAGTACATTGTGAATTTCCAGAATGCCGTGCGTATCCAGATCGGTCAGCAGGTCGGCGTACTGGTCGAGATACACGCGCATCCCGATGCCAGCGCCGGAACCGGTTTTCTGCGTCCACGTCCCTTGCACTTCCAGATAGTCGAACGGCCCGTTCGGGCGGTCTTCGCGCAGAGGGCCATAGGACAGCACGACGCAACTGCTGATCTCCGGCTCGAACAGGTAATCGCGCAGCACTTCCACCAACTGCTGCGCCGAAGGATTCTCGCCGAGGATTGTGGCAGTACTCTGGATGGCGCGTGCCGTCGCTTGACTGGCGTGCAGCACCCGGTTTTCAAGCACTGTCCAGACCACTTGCGACCAGTGGGCAATCCGTCCGGCATCGGCTTCGGTGAAGGCGGCGGGTTGCGAATCCATTATCACGAGCGCACCTAGTAGCCGGCCGTCGGTTTCTAGCGGGATGAGCAGCGCACTGGCGAAACCTAGCGGCGCAATTTCCTCGGCGGTGAGCAAGCAGGGGGCAAAATCGTGGGCAGCATGGGCGCGTGCGGTGACGACCAGCGCCGCACATTGCCCTAGCGTGAGCGAGGGGACGCAGGCCGGCACGGAGTCCGCGCTAGGGGAATAATCCAGTGAAACCACACAAGCCGCCTGCGCCGATAGTTCAGCGCGGACGACTTGTAAGATTGTTTGTAATGATTGAGTGGAATATCCCGCGTCCTCGAGTTCAGGGCGCGGGAGGGTAGCCTTCATGTTCGACTAAGTTTTTTCTTTAGGCTCGCCATCCGCTTTACCCTTTGCTTCGGGCGGGCGAATGGTGAACATATAACCGATACCGCGTTCGGTGCGGATATAGTGCGGATGATGCGAATCGGCTTCCAGCTTGCGGCGTAGGCGGTGCATGTGGACGCGGAGCGTGTCCTCGTAGACATCTTCCGTCGGCCACACACGGGCGATCAACATGCGATTTTCGACCACGCGACCGGCATTGCGTAGCAGCACATGCAGCAAAATGGACTCGGTGGGGGTCAAGCTGTAGGACTTGCCCACCACAACCAGCCGGTTGTGCGCGAAGTCTACCTGAAGGTGGTCATCAACTTTGACGATTGGTTCGCTGGCATAGTCGAGGCTGGGCATCCGCGCCAGCACCGCCTGCACACGGGCTTCCAACTCGCGCAATTCAAAAGGCTTTACGATGAAATCTTCGGCATAGCGGCGCAACCCCTGAACGATGGTGTCGGTATCGCTGGTCGAAGTGACGAAGATGATCGGCACATCTGCCATAGCCTTTAGCTTGCTGCTCAGCTCAAAGCCGTGCATTGTAGGTAGCGCCAGATCAATCAGCGCGATGTGTGGCAGGCCGCGTTCTTTCACATATTCCAACGCATCCGGGCCATCATTCACCGTGCTAACCTCATAGCCGCGCCCCGACATATAATCGCTGATGAGCTTGCAAATGTTAACTTCGTCCTCAACCACCAGCACTTTTGTCTTGTTCATGTTTCCTCCAAAACTGACGCCTCTGCTTCTTGTCAGAATACGTAACGAATATACCCCGATCGTAAGAGTAATGCCAGTGGAATTCTCTTAAGATGTTCAAACTTACCAAAGTGATTTGAGGAATCGCATTTTCACCCCAGTATTTATAGAATTATTGGTATAAGTTTACACCGAAATTGATCGTATGAGTATATTTGAACATTACACGCTCCACCTTGCATGGACATTGTTTGTTGAAAATGTTCAATCGCGGTGCAAAAGGTTATAAAATCAGTACATCCTTTATAATAGCATAGCGATTTGAAATTTTAAGACTCTGTTACGAGGTCAAGCCTTATATTTTTCTGATCCTCCTATTTCTACTCAACACCAATAGGTACTCCGAATGCGTAAACGTTTGTTATGGATGGTTGGAGCGAGTGTGGTCGTCGTCGTGCTGCTGGCGTTCCTCGGTTCTAGCTTACGCAGCCAGAACTTGCAACCGGGTGGCGCGAGTAGCACTGTGCAACCGGAAGCGGCGGCGGGCGGCGATACAGCGGGCATCCCGATGGGCAACCCGCCCGCCCCGATTGCATTCAGCAGCAACCGTGACGGTGATTGGGACATCTTTTTGCTGCTACCAGATGGGACGCTGCATAACCTGACTGCGGACGGCAGCGGCGCACACGATTATTTCCCCAGTTGGTCGTTGGACGGCGGTCAGCTGAATTTTCTGGCGACTCGTGGCGAGAATCAATCGCTAGTGCCGACGCAGGTCAAGCCGGACGGCAGCAACTTGCGCAGCCTGAGCATTGTGCAAGCCGTGTTCACGCTAGTCACGGAAAGCCGCTTCGATTGGGACCCGGCATGGTCGCCGGATGGACAGGCGATGCTGTGGGAATCGCTGCGCGATCTGAATCTGGAAATCTACACCATTTCCACCGCAGCCGATTTCACGCTTGCCAATGCCACCCGCCTGACCAACGACGGCGGACGCGACTGGTTCGCTTCGTGGTCGCCGGATGGCACACAGGTGGTCTGGCTTTCGGATCGGAGTGGGCATGAGGATATTTACCGGATTGCGGCCAACGGCGGCGAAACCGTGCGGCTGACCGAAACCCTCTGGGATGAAGTGCATCCGATGTGGTCACTGGATGGCACGCGGTTGGCTTACGTCTACAACGACGGCGACGCCGAGTTGACCGCTGGCCGCCTGAATATGCAGTTGATGGCTGCCGATGGCATAGACCCCCACCCGTTAGGCGACGGGCTTTTCAGCGGCGATCCGCTGTATCTGCCGGGGGGCGCACAACTGGCGTATGTGAGCAACGAAACCGGACACTGGCAAATCTACGTGATGAATGCCGATGGCAGCGCGAAACGCCGCATCACCGATGGCACGGGCGACGCGCTCTTTCCCGTCTGGCGACCGTGACAGGCCGCTTTTAGCGTCCGGTGAAATCGCGCAAATACAGGAAGTCGTGACCGATGGTGCGGCGGCTGAGTTTGGCGATGTTGGGCATGGTGCGTTTGTAGTGGTTGGCCTTCACCCGCATCCACACCTTTTCCACGAACGGACGAGCAAACCCTTCTTCGACGGCCTCATCCAGCGTGTAGCGTTCATCCACCAGCAGGTAGAGCAGTTGATCCACATCGCTGTAGGAGAAGCCCAGTTCGCCCTCGTCGGTCTGGCCTTCCCAAAGGTCAGCCGAGGGGGCTTTGTCGAGGACGGGCTGCGGCACACCCATCGCGGCGGAAAGCTGGCGCACCTGCGCTTTGTACAGGTCGGCGATGGGGTGCAGCGCCACGCCGCTATCGCCGTAGATGGTCGAATAGCCCAGCAGGAACTCGGTTTTGTTGCTCGTCCCCAGTACCAGCCCGCCCCACGCTACCGATTGATCGTACAGCGTGACCATTCGCAACCGCGCCATGATGTTGCCCTTACGCAGGTTGCTCATGTCGGGGAAGCGGGCGATCAGCGGGTCAGCCATGTCGGTGATGGGGATGTCGAGGTACGGCAGCCCTAGCGCCTCGATCACCAGTCCGGCATCGTTCAGGCTGGCAGCGGCGGAGGTTTTGTAGGGCATCCGCACCGCCAGCACATTTTCCGCGCCCAACGCCTCCGCCGCCAGATACGCCGACAGCGCCGAGTCAATCCCGCCGGACAGCCCTAGCACGGCGCGGGTCATGCCGGCTTTGGCGATCTGGTCGCGGATGAATCCGGTCAGCATTTTGCGGGCGATGTCGGTGTTAATCGCCAGACGGGGCAGAATAGACGTGCGGGCATTCATAGCGATCATCCTTTCGGGATGGAACAAGGCAACAGCATCAAGACGCGATCCCAGCGAGGCGCTTGCGCAGGTCACGCAAGGGGCCGCGCAGCACGGCGTTGAGCGCGACGGCGGGCGTGAGCAGCGAGATCATCTCCGGCGGCAACTGGCGCGTGAACATTTTACCCATTAGTTCGTGCATTTGCGGGTCTTCCATCACCCAGCGCAGACCACTCAGCGCCCAACCGGGCATCTGCCGTTCACTATACAGGTTTTCCTGAACCGCGTTCAAGGTGCGGCGGTACATGCCATAGGTTTTCACGCGCACCGCTTCATCATATTCGTGCAGCGCCTGTTCCCACGACACCGCGCCGCGCCGGAAGCGTCCGTATGCCCACGCCAGCACCTTCGCGCTGTAGACCGCGTTGAAAATGCCCTGCCCGTCCAGCGGATCGTGCTGATGATAGGCGTCCCCCACCAGCGCCCACCCCGCGCCGCCCGGTTGCCGGTACAGGTTGCCGATGCGCTTCATACCCTGCACGGGCGTGATGCGTTCCGCGCCCTCCAGCCGTGCGCTCAGTTTGGGGTTGGAGCGCAGCAGGCGCAGGTAGAAGGCTTCTGCGCCCTCCTCGCCGGGGGTGAACAGGTCGGCCTGTCCTTCCATCGTGACGGCGGTCGTGCCGTCGGCGCTATCCATCACCAGAAAACCGTACCCGTAGCCGCCCTCATAGGCCACCGCCGCCGCGCCGTCTTCATCATACGGGCGCACGCCGCGCCAGTAGGCGTAATACAGTGAGGTGGGGTTGGCGGTATGTTCATCGAAAGTCGCCGCGCCTGTCTTACGCGCCACAAGGCTGAAGCGCCCTTCTGCGCCCACCACGATTTCAGCCCGCAGCGTTTCCGGCACGCCGTCCTTGCCCGCCTGACCGACCACGCCGACCACACGCTCCCCGTCCCACACCAGATCGGTGACGTTGAAGCCATCGCGCACATCCGCCCCCTGTCGGCGGGCATTCTCGAACAGCGCCGCGTCGAAGCGGGCGCGGTCAATGGCGTAGGCGTAGTTGCGCCCGTCCGCCAGCGGAATCGGGATGGTGGCTTTGAACTGGCTGTTGTCGCCGATCACGCGGCGCAGGCGGGGCGTGCCGCGTGCGTATTCGTTCTCGTCCGCGCCGATCTCGTCCAGCAGGTGCATGACGGGCGCATAGATGATGGGCGAGGAGGCGGCGGGCAGGCTGGGAAACTGCGCCCGTTCCAGCAGGAGCGTGCGTGCGCCCTGCCGTGCGAGGCGAGCCGCCAGAGTCGCGCCGGCGGGGCGTCCGCCGATGATAATCACGTCATAAGATGCGGTCATGGGCTACCTGTCAATCGCTTGTGTGATGGCTTCACCATAGCATTATCGCTAGGCCGCTGTCCACAAGGACTCAGGGATTTCTCAGAGAATGCGCCTGCACCCCTCAGTCCCCTCAACCCAACCGCTGAGTACAGCTAGGCGAGGGGAGGAAGATGGCATAGGCCGTGTCCGCTTGCCTTATACCCTTCGCCATGACGCGCAGCGGAAGGGGCGGGGCGGGGCGGGGATGAGGGGCATTTTGTCCCCCCATTTGCCTTTCACCGTGCGCTGATGCACAGTTATGGCATTCTCAACCTGCGTAGGGGATAGTGACCTATGAATGACCCGTTTGCCCTTCTGCTCACCGGCGATTGGCGGGATGTTGTCGTCCGCATTCTGATCTATGTGGCGCTGCTAGGGATTTTGCTGCTCCTGCGCGGGCTGGTGGTGCGGCTTGTGTTGAACCCGCTGCGAAAGAAGGCCGAAGCGCACAACACCAAATGGGCGCTGCTGCTGCTGGATGAAACTCGCGCCCCCATGCGCTTGATCGTCATCGGCGTGGCGCTGCTCATCGGCACTGTGATTTTGAACATGGATTTTGAAGTCAGGCAGGTGGTCGAGCGCATCGCCTACACCTTCTTTATCATCGCTTTCGTCAACACCCTGTTCAGCGTGGTGGATTTGTTCCTGCCTTCCAGCCTTCAGTTGTTCCGGCTGACGGGCATGGTGGTGAATGAGCGCCTGATTCCGTTCATCCGCACTGGCGGCAAAATCCTCATCGGCTCAATCGGCGCGGTGACGATCATCGGTCAATGGGGGTTGGATGTCAGCGGGTTGGTGGCGGCGCTGGGCGTTGGCGGTCTGGGGATTTCACTCGCGGCGCAGGATACCATCGGCAACCTGTTCGGCTTCACAACCATTGTGGGCGATCAGCCGTTCACGGTGGGCGATTTCATCAAATCGCCGGATGTGGAAGGCATTGTCGAATCGGTGGGGGTGCGCTCCACCCGCGTTCGCCAACTCGATCAGGCGTTTGTGACCGTCCCCAACAACAAGCTGGCAAATTCGGCGGTGCTGAACTGGTCGCGCCTCTCCAAACGCTGGATCAACGTCACGCTGCGCATCCGGTTTGACGCGAAACGGGCTGATGTGGTCGCGTTCCTCGAAAAAACTCGCGCCATGCTGAATGCCCGCCCTTTTGTCGAACGGGGTTCGGTGGTGGTGCGCTTCATCAACTTTGGCGACAGCGGCCTCGAAATCATGGTGCGTTGTTATGTCCTGCACGCCAACTGGGATTTATTCACCGCTGAAAAAGAAACGATCTTTCTCGATCTGTTGCAACTGCTGGAAGAATCCGGGCTGAATATCGCGCTGCCCAGCCAATCGCTATATATCGAACGCGGAACGGCGGCTGACCTGACTGGCGGGAATGGCTGAATACTGTATGGAACAGCCCTGCCTGCTTGCACAATCAGCCGGATGAAACCATGCTGGAAATAGGTCTAAAGGAGTATCCCCTATGCGTACCATCACCCGTATTGACCCGACATCCGCTATGAAGGTTGGCGCACTACTCAGCGCCCTATCGTTCACCGTGTTCGGCCTGTTGTTACTGGCCTTTCAATCCTTGCTGTTGAGCGCCCTCAGCAACTCATCCAGCAGCAGCAGCGGGGTTTCCGGCAGCAGCATCCTCGCGGCGGGGATGGTTGGCCTGTGCGTGTTCTACGGGATCGGGGTGATCGGTGCGACGATTAGCGGCGGGATCGGCGGGCTGGTGGTGGCCTTCGCCTACAACCTGACGGCGAACTGGGTGGGCGGCCTTCGCATCGAATTGGATGACGCGCCGACTGCGAAACCCAAGCGCCGCGTGACGATTGTCCCCGCCGATGAGGAACAAACCGGCTTCTGATCGGTAGTTTAGATGCACGGCAGACTGAAGATCGCGCTATAGTAAGAGATAGGCTGCTCGTTCTTGAGTGAAGGAATACCGCGCATGTCCCAACCATCCGGCTTCGTGCCCAAACTCACCCAATTCGTCAAGAATATCCTGCGTAGCGTGTGGGCAACCCTCGGAGATGTGCGCGGGGTGGCGCTGGTGTACGCGCTGTTGGCGCTGCTGCTGCTGGTGCTGATTCAGCCAATTGTGACGTTCTTGCAGCAAACGGCGGAAAGCCCGCTGCTGGTGGCAGGCGCTTTTCTATACTACAGCCTGTACATCGGGTTTGTCACCCTGCTCAGTCTGGTGGCGGCCACTCTGTTCTGTGCATTTCGTTTCGGGCGGCCTTCTTCAGAGGCAGAATCAGACAAGATCAAAAACTGGCTGTGGACACCGCAGTATATTTGGAAAGCGTTCGCTTACGCTTTCGGCGCTGGCCTCACCGCGTATGTGCTGGTCAAAGTGGCTGGCGCACTGAGCGCCACCACCGTCTACATCCCCATTCTGACCGTGATGGGGGTCGTCGTGTGGTTCGTGTGGCGCGAACCGGGCCGCCGCAGCCAAAACCCCGCCCCAAACAACCGTGCAAACGCACAATCTGCCGCTGATGGGGGCGCAGCGAAAGTGGTTGAGGCGAACGTGCAACCCAATCCATCGCTGGTTTATGCGTGGTCGCGGTTGCTGGCCTTCGACAGAGCCTCCACCAACCAGAAAACGATGTATAAGCGCCTGCGGACGATCATCATTGGCCTGAATGTGCTGGCGACGCTGTTCGCGGTGATTTCCGCCAAAATAGACCCGGCGAACGGGGATGCGGCGCTACTGCGGCTGGTGCTGGTGATTATCCCTCTCATCAGTTTGGGGGTGTTCAACTACGCGCAACGCTACGCCAGCACCGTCTGGATTGAGTTCCGAATGCGGGCGGAAGAAATCCGTTCAGAGGTTTATCAGTACTGGATGAAGGCCGGGCTTTATGTGGAAGATGCGGGCCGCGATTCGAATCTGCAAACTCGTGTGGATGAGATTTGCGAGAGTGTGCAGCGCCTGCCGATCTTTACGCCCTATTTGAAAACCACTTATACCGAGAAATCGCTACCCGCCATCGCCAGAGCACAGACGGGTGAAGAGAACATCTTCGGGGCGATTGATGTTCAGCAGTACGTCGAACGGCGCATTAATTCCCAGCGCAATTGGTACGTGCGACGTGTGCAGACCGACCATAGTCAGGCGCGGACAGGGTTCATCATGATACAAGCGGTGATCTTTGCGGGTGGGGTATTCGCGGCCTTCGACCTCGGCTTTCTGGTGGCGATCACGGCTTCGTTGAGCGTGGCGATTGCGCTCTATTCCGATTTGAACGGCTACGGCGCGACCTACAGCGTTTATCACCGGACTGCCGATGAACTCGATCAGCGGTTGACGAAGTGGAAAATTCAGCAGGCGACCCAACCGGAAATTGTGAACGATGTCGAGCGCATCCTGCGTGAGGAACGGACGGAATGGTATCGCACCACGACGGAAATGCAGTCGAAGGTGACGCAATCGCTGCAAGGCATCCTGTCATTAGCGCCCGCCAGCGAAACGGCGGAGCAGAAGCAGACCCGTTTGGTGGCGATGGGGCGGCAGGCGGTGATTGATTATCTGGCGAATAGCAAAGACAAAGCGATTAAAAGTTGGGGCGAGATCATCCAGCAAGAACCGAAGTACAAAGAACTGGATTGGGTGGCGACGGAACTGGGCTTTGGCAAACAAGCCCCGTTTGGCGAAGCGATCACCGACCTCATCGAAAACAGCAAAGCGTCATCCGAACCCGACACGCCGCCGCCAGCAGAGAATGGCGAAGCGGGGTGAATCAAAAATCCCCACCCCGCGAGGGGTAGGGATTCTGTGCAGATACCGGAACGGCGCGAACGGCTTTAGCGAATGCCGCTGTACAGGATCGCCGAGAGCAGCGGTTCGTAAATCTGCCCGCCCACGAAGTCCGACAGAATCGCGCCCAGATCAGCGTCGCTCACGCCCGCGCTGTCGGGGATCGTTAGTTCCACCGTCGCCACAAAGAGGCCGCGCTGCCATGTGGTGATCGCCCGCGTGGCCGGTTGGTCGCAGGCCGTCACCTTCTGGACGTAGAAGGGCTGTACCAGTGCCGCCGAGGTTTGCGGAGCGCCCCACCCTTGCAGCGCCGCGACTTCTTGCGCGGCGGCATCGTGGATGGCGGCAGCGGCATCCGTCGGCGAGGCATAGGTGTCCAGCGCATAGCCCACCGAAACGAACTGCACCGTAGTCAGATCGCAGGCCTTGTTGTTCAACAGGCTGGAGACGCGGTATTGATGATTGTGCGTTGTCAAATAGGCTTCCAGCGCGTTACGGACGGCATCCGGCGCGGCGGCCACCACAGCCGGCGTCAACTGGTTGCTCTTGATGTTTTCGAGAACGCTGGATACATCGGCGGTAATGATCGAATCCACCTGATCGAGCGCCGCCACCACTTCATCCTGCGTCGGGATGGGCTTGGCTTCCAGCTTGACCGTCGTCGGATCGGTGACGATCAGAATGGTCTTGAGCAGCGCCCCCGGTTCGGTATCGGTTGCCGGATCGCGCACGCGGATTGCTTCGACAATGGCTTGCCCGTCAATCACCTGCCCGAAAATGGTGTGCAAGGTGTTCAGCCACGGGGTAGGAACGGTGGTGATGAAGAACTGGCTGCCGTTCGTGCCGGGGCCAGCATTCGCCATCGCCAGCTTGCCGGGGCCATCGAAGTGCAGGCTGGGGACGATTTCATCTTCAAACTGATAGCCGGGGCCGCCCGTGCCATCACCGGAGGGGTCGCCGGCCTGCGCCATGAAATTGGGAATGACGCGGTGGAAAGTCGTGCCGTTGTAATAGCCGCTGTCGGCTAAAAAGACGAGATTATTGACGGTCTTGGGCGTCAAATCTTCATACAAATCCACATAGACCGCGCCTGCATCGGTGCAGAAAATGGCGTGGTAGTCGGTATCGGGCTGGAGGACATTTTCAGGCGGTGCGGAATAGGCGCGGGTGGCGGGTTCGGGGGCGGCGGCCTGTTCGCACAGTTGGGCGGGGGTTTGCGGGTCGCTCTGGGCGGCGGCGGGCAGCACGCTGACCACGCTCACCAGCAGCAGCGCAGCCGCGAGTTGAAGGTTCCGTTTCAAGGGATAGCTCCTTTAGCTGATTGCAGGAACGACTATTGTACTGGCAATCAGCATTCAGGGGCTATAGGCGATTCGGCAGGTCACATTCCGCGCAGGCGGGCGATGAGCTTCTGGATCGTCCCGCGATCCGCAGTCGCTTTGCGCTGCCGCTGCGTGAAATCGCGCAGGCGTTCAATCTCGCGCAATAGCACCAGCTTATGCACCATTTCGCCATTCACCTGATACCACTCGGCGGTCAAATGAATCACATGGGCTTCGCGCTTGTGCAACTGCCGGTAAGCGCGTTGATAGTCTTGAACGATGAGTTCGGGGGTGACAGCGGGTTTTTCTTGCGTTGTTTGCACCATCCTGTACCCTTCTCCTACGCCAGCATCCCGTTTTTCTAACAAGAAACCTTTCAAGCGCAACCTATTAATCCCCATCATGCTTCCAGCACCTTGCAGCGAGTTAAAATGGTTTTTGTGACGTGCCTTCCTTCAGAAAATTTCATAAAATATTCAGTTCTGGCGCGGGTATAGACAGGAATTTGTAATGATGTTGATTCGCTTCTGGTCGGGGGTCGCGCTGCTGACCGCTGGCCTACTCACACTCCTGCTAGGCGTGTTCGTGCTTGGGGTACAGTTTGCCCGTTCCCCGCTGCCGCCTTTGCTCTATGCCCGCGACAGCCGCCTGTACCGGGCAGAAGTGGGCTGTGGCAGCCTGATCGCCAATTGCGAGGCGGGTGGGCGAACCGTCGTGGACGATCTGTACTCTATCGGGGTAAGCCTGTGGTCGCCGGATGGGCAGCGCGTGGCGGTACATCGCAACGCGGGCTGGACGATCTACGAAGCCGACTGCCTGCGAACGGGGACAGCCTGCGCGGGCATGTTGCTGGATGCCGATTTCAACGAGTCGCGTCCCACATGGGAGGCGGGTTCCGGGGCGCTGCTGGCGATCTATGCCAACGGCACGCTGCTTCAGCGCCACCCGTCTAGCTGCTGGCAACAGTCGTCAGCGCCCTGCACACTGGGAAGCGTTTTTCTCGATCAATCGCTACTGCTGTATCAACCTCATGCGTCTGTGGATGGGCAACAGATTATCCTGTCCGACCTGACGGGTTCGGCGTTTGTCATTTTCCAGACGCGCTGTTTTAACGAGGGGCGCTGGGCGTGTGCCGACCCCGCCCATCAGCAGTTCATCCTCGTCCCGCAGCGTCCGGCCTCGTGGCCGACCTTTTCTCACGATGGACAGTCGGTGCTGTTCTACGCCGATACCAGCGGCGTAGGCGTGGGCGAACAGCTTTTTGTGATGGATGTGAACAGCCATAGCTTCCAGCAGATCACCTTCCGTAAGGGCGCAAGCCTGTATCCGGCGTGGACAGAGGACTCGCAAACTGTTGCCTTCGCCGGATTCGCCACGCCAAACAGCCGCTTCCTCGACCTGTACTTGCTGGATCGGCGCTACGGGTTAGTCGTCCGTCTGGTGCGTGCCAGCAACAGCAATATCACCTATCCGGCGTGGCAACCCGCACCGGAGTGATGGGCGGGCAGCACCGATTTGCGCCCGATTCAACGCCAGATGCACGATTACCTGACGTTCGCCCGCCGCCGCCCCCAATCGCCATCGTCATCTTCTATAATGAGGGTATAGATAGGGGTGTTCTCTGCGCTGCATTCAGTGGCGTGGAGGGTGTGCAGTTGAGGTGTGAACGGGGGCGCTATGGTACGCAAATATGGAATGATCGCGCTGGTGCTGCTGACTGTGCTGGGATGGACATCCATTCCGGTAGCGGCGGCGCAGGTGGGCATTGTGTGGAATGCCGAATACTACAACAACCCGATTTTGACCGGCCCGGCCACGCTCACGCGGCAGGAAACCGCGCTCGGTTTCGACTGGGTGAGCAGTTCGCCCGGTACTGGCATTCAGGCCGATTACTTCAGCGCCCGTTTCAGCAGCGATCCGTTTTTCGCGGCGGGCAATTACCGCTTCTACGCGCTGGCGGACGACAAGATCAAGCTGTATGTGGACTACAATCTGGTGGCGCTGATTGACACCATGACCACGCCTGCCGTCAATAAAGTGGCCTATGCCGACATCGCGCTAGGGCAGGGCGTTCACCATATTCAGGTGGATTATATCGAGGAAACCGGCCTCGCCAAGCTGTTCGTGACATGGGCAGACCTTGCCACCAACCCTAGCGGCCCGAACTTTCCGGTGGCGCAACCAAGCAGTCCGCAGCAGTCGAGCAGCGGTTCGTGGATGGCGCAGTATTACGCGAATCCGGCGCTGATCGGTACACCTACGCTGATTCAGAGCGAAACCAGCCCTTCTAAGAACTGGGGTGCGGGGTCGCCCGTTGCCAGCATTCCGGTGGATAACTTCTCGGCACGCTGGACGAGCGTGCAAACCGTTCCGGCAGGCACCTATCAGGTGTCGGTGATGGCTGATGACGGCGTGCGCGTGACGATTGACGGCGTGCTGGTCATCAACGAATGGCACAACGCCACCGCCCAACGCACCAGCGCCAGCCTGTTCCTGTCGGCGGGGCCGCACAGCTTCATCATCGAGTTTTACGAGGCGGCGGGTGTGGCCTTCCTCGATTTCAGCTTCACGCCCATCGGCGCGTCGGTGGCGACAGCCACGCCGTTCCCCACCTCTGCGCCGTCCCTGACCGGCGCGTATATGACTGTGACCAACGCCTACCGCCTGAACGTGCGCGGCACACCTGACCCGATTAACGGAGTCGTGCTAACCAAGATCAGCCGCAACGAAAGCTATTCCATCGTCGGGCGTAATGCGCGTAGCTCGTGGTGGCAGATTAACGTGAACGGCATCATCGGTTGGGTGAACGCCAGTTATGTGACCGCCGTCAACACCACCAACGTGCCGATCACATCCGGTAGCGCGGTAGTTCCCACATCCACGCCGATTGTGAGCGCGTGTTCGCCCGCGCCGCGCCTCTCGGTAGGCAAGATTGGCCGCGTCACGCCGGGGTTGCCCAACAACATTCGCTCGGACGCGAACACGGGCAGCACGCTGCTGGGGCAAATTCCGGCGGGCAGTTTGTTCTTTGTCGTATCCGGCCCCACCTGCGCGGGTGGCTCGTACTGGTGGCAGGTGAACTACAACGGGGTGCTAGGCTGGACGCCGGAAGGTGCGGGATCGCAATACTATGTGGAACCCGCTTCGTAGGGGAATCCGTGAAAAAGGGGAGTGCAGACGATGTGGCACAAGATGATTTGGACTGTTTTGCTGATGCTGATGTTTGGTGCAACCGCGCAGGCCGCGCCTGCTGCCACCGACAGCGGCGTGTTCTGGAATACCGAGATTTTCAACAACAGTTACCTGACCGATCCTTCGGTGCTGAAACGCAGTGACGGCGGGATTAACTTCGACTGGGGCACGGGATCGCCGGCTTCCGGCGTGAATGCCGATAACTTCTCCGTCCGCTTCGGTGCCGATCCGTATTTCGCCGCCGGAACGTATCGCTTCTATGTGCTGGCGGACGACTATGTGCGGGTGAACATCGGCTATGCTTTCCAGCCGCAGATCAACAGCATTGATGTGGATAAGCGCGTGGGCGTCATCCTCACCGCCGATGTCACCTTGACCGAAGGCGTTCACCACATCCAGATTGACTATCAGGAATTTCTGGGGAATGCCTACCTGTTCTTTAGCTGGGCGAATCTGGCGACCAACCCGACGGGGCCGAACTTTGCTGCGCCGTCTTATCCGACTACCGGCGTGAATACCGCTGCGTGGACAGCGCAGTATTACGCGAATCCGGCGCTGATCGGCACGCCGTCGGTCATCCAGACCGAGTCCGAAGTGTCGAAAAACTGGGGCGGCCTGTCGCCCTCGCCCGTCGTGCCTTCGGACAACTTCTCGGCGCGTTGGGCGAGTGTGCAAACACTTGGCGCGGGCGCATATACCCTGTCGGTGAGCGCCGATGACGGCTTCCGCGTGTATGTGGACGGGGTGCTGGTGCTGAACGAATGGCACAACGCCACCGCCCAGACCTATAGCGCCAGTTTGAACCTAACGGCAGGGCAGCACAGTTTCGTGGTGGAATACTACGAGGCCAGCGGGAACGCCTTCATCACCTATGTACTGCAAGGGCAAGCGCCGCCGAGCGTCAGCCCGCCCGTGAGTACCGGCACGGTGGCGACCATCAATACGGGGACGCTGAACCTGCGCGCCAACCCGGATGTGAGCGCGGCGATCCTGCTCAAGATGCAGCTGGGCGGAGTGTATGTGGTGGTGGGGATGAACAGCGATTCGAGCTGGGTGCAGTTGAATGTGAACGGCACGAC
>CAIPFY010000271.1 GCA_903864435.1 uncultured Chloroflexota bacterium | reverse complement strand
TTTGGGGCAGAAGGCGGTGTTGAAGTAATCTTCCGTCCCAGTGCCGTGAAGTCCCGGCCATGCTGCGCCGTCCACGAAGATCATGTCGTCGCCTTCGCCGTACCAGTCGTTGGCCTGCCGCGAGAAGCAATCTACATCGAGATGGCAACCGACATAATGTCCCCGGCCTTCCGCATCCAGAATCAGGTAGTTATTTTCGCCGTAATTGGGCGTGCGCCATGTTTCGCGCATTTTGTCGTGATTGTCTTCCCACCGCACCGAGGGGTCAGCCCAACCGGGGGTGGGGTTCACGCGCCGCCACTGGGCATGAAAACGCCCGTAGTCCTGTAAAGCCGTGCCTTCGGGGTAGCTCTCATAATCAATGTAGAAGTAGAAGTTGAGTTGCTTGTCGGCCTCGTTCACCACTTCGATGCGCGCCCCGTTCTGGAAGGGCATCGGCCACCAGCAGTTGAAACTGCGCCCATCTTGCGGACTCATTTGCAGTGGCAGCGAAGCGAAATTCCGGCACATGCCATGTCCCATGCCGAAGAAATCGCCTATCGGGGTTTCCACGCTAGGGCTGGTTTCGCCGTCCCAGTACATTCGCAAGATGATTTTGCGGAACTGCTGCTTATCGTCGCACCACATGGTACTCCAGATGTGCTTGATGCAGCCCGCGCCTGCGATTTCGGCAATGTTGCGACTTTGACCGGGGGCGAACTCCCACCAATCGCTGTTTCCCCCTTTGCGGTCATAACTGGACTCGCGTAAGCGCCGAACGCCCGGACGGAGCAGCGGCAGGCCAGCCAGCGTACCCATTCCCAACACCATGACCTTATCCTTTCATGCCCGTGAGCTGAATGCCTTCGATGAAATACCGCTGTGCAAAGAAGAAGATCGCAACCATCGGCGCCATGCTCATGACAGAAGCCGCGATTAGCCGGTCAAAGTAGATGTTGCTGTACTGGTCACGGAAGAAATTCAAGCCGACGGATACCGGGAATAGTTCCGGGCTGCTGAGGAAGATGAACGGTTCGAGGAAGCTGTTCCACGTCCACCAGAAGGTGAAGATGACCACAGTGGCGATGGCCGGTTTGCTTAAAGGCACGATGATTTTCATCATGATTTGCACCACGTTCGCGCCATCTATGCGAGCCGCCTCTTCCAGTTCACGCGGGATGGTTGAGAAGAACTGGCGCAGCATGAAGATGAGGAAGGCGTTGCCGAAGAATGACCGCAAAAACAAGGGCCATAAGGTGTTGACCATCTTCAAATCACGGAAGATTTCGTAGATGGGAACCAGTGTGACGGGGTAGGGCAACATCATCGTGCCGAGCAGGATGACGAAGAAGAAGTTTTTCCCCGGTGCGCGCAACCGTGCGAAAGCATATGCGACCACTATGCAGGAGAGGATGTGACCGATGGTATTTAAGGCGACGAGAATGAACGAGTTGCGGAAGAAGGTGGGGAAGCGGGTTTCCGCGACTTTGGTCTGAAGTGCGTTGATGTAACCATCTATGCGAATTTCGGGGTACATCGCCCGTTGCAGTTGGTCGGGGCTGACATCGAATGCTTCGCTCACCGCCGAAACCGGCACGACCTGTGCCATCTCACGGGGGTCGCCCACGAGCGCCACCGAGCGCACCGAAGTGCCGTCGTTATACTCGTCCTGCACGCGGAAGGGGATGCGGTTGATCTGGCTACCGCGTGCGCTGGTTAGCCCGCCGAGGTGGGCGAGGTGCAGCGTGGTAGCCTTGTCCACCGCGATCACGGCACTCTGAACGTTGCCGCTGATGAGGATGGCAACCGGGTAGGGGGTGCCGTTCTCCGGCGTGTAGGTGGAACCCTGTATGATGATTCCGTTGACCGTCATCGGTTGCGGTTCGGTCATCTGGGAGCGCGGCACGATCATGACGTTGGCGTTAAATTCGTCTTCGTTGATGACGGGCTGCCACGTTTCTTGTGCGAGGACAACGTATTGGCCTTCCTGATCGGCGATGGTCACAAGCGGAAGTTCGGTTTCGCCGACGGGCGCGAACCCGGCATCGGCTAAACTTTCAGGCGTTGCAAGCCGGGTGGAAGACGCGATGTCTGGCGCACCGACAACCTGAAGTTGCGATTCTGGCCCAATGGCGATCACCTGAATGGTGTTACCGTCTATGGTCAGGTCACGCCCCCGGAAACTGGTTTCGCCAATTTCGATGCTGGCGCTTGTGCCACTGTTCACGACATCCAGCGGTAAGCGGAGCGTCGCGCCTTTCAGATCGTTCACGTCCACAACCACCAGCGTGTCGTTGTCGCCTTTTGCCAGCGCCACGACCTGTAGCGTTTTTCCATCGCTCGTTGCCCATTGGCGGATGTTCAGCGTTTGCCCGTCTAGTGTGGTGGCGGTGGCGGCGCTGACTTCGGCGGCGGGTGCCGTTTGCAAGTTTTGCAGCAGGGCGGCATTGATGACGGTGGTGTAGCGCCGCAACCCGATCTGGATGACTTTCTTGGTCTGGTCATTGACCGTGACCTGCCACATGCTTATGACTTTATTGGTGTTTCCTGCGCGAACATCTTCCCAGTGCTGGGGAATCCAGATGGGCGGTTGCGTGAAAATTTGCCAGTTGGGTTTGAAACTGGAGGAAACCATCCACAGCATCGGGAACAGCATGAAGGCCGAACCGAGCAGCAGGATGAAATAGCTGACCGCATAACGCAGCGTATTCTGCCAAGTTTTGGATGTGCGGAAAATCTGCCACCGGGAAAGCAAGCGATTGGTTGATGGGGGGCGCGTTGAAACGTCCATGAGTTAGCGCACTTCCGATTCGTAATAGACCCAGACTGCCGAAGAACGAACCACCAAGAGGGTGATGCCCATGATGATGATGAACAGAATCCATGCCAGCGCCGAGGCATATCCCATCTGGGTCATCTGGAAGGCACGCTGGTACAGGTTGAGCATGTAGAATAGGGTGGCGTTGTTGGGGCCGCCCCGCGTCAATACGAAACCGACATCGAACACTTGCAACGCACCGATGATGGCAAGCACCACGTTGAAAAAGATGGTGGGGCTAAGCATGGGAATGGTGACAAAACGGAATTTCGCCCAGCTGGTCGCGCCATCAATTTCGGCGGCTTCGTACAGCACTTCGGGAATGCCTTTGAGACCGGCGAGATAGATCACGATTTGCCCGCCCACGCTCCACCAACTCATGATAATCATGGCGGGGAGCGCCCACTGTTCGCTCAGGAGCCAGTCCGGTCCCTGAATGCCGACCCACCCCAGAACCATGTTGAGCAGCCCATCTTTCGGACGGAAGATGAACGACCACAGCACGGCGACCGCAATACTGCTGAGGATGGAGGGCAGGAAGAATATGGTGCGCCAAACGTTCACGCCGCGCAGTTTTTGCGCCAGCACCATCGCCAGCGCCAGCGCGATCAGCGTGCCACCGGGGACGCTGCCCAGTGCGTAGAGCAGGGTGACTTTGAGCGATTGCCAGAAATCCGAGTCCGACAAGATGCGCTCGAAGTTGCGCAGCCCTACCCATTCGGGCGGGGAAAGTAAGTTGTATGAGGTAAATGAAAGATAAAGTGAGCGCAGCATGGGATAGGCGAGAAAAACCAGAAAGCCAATCAACCATGGTGCGATCAGGATATAGAATGAAAGGGCTTCGCGCCGTGCCAATGGCGATTCGAGGTTTAATTTGCGGAGTAGAAATGACATTGCAGATTCCCCAGTAATGCGGAAGGCGTAACGCTTCTGAAAAGCCGCGTTACGCCCTCGCTTGTTTTATAGAAAACAAGTGTTCATTGACGGGTTTTGGGGGAGTCCATCGTTCTGACTCCCCTTCACAAAACCACGCAGGCAGCAGCTTATGACTTGCCGCCTTCAGCCAAGCACTTGTCGGCATCGGCCGTCAGCTTATCCAATTCAGCCTTAACGTCCAGCGCATCGCCACCGTCGGCCATGAGCAGCTTCATCATGTCGCCAGCGGGGGTGGCTACGCAGGTGCTGTAGTACGGGGTGCGCAGTTCCTCCAACGGGCCGAGATATTGTGTTTCGCTGACATACACGCCCCAGTACGGGTCGTTTTCACGCTGCATTTCCTGCGAGACAACCGGGTTGCCGCTGAGCGCCTTGAGGGCGAACACGCGCTGACCGGGTTCGGTGGTGAGCCACTTGAGCAGCTTCCACGCTTCGGCGGGGTGCTGGCTCTGACCAGAAACGCCCCAGCCCATCCACATCAGAACGCTCTTATGCCCACCGGAGCCAGCCGGAACAGGAGCAACCGTCCATTTCAGGTTCGGGGTGGAGTTCATCACGTCCTGCCACCACGGGCCATGGAAGGTGACGCCCATCGCAACCTTGCCATCGAGGAACATCTGGACGCGACCGGTCATACCGGTGGTCACGCCACCGATGACCGTGCCCGAAGGCGCAACATGATGCTTGAAGACCAGATCGCGGTACCATTCCAGCGCCGTCACAGCGGCATCGCTGTTCAGGATACCGGTGGTGGTGGTGCCGTCTTCGCTAATGGTTTCTGTGCCCCATGCTTGCAGATAGCTCTGCATGGCACGCCACCAGCCATCATTCACGATGTCAATGCCCCACTGCACGACGTTGGTTGGATCGAAGTCCGGGCTGGCGGCATTGTTGCCGTTCGCATCCAGCGTCAATTGGAGGGCGATATTCAGCGCGTCGTCCCACGTCCAACCTTCTTCAGGAACGGCGATGCCGGCAGCTTCAAACAGGGCGGTGTTGATATAGAACGAACTGGTGCTGTAGTCCTTCGGCAGCGCGACTAGGTTGCCGTTGTACTTGCCCTGCTCGTAAATGCCTTCGTACACATCGGTGCCGACCGCGATGCCATCTTCACCGCTGGCATATTCAGTCAGGTCAATGTAGGCGGTTTCGTCGCTGGATTCCATGTACAGCGCCGCCCATTCCGGCGGGTAGGCCATCAGGTCGGGGCTGGTGCCAGCCGAGAGCCATGTCAGGCGCTTGGTGTTGGCATCATCGCCAATGTTCGGTTCAAGAACGACATCAATGCAGGGGTTCTCGGCTTCAAAGGCCTCGATGACCTGATTCATATATTCGACGCGATCGCCGCTTGACCAGTCATCCACGCGGAGCGACACCACGCCATCCGGGCAATCTTGCGCCTGCACCACAAGGGCGGCAGGGGCCAACACGAGAAATGCAAAAACGAGAATTAACAACTTGCGAGACATGAATACTTTCCCTTCTTTAGCTAAACTAATTGAGACATCATGGCGATTGGACATTTGAACAATTGGAAAATAGGGGGATGATGACCTCCGTTTGGATTAGCTCTTGTCTGTAGCACTGAAGACACCTTGTATGTACATTACGTAGTTTAGAGTTGAATTTTCAGAGTGTCAAGTATTCTGGTGATATTCGACAAGTGCGCACAGGTTGTGCCAATGTTTATTGATATTGAATGAGAACTACGCGGAAAACATGTAAAACTAAAGTTCCCCTGATGGAGGCGGCTTGACACCGTTTACGGGGCAGAATACACTCAGTTCTGAACAACATGAATTACATGTATAGTCCTTTTGAGGTTGGTATGGGGTAAAGGGGATTATTCCGATGGTCAAAGTATTGCCTTCTTCTCGTACTACGCATTCGGAAGCCCGTGTAGATCAGGCCTCCACCTATCTGAAACGCTGCTATGTGGCGGAACGGCAGTTGATGCGCACGCTGGCAGCATGGTTTGTGGATACCAGCCAGTGGGAGATTAAGAGTCAGTTGGCGCAGGATATGTGGGAAACGGCGCAACATGCGGATGCGCTGCGGACGCGCATCTTGGAACTGCGCTATCCCCGCCGTGATGTGGATAAGAAATACGACCCGGAAGTGCTGGCGCTGCTGGCGGAATGTGCCAAAGCCGAGGGACATGAGGCGTTTGTGGGCGGCATCTATGAGGTTTTGCTGCCCGCGCTGCTGGAAGCCTACCGGACGTATCTGGAGATGACCGATCCGGTGGATGACGCGCCGACGGTTCATGTTCTGCGCCACATCATCTATGACAAAGAGGCGCAAATCGCCCGGATGCGGGATGTCCTCGGTCTGGTGAATGTGCATACGGAGGCCAAACAGGAGTGGCAGGAATATTTGCGGTTGCGGGTGCAGAGCATCGGCGGCATCGCTAACCAGACGGAACATGGGGAAGCGCCCGATCAGCACCGCTGTGCGAATCGTCCGGCCTATTCGGTGGGGCGGCAGGTCAAACGCGATGCGCGCTGGCGGCCTGCGCTGTTTCATCTGCCCCACGAGAACAAATATGATGTCGAGGGGCGGAAGGCGTGGCAGCGGTTTGAAACGCTCGATAAGCGGGTGGCGATGCAGGTGTGGTCTGC
>CAIPFY010000270.1 GCA_903864435.1 uncultured Chloroflexota bacterium | reverse complement strand
TACTACCGGGTAGCTTAGCGGTAATTTATATATTCAACGGGGATTCGGAGCATTCGCAGGCGACAACTTACGCCATTGCCGGGGCGGATGATTCGGGTTTAGATCATCAAGCGATTGCTGCTGCATTCTTGCAGGCGCCCCAGTCCATGTTGTGGCCGGCAGCAACGGCAGCTCTTGTAGACGGGTATTTGGCAGGCATGTGTGTTCCCCTTCAACATGGCAGCAGCCTTCTTGGTATGTTGATGCTCGTGACCCATGAGGGGCAGTATGATGAAAACCATTTGAGGCTATTTGAAGGTATAGGCCGCCAGACGGGTTTGTCGATTCGGAATGCTCAACTGTACGCTATTCAGGCGAATTATGCGCAGCATTTGCAGGAAATGGTGGATGCCAAAACAGCAGAATTGCAATCCGCACAGCAGATGTTGATTCGTGCCGAGAAACTGGCTTCGATCGGGCATCTGGCGGCGAGCATTGCCCATGAGATCAATAACCCGTTGCAGCCCATTCGGATCATTCTTGAGGATATTGCAGATGATTTGCAGAACAATCAGCCGATTGATCTGCGTGCTATTCGAACCACGCAAGAGAGTGTAGAACGGATACGGCGCATCGTCAGCCAACTGCTTGAATTTGCGGGTAAGCGGAGTTCGGCGTCTATTGACATCCAACTGATTGATGTAAGCAAGATTGTTGAAGGGGTGATCGCGCTCAATCAGAAGTTTTTCCAGAAAGAAAACCTAACCCTGTCGGCGCAACTTTCTCCAAATCTGATCATGTACGGGAGCAAAGATCAACTGGAGCAGGTGTTCATGAATTTGATTCTGAACGCGAAGGCTGCGATGAAGCCCGGCGGGATACTGAACATCGAATCGTTCCAGCAAGAGGGTGAGATTGTTCTGGGCTTTAGCGATACCGGCAACGGTATCCCGGAAGAATACCTGAATAAGATATTTGACCCGTTTTTCTCGACAAAATCGAGTGGTACGGGGTTAGGTTTGTTCGTCAGTTACGGGATTATTCAAAGCCATCATGGGACGATTGAAGTCCAAAGTACAGTCAACAAAGGCACGACATTTACAATACGACTGCCTTTGCAGGCAGCCGATGTCAAAGTAAAACCGTCTTAACTGCACAGATCAGGCAATCGGTTGCCAGCGTGATTGGAAGGAGTTTGCATCCAGCGTGCCATCGGAATAGCTGATTGCATCACCGATTGCTACACCAATCGCCCGCAGAATCCGGTTATTCTGGCAATCGTATAGTTCGGTGCCGATGGCTTGTGCCCGGTCAGTATATTGTTCGGCATTCTTGGCAAGGACATCCATCACTGTTGATAGGGTTTGCCGCAGCCCTGTTCCTGACTGATTTTCAGCACAAATGCTGGCGACGACAGTCTGACCCATTCTCGTGTTTTGTATGGCGATTCCATTCGGTGCCACAGTAAATTGTGACAGGGCTAGGTCTAGTTCGAGATTACTCGCAGATGTGGACTCGGTTGGCGTTTCTAGTGTGGCATCCACGCTGGAGGCAATCGCAGTCGGTGGCAATGTGGGCGAGGACTCGGTTGGCGTTTCTAGTGTGGCATCCACGCTGGAGGCAATCGCAGTCGGCGGCAATGTGGGCGAGGACGTGTCGCTCTTTCCAAAAGGCTTTGTGATTACTAGAACTAGAGCGACTGCAAGCAGAACTAAAAAGCCCATCAATGCGACCAAGAAGATTGGCCGACGCACACCCGGCTTGTTTTCCTCGTCATTTTCTTCATCACCCTCATCATCCGGGTCAGGAAGGTCAAAGTCATCCTCAAAATCAGATGCGGGTTCTGCTTCGGGAAAGTCCGGTGGGGGAGGGGTTGATTTAGGGGCAAAACTGATTAGGGTGTTGCTCCTGCTTGCGTCGGGCGATTTCAATCCCGGCAGGAAAGATGGCTCGGCAAGAGGAGAATCGGGAAGCCATTCACTGATTGCCGGTGGGGGGCTTTCCAGTTGGGTAAGAAGCTCGGCAGCATCAGGATACTGTTTATCTAAGCGGAGTACCGTATACAAAGCCGATCGAGCCGTATCCACATCCTTGACAGTATGGGCATACAGCCACCACACATCCGGGTTATCCTTGTCGGATTCGAGCAGTGGTTTGAGAAGTCCTTCAGCCTTATCCAGTTGATCTAGCTCAATCAACTCAAAAGCCTGCTTCAAGCGTACTTCGGTTTCAGTCGCCATCGGACTGCTCTCCCGTTCGCGGTGCCAATATCTAGTAGACCGGAGTCTACACGTAAGCGGACTCCGGCGCAAGCGATGACCCTAGCGTATTTGCGATCCCTAAGATTTGACCTTTAGGGAAAGTTTGTAGATTCCACCTTTGTAGTCAACAAGATACAGTTCACCATTCTCGCTTTGCCCGAATGAACTGATGACGAAATCGGTGTCCATAAATGGATTGGTTTGCCATTCGCCAGAAGCGTTCCGGTAGCTGACCCATATAATGCCGTTGCAGTAATCCCCGAAGAAGTAATAGCCTTCGAGTTCTTTCAGGGATTCACCACGATAGACATAGCCACCGGTTACGGAGCAACCTTCCTGATGCGGATACTCGTAAAAAGGCATGGCGACCGGCGTTTCGATTGTGACATCGGGTAGATAGATGTGCGTGCCTTCATAGGCGCTCCAACCGTAATTTTCGCCACCTGTACTGGTTGCTGGTTGGAAATTTACTTCTTCCCAAGTCCATTGACCAACATCGCCGATGTAGAGATCGCCCGTTTTGCGGTCAAAGCTAAACCGCCAAGGATTGCGCAAGCCAGACGCCCAAATTTCGGGTTGGATGCCAGAAGTGTTTACGAATGGATTATCGGCAGGGATTGCAACTTGATCCCCACTGACATCAATGCGGATCATTTTTCCAAGTAAGAGCATCGGATCGAGGCTACGGGTGTTGGGTTCATTTACATTGCCCCCATCCCCAAAACCTGCCCATAACATGCCATCGGGGCCAAATACGATATTTCCACCATTGTGATCCGAGAAGGGTTGATCCACTTTTAGAAGGATTTCCGCACTGGCGCTATCGGCCTCATTGGGATCGGCGCTGATATGGTAGCGGGCAATGACACTATCGCCTTCAAAATTCGTGTAACTGATGTAAAAGCGACCCGATTGTGCATAATCGGGCGGGAAGGAGAGGCCGAGAAGTCCTTGTTCGGTGTAGCTTCCCAAGAAGACACTGGCTGGAAGGAGTTCGCTGATGTCCAAAAATGGGGTTGGCTCGGTGCGCCCGTCCGGTTGCACCACAAAAATAAGCCCTTGTTGCTCCACAACCATTATGCGCCCCGTGCCATCCGGGGGACTGATCGCAGCAAGCGGGCTGTCGAAGTCGTTGGCAACGGGTTGCCATGTGTATTGATCGGCAACCGGCGGAGCATCGCGCCAGAGTACCGGCGGGGCAGTAGGGGTAGGTTGTAAGGCAGATGGGTTGGGTGTGTTGGCAGAAAGGGTGAGTTGGCTGCCCAATAGCACGAACAAGCCCCCACAAATCAAGGCGACTAGCACAAGGATGAGCAGGACAATCCCTACAGCAGCGGCCACGACTAGACCACTAGAATTATCATTTTCTGTCATATACTGGATTTCCTCATGCACGTTCGTGAAATGTGGCACGATCATAGCATTGAACGGTCATCAGCAGCAAGGTATCATCAATCTTGGTATTGGCGCTTCAGATGTGATGGTTTGTTGTGTGAAGGTGATTATTATGAGTACGCTGCGCTGCTGGTTTTGCATCGGGTTATGCCTGCTCATGGGCGCGTGTGCGAGCCAACCGGTAAAGGTTGAACAGCAATCTTCCCCCACCGCCGTTCCTCAAGCGACTGTTGACCGGATTCAGAAGAATGCTGATTGGACGCCTGTGGAACAGGAATTCGATGGCGTGGTGATGGTGAAAGTGCCGCCGGGGTGCTTCAATATGGGCAATGTGGACGGACGGCGTGATGAGAAACCCGTCAGCCTGATTTGCTTCGATAAAGCCTTCTGGATAGACAAGACTGAAGTGACCAATGCTGCCTACGGCTCTAACGGCGCTTTTTCGGGCGATTTACGTCCGCGTGAAAATCTGACATGGGTCGAATCCCGCGATTTCTGCGTTCAACGTTCGGCGCGACTGCCTTCGGAAGCGGAATGGGAATATGCAACCAGAGGCCCGGATAGTTTGATCTACCCGTGGGGAAATGAACTGGTTGAGGACAATCTCGTTTTCGAGAAAAACAGCGGTAATCAAACGGCTGATGTGGGGAGCAAGCCTTCCGGGGTTTCGTGGGTCGGTGCGTTGGATATGGCAGGTAATGTCTGGGAGTGGACAAACAGCATTTATGCGCCATACCCGTTCGATGCGAAAGATGGACGAGAGGATTCTGCAAATACGACTTCCCAACGTGTTTACCGGGGGGGAGTGGGTAGTTATATTGATTTTGCAGCCAGCAGTGCGGCACGGTTTCGAGACAAGATAGACAGTCGTAGCTGGTTTGTCGGGTTTCGCTGTGTTCGAGATGAGGCTGCTTCATAGAAGCTAAAAGGGTATCTATGCGCTCACGCACAATTCGTATTCTGTGGCTGCTTCTGGCGCTCGGTGCTGTGGTCTTTGGTGTGCTGTCGGTGTCATCTGCACCCATTACTGCCGAAACGCTTGGCGTAATCGGCTGGGTGTTCCCTGTGGTGGGTTTCATTCTTGTCGTTACTTTGCTCGACCTATTTGCGCCGCGCCGGTTGGATGGGCTGCGAAGATGGTTCGGGTGGGGGCGGTCGCGGTCAATCAGCTACTGGTTCGTTGTGGTCTTTTATGGCGTGTATCTTTCGGGGCACTGGGTATGGCACGAGCAGCCCACTTATGGACGATTCCTTACTCCGATTGAACTGTGCTTTCTGTGTTGCTTTTCGTGGGGACTCCTGTTCTTGCTGTTCTTTGATCTGGATACGGAACGGGCAAGAGCGTTTGGGCGCGGTGTGGCGCAGAGCAAACTGTCTGGTTTGATGGTGATGCTGACCACTGCGGTATTGATTTTTGCGGGCGCAGAAGCCTACCTACGCATTTTTTACATCACCACCGATGCGTATGGCTTCACAGCTATGAATTACCACTGGTATAAGAATTTTTACTGGGGACATGAGAATTCACTTGGATACCGCGATTATGAGCCAAAAGGGGACGATGGGAATACGCCACTCAAGACAGTGGCGGTTGTAGGCGATTCTTTTGCCGCCGGACATGGCATTGACGACATTGATGAGACTTTTCCCCAATTACTTGAGCAGAAGTTGGGTTCAGGGTGGGATGTTAATCTGGTCGCCCAGTCGGGATGGGATAGCGATGTGGAAACTGCGTGGTTAAACAGCTATTCGCAAAATGTGAAGCACAACCCGCAGGTTGTCGTGCTGTCCTACTATTTGAATGATATTGACTACCTGTTGACGGACACGGCGAATAACCCGGATGCGGTTTTTACCTTCCCACAAAATCCGACTCTGGGCTGGTTCGTGTTGAATTTCTTCGTCCCGAATTACATTTACTATAATATGCTTCAATTCACTTCACCTGTGAAGAATACGAATTTCACGGATCGCTTGATTCGCGCTCATCTTGATGATGCGCTTTGGGGGCAGCAGGAAGGCAACCTACAACTGCTGGTGGATTGGGTTGATGCACATGAGGCAAAACTGGTTGTTTTGTTGTGGCCTCAGCTTGCAGCTATTCCGCAGTCTAAGCCCGCACTGGATCGCGTCCGACAATTCTTCGAGGGGCAGGGGGCTGTGATTGTGGATATGAGCGATTGGTTGAAAGACAAATCAACGCCGGAACTGATTTTGAATCGCTTCGATTCACATCCAAGCCGGTTGTCGAACGCAATTGCCGCCGAGGCACTTTATCAGGCGATTACAGCGCAATAGGTTGTAGTTTCTGAGCGTTGAGCTGATAGGCTAAACTTTCTAGCGGATTTCATTCGTGAAGATGTCCACCATAAGAGGAGACATGACTACATTTAGTCCACTCGATCACCCTCACCGCCGACTGAATCCTCTTACCGGGGAATATGTGCTGGTTTCGCCGCATCGCACCAAGCGCCCCTGGCAAGGGAAGCAGGAGCGCCCGCCGCAAGATGACCGACCGGCCTATGATCCGAAGTGCTACCTGTGTCCGGGTAATGTACGTGCCAATGGTGAACACAACCCGAATTTTGCTACCCCATTCGTGTTTACCAACGACTATGCTGCTGTACTGCCCGATTCGCCAAGCGCACCCGCGCCGATTCATCCTTTGCTCAACAGCCATACCGCACGGGGAACCTCACGGGTGATCTGTTTTTCACCTCGCCACAATCTCACGTTGCCGGAGATGAGCGTTCATGAGATAAAGGATGTTGTTGACGTATGGGCATACCAGACGGCTGATCTGGGCGCTCAGTATCGTTGGGTGCAGGTGTTTGAGAACAAAGGTGAGATTATGGGTTGCTCGAACCCACATCCTCACGGTCAGGTCTGGGCCGGTGATTGGCTACCGAATGAAATTGTCAAGGAGAATGCCGGTCAGCAAGCCTATTTCTTGCAAAATGGGCGACCGCTGCTGCTGGATTATGCAGAACTAGAACGCCAACAAGGTGAACGTCTGGTCATTGAGAACGATCACTGGATGGTGGTTGTTCCTTATTGGGCTGTGTGGCCGTTTGAAACGCTGTTACTGCCGCGCCGTGCAGTCCAACGGCTACCTGATCTCAGTTCAAATGAACGATACTCACTAGCCGAGATTTTGAAACGATTGCTAACCCGCTACGATAATCTGTTTGAAGTTTCGTTCCCGTATTCGATGGGATGGCATGGAGCGCCTACGGATGATGGGGATTATCAAGCATGGCAGTTACACGCTCATTTCTATCCACCCTTGCTGCGCTCGTCTAGCGTGAAGAAGTTTATGGTGGGTTATGAAATGATGGCAGAGGCACAGCGCGATATTAGCGCAGAACAGGCTGCGGATCGTTTGCGCGGTCTTTCCGAAGTTCACTATAAGTACGTACCCTAAGAACGTTATCAAAAGCGAGCGTAACCCATGTCTATACAGCAACAGGTTGTGGATGCTTTCAAAGCCCAATATGGAGGTGCGCCGTCGTTTGTAGCGCGTGCGCCCGGTCGCGTGAATCTGATCGGGGAGCATACGGATTATAACGATGGCTTTGTTCTGCCGATGGCAATTGATCGTTCAACGTGGATTGCTTTTCGCCCGCGTGAAGATGATGCCGTCCGGGTGTCTTCGATGAATTTTGAGGGACAAGGACAGTTTACGTTGAGCGCGATGGAGCGTCAGAACGGGTTCTGGGCGGAATATGTAAAGGGCGTCGCATGGGCTTTGGCGAGTATGGGATATGCGCTGCGCGGATGGGAAGGCGTGATTAGCAGCGATGTGCCGATTGGCGCTGGATTGTCGTCATCGGCCGCGATGGAAATGGCGACAGCTCGCGCATTCTCGGTTTCTTCTGATTTTGCGTGGCAAGCGGCGACGATGGCACGGGCAGGCCAGCAGGCTGAAAATGGTTGGGTGGGCATGAACTGCGGCATTATGGATCAAATGATTTCTGCTGCGGGGAAAGCCGATCATGCGCTTCTCATTGATTGCCGATCGCTGGAAACGGCGCTAGTGCCTTTGCCTCCGCAAACAGTGGTGGTAGT
>CAIPFY010000269.1 GCA_903864435.1 uncultured Chloroflexota bacterium | reverse complement strand
GTACCGATTTCACTGGCACCGAGCTTGAGTTGGAAATAGTTGACCTCGAAACCTACTGCCGCGACATTCTGGAAGGCTTGCAGATGGTCTATCGCAGTCAGCGCCATCTGATTTTCAACGGCACTGACCGGCGTGTGGAAGTCCGCATGGATCGCAAACTGATGCGCCGCGCCGTCACCAATCTGCTCACGAATGCCATCAAATACTCACCGGACAACAAACCGGTCATGCTGGAAGTCACCTGTGGCGATGGAACCGCCGTCATCCGCGTGAAAGATCAGGGCATCGGCATCCCCGAGGAAGATCAAAAGCGCCTGTTCGAGCCGTTCCACCGCGCCGCGAACGTGGGCAAGATTCAGGGGACGGGGCTGGGGCTGGCGATTGCCAAGCAAGCCGTAGACCTGCACGGCGGCGAGATTTACGTGGAAAGCAAAATCGGAGCCGGCACAACCTTTGTCGTCAAACTCCGCGCCGAGAAGTGTTAGGCCAGCGTTCCGCTTCTCAGCGAGAGCTTATCTGATTCTAAAGTGAATTATGTGCGGGTGATTTATCCTGTGTACATTGCGTATCAGGAGAAATTGCCCCATGTCTCAAACTGCCACCCGTACCGCCGATGCGTTTGCCATTCTGGATAATCAACAGTTCATGAGCCTGACCACCTTTCGCAAAACCGGTCAGGGTGTTGCCACGCCGGTCTGGTTCGTCCGCGTGGGCGATGTTCTCTATGTGACGACCATGCGCGAAGCGGGTAAGGCCAAGCGTATCAGCCACACGCCCCGCGTGACCGTCGCACCCTGCAAAGCGAATGGTCAATTGCTGGGAAGCGATATGGCGGAAGGCACCGCCCGTATTCTGGATGCAACTGAAAGTTCAGCCGCGCAGACCGCGCTCCAGCACAAGTATGGTTTCCAGATGAGCATGTTCAATCTGATGGGCAGGATCAGAGGCAACCTTACCAACCGCATCTATCTGGAAATTAAACCCGCAAGCTAACCTCACCCATCCGTAACCGGCAAACCCCGCCGGTAGAAATGGACAGCAATGCCCAACTTCATCCAGCGGGTTATGCACCCCGAACGCTATCACGGACATGGCAAGCAACCGCCCTTTTTCGAGGGCTGGTACTTCAAGCTGATTGATGCCACCGAGCAGCACAAATACGCGGTCATTCCCGGCATCTTCCTCAGCCACGACCGCGCCAAGCACCACGCCTTCATACAAGTTCTGGACGGGCAAACCGGCGCTTCGGCCTACTTCAGCTTCCCGCCGGAGGCTTTTCGCGCCGCGCAAGAGGATTTCGATGTGCGCATCGGCGATAACCACTTTCGCGCCGATGGCATCCGCTTGCGGTTGGAAGGCACCGAACTGGCGCTGAAGGGCGATCTGCGCTTTAGCGGCGGCACAGGCTGGCCGGTCACATGGCGTTCGCCGGGGATTATGGGCTGGTACGGCTGGATGACCTTCATGGAGTGCTATCACGGCGTCGTCAGCTTCGATCATGTGCTGGACGGGACGCTCACACTGAACGAGCGCCCGATGGATTTCAGCGGGGGGCGCGGCTACCTCGAAAAAGATTGGGGGCAGTCCTTCCCGTCGGCGTGGGTGTGGATGCAAACCAACCATTTCGCCACCCCCGGCACGTCGTTCGTGGCTTCCATCGCGGTCATCCCGTTCATGGGGCGCAGTTTCCCCGGCTCGATCATCGGCCTGTGGCATGAGCAAAAGCTATATCGCTTCGCCCAGTACACCAACGCCCGCACTGAAAAGCTGCTGGTAACGGATGCACAGGTGGAATGGGTGGTACGCGACTCGAAGTATCGGCTCGAAATGCTGGCGACGCGGGCGGGCGGCGGTCTGCTGCACAGCCCCAGCCGCACCGAAATGCACAAGCGCGTGATGGAAACGTTGCAATCCACCATTCAGGTACGCCTCTCGGAAGTGGGCGGGCGGGAGCTATTCCACGACACCGGACGCAACGCAGGGCTGGAAGTGCAAGGCGACATTAGCACTCTGCGCGGGTAGGAACCCTTCGGGTAAAACGTTCTATAATCAGTCAAAAGAGAGGATGCGATTGATGGAACGCTACTCGATACAGGAAGCACAGGATCATCTTCAACAGTTGATTGAGGCGGCACAGCATGGCGCAACCGTGCTGATTCTAGGCGAGAACGAACAGGCGGTGCAGCTTGTTCCGATAGCCGCTACCCGTTCGCGCAAGGCAGGTAGCGCCCGCCATCAGATCAAAATCGCCGCCGACTTTGATGCCCCGCTTGCTGATTTTGACGAGTACGTATAATGGCGTATCTTCTGGATACACATACTTTTCTGTGGTTCATAATTGACGATTCTGCGCTCAGTTCGAGCGCAAAAATGCTCATCGAAAACCCAGAACACACTGTCTACCTGAGTATTGCAAGCATCTGGGAAATGGCGATCAAAATCAGTCTGGGGAAACTTGAAATGCCAACCCCATTTGATGAGTTCATCAATGTTCAAATATACAAAAATAGCATTAGCCTGTTAGGAATCACCACACGCCATGTTGGAACTGTAGTCACACTCCCCTTTCATCACCGTGACCCATTCGACAGATTAATCGTCGCACAATCACTGGTTGAACAACTGCCGATAATTGGCGTTGATTCTATTTTTGATGCTTACGGGGTGAAACGATATTGGTAAACCATATAAAACGGGAGGCCAGTGCGCCTCCCGTTTGTGTGTCCCTTGCTGATACAACCGCCTAAACGACGATGCTGATCTTCGGCTCTTGCCCGCCGCGTGAGGGAATGTAGATTACCTTCTTGGGTGCAGCACCGTTCAACTGCTTCTGCACAATTTCACTCGCCAGCGCCACTTCCCGCGCACCGGCCTCGTCAATGGTCGCCGCCACTTCGATGCGGTCACGCACCTTGCCGTTCACCTGCACCACCAGAATCAGGCTGTCCTCGGCGGCCTTCGCCGCGTCATAAACCGGCCAATCCTGCCGATGCACGCTGTAGGGATGCCCCTGCTGCGCCCACAGTTCTTCTGCGATGTGCGGCGTGATGGGCGCCATCAGCAGCAGCATCGTGCGAACGGCCTCGCCCCACACCGCAGCGCCCACTTTGTTCTCGCGGCTGATCGCTTTCAGCGCGTTCTTCAGTTCCATCAAGCCGGAAACCGCCGTGTTGAAGCTGAAGTTCTCGAAGCTGTCGCTCACCTTCTTGATCGTCTGGTGAACGCGCCGTTCGGCTTCACGTTCGGCCTCCGCGTCCCCGCTGGCAGGCGGTTGGTAGCCGGTCACGATGTCCCAAACATCGTTAATCCAGCGCACCACGCCCTGAATGCCCTTGCTATCCCACGGGCCGCCCTTCTGCCAGTCGAAGCCGAACATCAGGTAAGCGCGTACACTGTCAGAGCCATGCCGCGCCACCCATTCGTCGGGGTTGACCACGTTGCCCTTGCTCTTGGACATGCGCTGAATTTCCAGATGGTGCTTCAGTTGGTCGGCACGACATGCGCCTTCGATGCCCGGAATGGTGATTTTCGCGTCCGGCTGTACTTCAACCGTCCGCAGTTCACCTTCGCCCACTTCCACCGTCAGCAGGTTCTCAGTGCGTTTGACAATCTCACCGACCACGCCGTTAAAGCCGTTGGGCGCGTCTTTGCGGTCAATCACGTCCACCTTATCGGCGAACAGCTTGGCACCCTGCCATGAGCCGGAGGCCACGATGAAATGCCCATCGCGCTCCTCGCCCAACACCTGCCCCTGATTGCGCAGTTTCAGCATCGGTTCGCCCAAATCCAGCACAGCCGGATCGCGCCCGTTCTGGCGCATGACCGCCACCGTCTGATCGAACATGCCCAGATCGCGCATGGCCTTCGTGAACCAGCGCGTATACAGCAGGTGCATGGTGGCATGTTCCGCGCCGCCGGTATACACATCCACCGGCAACCAGTAAGCCGCTTCTTCGGGGTCGAAAGGCGCGGCGCTGTAATGCGGACTCAGGTAGCGGTACTGATACCACGACGAACACATGAAGGTGTCCATCGTGTCGGTTTCGCGCTTGGCAGGCTGACCGCTGCTGTCCACCGTCGTCTGGAAGCCTGCGTGCAGTTTCAGCGGACTCTGTCCGGTGGGCAGGAAGTCCACATCGTCGGGTAGCAGCACCGGCATTTGATCGTCCGGCGCGGGTTCATACGTACCATCGGACTTCCCGATCATCGGGATGGGCGAACCCCAGTAACGTTGACGCGAAATCAACCAGTCGCGCAGGCGGTAGTTGATGGCCTCTTTGCCCACGCCTATCGTTTCCAGATGGCGAATCGCGGCATCCACAGCCGGGTTCTTGCGCCCCTTCTGCCCGTTGGAAATCATGCCGTTCAGCAAACCGCTGTTCACCATCACGCCCGCGCCATCATAGGCTTCGGTCATGGTCGTGCCGTCATAGGCCACGCCTTCCGGTTGCACCACCGGAATAATTTCCAATCCGAACTTGCGGGCAAAGTCGAAGTCGCGCTGATCGCCGGAAGGCACCGCCATAATCGCGCCTGTGCCGTAGGAGATCATGACGTAATCGGCAGTCCATACCGGAATGCGCGTCTGTGTAACCGGATTGATGGCATAGCCGCCCGTGAACACGCCGGTCTTTTCGCGGCCTTCCGCCGTGCGCTCGATTTCGGTGCTGCGTGCCGCCGCCGCCACATAAGCCGTCACCGCCGCCTGCTGGTCGGGCGTGGTCAGCTTGGCGACCAGCGGGTGTTCGGGCGCCAGCACCATGAAGGTCGCGCCCCACAGCGTATCCGGGCGGGTGGTGTAAATTTCCAGCGGGTCG
>CAIPFY010000268.1 GCA_903864435.1 uncultured Chloroflexota bacterium | reverse complement strand
GCAGCGGCTTCTGCCACATCGGACATGCCGCCCTGCGTGACCACCAGCGACCCCGCGCCGATCACGCTCACGTTTTCGCCTAGCGCGGCGCGTTCGATGCGCAGGTTTTCCCAGTAGGCGCGGTCAATGCAGTATTCCTGAATGGCTTCGCGCATGGGGGCAAACAGCAGTTCACCGAGGTTGCTCACGCCGCCGCCGATCACCACGATTTCCGGGTTGAACAGGTGCAGCAGGCTGACGATGCCCAAGCCTAGCTTGTGTCCGCCATCGCGCACGACTTCTAACGCCAG
The DNA here is from genome assembly GCA_903864435.1 of uncultured Chloroflexota bacterium. GTDB lineage: Bacteria > Chloroflexota > Anaerolineae > Aggregatilineales > Phototrophicaceae > CFX2. The sequence continues at coordinate 17,739 of CAIPFY010000268.1, read as the reverse complement.
CGCGTCGCCTTGAACGGCGGCGCGTCCCACCGTTGAACCGCTGATTTGCGAGAGGTCGCCGTCTACCAGATCGTGCATGAGCGATTGCCCACCGGCTTCTAACCGTGTCCGCGCTTTGCGGGCTAAGGCAGGACCAGCCGATTCTTTTTCCAGCGTGCTGACGTGATCTCCCGTGACGAGGATCATGTGTCCGGCTTCGGCGGCCAGTCCGGTTCGACCGAGCAAGATTTTGCCGTCGCAAATGATGCCGCTGCCAATGCCGGTACTTACGGTGATGAAGACGACATGACGGTAGCCCACCGCCGCGCCCATCACGGTTTCGGCAAGCCCCGCTACGTTGGCATCGTTGCCGATGTAGACGGGAACATTGAATGTGTTGTGCAGGATGCGTGCCAGCGGGACGTTGTGCCAGCCCTTCAGGTTGGGCGGCGCAACCACCACGCCTGCGACGGGGTTGGTGGGGCCGGGGACGGATACGCCGATGCCTTCGACGGGTGTGCCATCAGTGGGAAGCACGCCCCGGATCATCTCTTGAATCCGTTCCAGAGTCGCGTCCAGCCCGCGCTCGTCTTCGGTGAGCATTTCCTGCCGTTCGAGGATTTCGAGTTTGTGGGTCATACGGGCAGCCCGTACCCGCGTTCCGCCCAAGTCTACGCCAATAATCGCTTCAGCCATGATCTCCACTCATTTATCGAAAATAAATTGATGGAATGCTACCAGTTGAACAGGTGTTCAGTGATTGTTAGAATACACACCTTAAGTGTGACGAACTTCCCAGATTTTAGATAGGTCGCCAGATGGTGCGTGTTACACCTTTACGCCAGCAGTATCTCGACATCAAGAAACAATATCCCGATTGTATCTTATTTTTCCGGTTGGGCGATTTTTACGAGACGTTCGATGCGGATGCGGAAGTTGCCGCCCGCGAACTTGATCTGGTACTCACCGGTCGCCCCGTCAGCAAGGACGATCGCGTGCCGATGGCCGGCGTGCCGTATCACGCGCTGGAGTCGTATGTCGCCAAGCTGATCGAGAAGGGCTATCACGTTGCGGTTTGCGAGCAGATGAGCGAACCCGACGGGCGCGGCATTGTCGAGCGCGAAGTCACCCGCGTGGTGACACCCGGCACGGTGATCGAGCCGGAACTGCTGGAAGAAACGCGGGCGAACTATCTGATGGCGGTGTATCCGGTGGGGGATGCCGAATCGGGACAGTGGACGCGGGCAGGCGTGGCCTATGCCGATATTTCGACGGGGGAGTTTGCCGCGACACAGTTGGAAGGCGAAGGCGTGGGGATGCTGGTGTTAGAGGAAATCGCCCGGTTGAGTCCGCGTGAAATCCTGATGCCGCAAACGTGGGTGGATCGCGGCGTGACTGTCCCCGCCGGGGCGCATCTCAGCGGCAGCGCGGACTGGCGTTTTGAACGCAGCGCCGCTGAGAACTGCTTGAATCAGCATTTTGGTACGCGCACGCTGGATGGTTTCGGCCTTGCGGGACTGCCAGCGGCGATTTGCGCGGCGGGCGGGCTGCTTCAGTACGTGCGAGATACGCAGCGCGGCTCACTCTCGCAGTTGAGCAGCCTGCGGACGTATTCGACAGCCTCGTTCATGGTGCTTGACCCGTTCACGCGCCGCAATCTGGAACTGACCGAGACGATCCGCAGCCGCAAAGCCGATGGCAGCCTGTTGAGCATCCTTGACCGGACGGTGACGGCGATGGGGGCGCGGCTGCTGCGGACATGGATCAGCCAACCGCTGCTCGACTTGAACCGGCTGAACGCCCGTTTGGAGGCGGTGGAAGCACTGGTGCAGGATGGGGCGCTGCGGGCGGAACTGCTGGTGGCGCTCAAGCAAATTTCTGATCTGGAACGGCTGACGAACCGCCTGACGGTGGGGCGGGCTGGCCCGCGTGATCTGCTCGGCCTGCGCGAAAGTTTGATGGTCGTGCCGCAGATTCAAAAGCTGATTGAGCCGCTGCCCCCGCTGGCGGCGCTGCTCAAAACGATGCACGCTTGCGAGGATGTGGGCGACCATGTGGTGCGGGCGGTGGCGGATGACCCGCCGGCTACACTGAACACAATGGGCGTGATTCGCCCCGGCTACGCGCAGGAACTGGACGACATTCTGGCGGCTACGCGGGATGCCCGCGACTGGATCGCCAACCTCGAACCGCAGGAACGGCGGCGCACGGGGATCGCCAGCGTTAAAGTGGGCTTTAACAAGGTTTTCGGCTACTACATCGAAGTCAGCAACGCCAACACAGACCGCGTGCCTGCGGACTATATTCGTAAGCAAACGCTGGTCAATGCCGAACGCTACATCACGCCGGAACTCAAAGAGTACGAAACGCTGGTGCTGAACGCCGAGCAAGAAATTATGGCGGTGGAGCGCAAACTGTATGACGAGTTGTGCAGCGATCTGACGCAGGCCGCGTCGCGCTTGCTTCAGACGGCGCGGGCGATTGCCCATCTGGACGTGCTGCTGTCGCTGGCGGAAGTGGCGGTGCGCGAAGGCTATGTGCGCCCCACGCTCACCGATGACGATCTGCTGTTGTTGAAAGGCGCACGGCATCCGGTGGTGGAACGGCTGCTGGACAGCGGCACGCGCTATGTGCCGAATGATACCCATTTCGACTCGATGTCCCGCGTCCATCTGATTACAGGGCCGAATATGTCCGGCAAATCCACCTATATCCGGCAGGTGGCAATCATCACCCTGATGGCGCAGATTGGCAGCTTTGTGCCAGCCGACGAGGCGACTATCGGGCTGGTTGACCGCATTTTTGCACGTATCGGGGCGCAGGACGAAATTCACGCCGGACAGAGTACGTTCATGGTGGAAATGGTCGAGACAGCGCGGTTGCTCTCCGGCAGCACCCGCCGCAGCCTGCTCATCCTCGATGAAGTGGGGCGCGGCACTTCTACCTATGACGGGCTGGCGATTGCGCGGGCGGTGGTGGAATACATCCACAACAACCCGCGTTTGAACTGCCGCACGCTATTTGCCACGCACTACCACGAATTGACCGAACTGCCGAACATCCTGCCGCGCTGCCGCAATTTCAATGTGGGCGTGAGCGAAGAAGGCGAGAGCATTGTGTTCCTGCACAAGCTCCTACCCGGTGGCGCAGATCGCAGTTACGGCGTGCATGTGGCGCAACTGGCGGGGATGCCGCGTCCGGTGGTGGACAGAGCGCGGGAACTGCTGGCTCAGTTGGAAAGCCAGAGCAGCGATTTCAAACTGCCGACCGCGCCGCCGCCTGTGCCGTCCACTCGACAGCAGCGTACCAGCGAAGGCGCCGGACAAATGCGGATGTTCAACGAGGCGGCGAATCCGGCGCTGGAGGCGTTGAAAAAGCTGCAAGTGGATCACCTCAGCCCGTTGGAGGCGCTCACCAAACTGTACGAATTGAAGCGCATGGCAGGGGATTAAGGCTGGCAAACGCCCATTCCTCATTCATCTGCTTCTCAATTGCACTGGATAGGCTCTGGGTTGGTCAATATCAGGCAGGGATAGAGGGACTATGGCTGAATCGGGATGGGTACCTTTCAAAGACGAGTCGCCGTTTGCGTCCAACGGGCGGTTGACGCCGATGGGCAGCCGCTTAATCCGCACGATTGACGGGTATCTGGCTGCCAAGAAGGGGATGACCGACGAACTGCGCCATTATTCGGCGGCGGTGTACCGGGCACGGTTGATGAAACCGGCGGAATGGCTGCAACAGTATCCCGACAAAGCGCAGGCGTTGTGGGATACCTTTTTCACCGCCGACGATAGCGACGACGATCTGGATAGTCCGCCGCCCCCGCGCCGCCAACCGTTTCTGCGGTTGGATTGAAACCTGTTACGTATCGTGACCGCTTTACTCCCTTCGCCATGAGGGGAGGGTCGGCGATGAGGGTGAAGGCAAACGGGCTACCACGCGGCAGCCCGTTTTGTTTGGCGCTCTAACGATTAGCTTAATCCGCCGATGCCGGCTGCGGTGGGTTCGGCGGTGGCTTCCGCGCCCAGCCCGCCTAAGCCGCCCAGCCCGCTACCTTCCGGTGCGGCGGGAACGCGGATGGATTGCAGGATGGTGAGCAGGGCGCTCTGGTTCGCCGGGAACGAGTCCGGTGTGCCAGTGGCGGTGACATAGGCGATCATGTCCCCGAACGGGATGAGCGCCAAATAGCCGCGTTCTGCGCCGGAAATGACGGCGACCAGCCCACCCCCCATGCCTTGTAGGGGCTGTACGGGTTGTTCGATGGTGTAGCCAGCCAGCCCGCCTAGTGCGCGTTGCATCAAACTACTCAAATCGGGATTGGCGGGGTCAATGCCGAACTGCGACATCGGGTACAGGATAATCAGGCCGCCGTTCCCGCTGATCGGGGCGCTGGTCGTCAGGTCAGGTTTGGCGGCGAACAGGCGCGACTGGGCGGCGGCGCTGGTATCGCCGTAGGCGAGGATGTCCGCGTCCGCGCTGTGATCCATGACCACCCAATTGCCGGGTAACGAGAGCAAGATGCGCCCGTCGGCGCTGCGGATGGTCTGCGCCGCGCCGGTGTTCGGGGCGGGTGCTGCGGTTGGCTTCTGCACAGGGACGGGCGAAACGGTTGTTGCGCCGCCTATACGGATGCTTTCGAGGATGCCGGTCAGCACGTTTTGATCTGTGTTGACATCGCTGCTGACGATCACCGAAACCAGCAGCACGCTATCCGAGTGCAGCACCGCGATATAGCCGAGATTGGTCAGCGTGAGCAGACCGGAATACTGCCCGCCAAACAGGTGTTGTGCGGGTTGCTGGAGGATGGTGACGCCGCTGCCCTGCACGCTGCTGAGGATGCCCTGCATAATCGGCGAAACGAGATCATCCAGCTTTTGACCTTGAATTTGCGCTGGATCAACCGCGCCAACAAAGCCGCCTACGCCATTCACGGTAGCCGCCTGATTCCCGTTTGCAAAGAGTCCGATAATCCCCTGCAAAGCGGCGGCGCTGCTGCCAAAAGCGTATGTTTCGCCGAAGTTGGGCAGCGTCAACGGTTGCTGCGCCCAGCCCTGCGGCAGCGTGAACGAGAACGCGCCGTCCGCGCTCTGACCGGGGGCGATGTCGGACTGCCCTAATGGGACGGCTGTCGGCTTGGCGATGACGTTGTTCGGGGTTTCGGCGGGAACGCGGATCGAGTCCACGATGGCGTTGAACGTTTGCTGGTTGGCGTCGAAGGCGCTTTCGGGCGAGGCGCCAATCTGGAACTGAACGACGTTACTGCCCGCCTGAAAAGCGCCTACGTAGCCTTTCGCCTGTTGCGAGGGCACCGATACCAGCGCAATCGAGGCCGGATACTGCCCGCCGAGCATGAAAGATTGCTGGTCGAGAATGGTTCCGCCGCTTTGTTGCACGGTGGCAATCATGCTGTTTAGCAGCGCCGATACCGCTTGGTCTCCCGGGAGGCCACCGATCAACTGCGGGTTTATGATGGCGATCAAGCCGTTCATGCCCGCAACGACTTGGGTGGAAGGGGCGGTCAACGAGTTAATGACGAGTTGGAGCGATTGTGGCGTATCACCGAAGGCCAGAATGGATGTGAAGTTGGGTTCGGCGGCATCCCGCGCCACCCAGCCCTGCGGCAACTGGATTGAGATTTGTCCATCCAGCGTTTGGGCAATCTGGGGTGTTTGGGCATAGGCCGGAAAGACGGTGCTGAAAGCCAGCATAAAAAACAGAACAAGGCAAAGAAGCACAAAAGGCGATTTATGCTGTGTCATCTGAATCCCTCCAGATAAATGTTATTTCTAGGCCTAATTTTATTATAACGATTATTAAGTATTTTGTCACGAAAATGGCATTCATAAGCTGCGTAATGTTCAGCTTTTCCGTGTGCTACCCCTGACGGCGATAATCTGTCCTGCTCCCGCTAGAAATGCAATAGAAACAGCGGCCTGCGCTTTAACTGCGCTGGTGATGCTGTTACAATGGCGGTCATGTTGACACTGTACGATAGCCGCGTTCGCCAGCGCGATTTCCTGCTGGAAATTTCCCGCGCCATGACCGCCCAGTTGGATCTGGGTGAGGTTTTGCGCTTGGTATTGAACGCTTCGGTGGTGATGTTATCTGGTCAAATCGGGCTGGTGGCGCTGCGCGAAACGGACGAGGATCGTTATACGATTCGGGCGACGCTGGGCGTGGAGTCGGATCGGTTGCCAGACTTGAATCACCGGCTGGACGAACTGGTGAGCAGCGTGGGGCAGGGTGGGGATCGTGAATTTTTGACCACTAAGCTGAACCAGATGGCGGTATCGCTGGATCGTAAGTTGCGCCAGTCGTTGTTCTTGCCGCTGGTGATTAAGGCCGAACCGGTGGGGCTGCTGATCGTGTTCCGGTCACTGTGGGCGCAGGCCACCGAGAATGATCTGCAAATGTTGCAGAGTTTCGCTGACCAAGCGGCGATTGCGGTTTACAACGCGCAGCTTTACAACCGCATAGATCAGGATCGGAAACGGCTGGCTGCCATTCTGGAATACAGCGCAGACGGGGTGATGTTCCTCGATACGCAGATGCGTATTCTGGGGTTCAACCGCGCTCTGGAACGGATGACCGGCTGGACGGTTCAGGATGCGTTGGGGCGCGACCATAGCGAAGTCATCGAGTGGGCGCGGTTGGAACATGAAGATTTGCAGCAGGCGATGGCGGACGGATGGCCGTTCCGGTTGGGCGGTGAAGCGCCAACCGATACGCTGTATGTGGAAGGCGATCTGGTGCGGCGGGATGGGCTGACGTTGAGCGTGGGGATCACCTATGCGCCGCTGTTGAATGATGATGGCAAACTGACGAATATCATCGCCAATGTGCGCGATAACACGCATTTTCGCCGCGCACAGGAAATGCAGAATGTGTTCATCTCCACCGTTTCGCACGAACTCAAGACCCCGGTGGCGCTGATTAAAGGCTATGCCGGAACTTTGCGGCGCGAAGATGCCACATGGGACCCTTCGGTGATTCAGAACGGGCTGATGGTGATTGAGGAAGAAGCCGACCGGCTGACCGAACTGATCGAAAATTTGCTGGCGACCAGCAAGCTGCGGGCAGAACGGATGCGGCTGGATTTGAGCGATGTGCAGGTGGACGAACTGGCGACGGAGGTGGTCGAACGCTTCCGCACCCAGACGACGAAGCATACCTTCGCGGTGAGTTTCCCGAACGGGTTCCCGCTGGTGCAGGCCGATGCGGTGCGGCTGCGGCAGGTGCTGGATAACCTTGTGAGCAACGCGATCAAGTATTCGCCGGAAGGCGGCACGATCACGGTGGGCGGCGAGGTGGATGAACAGATTGCAACGGTCTATGTGCGCGATCAGGGCGTTGGCATTAACGAGAACGATCAGGCGCGTGTTTTTGACCGCTTTTTTCGTGTGGATGGCGCTCTCAGTCGCAAGACCAAAGGAACAGGGCTTGGGCTGTATCTGGCGAAGGCCATTGTGGAAGCGCATGGCGGGACGATTCGCGTCAAGAGCAAGCCCGGTGCGGGTTCCACTTTTTATTTTACGTTGCCTTTAACCTCTATGGTTTAATTGATTCGGGGAGCCAATATGCCCAAGACTGCACAAACTTCGATTGCCTGTTCGCAGTGCCGCCAGCCTTTTCGCGTTAGCGTTCATAGCGTGATTGATCCTACCGACAATCCGCAGGCGAAGATTGCACTGCTTTCCGGTCAGTTGAACATCTACCAGTGCCCGAACTGCGGCACACCCAACAGCGTCCTCACGCCCATTCTGTACCATGATGGCAGCAAAGAACTGCTGGTATCGTTCACGCCGATGGAACTGGGGATGTCGAAAGACGCGCAGGAACGGGCGATTGGCGAACTTATGCGCGAAGTGACCAGCAGCTTGCCGCAGGGGGCGTTCAAAGCCTACCTGCTTCAGCCGCGTTCGGCGCTGACCATGCAGGGCTTGATAGATCAGGTTTTGCAGGCGGACGGGGTGACTTCCGAAATGATTCAGGCGCAGCGCGACCGTGTGAAACTGGTGGAGCAATTCCTTCAGGCGAACCCGACCACCCTGCCCGAACTGGTTGCCAAGTACGATGCCCAGATTGACGCACAGTTCATGCAGACAATGAGCCTTGTGGTTCAGCAGTTCCTTCAGCAAGGGCGGCAGGATGCGGCGGAGCGCGTGGCGATGCTGCAAAACGCGATTGTGGAACTGTCTACTTTTGGTCAATCGCTCATCGAGCAGAACCAGCAGCAAGAGATGGCTATCGCGGAAGTTGCCGAACAGGTGAACGCGATGGGCGAGGATGCCACCCGCGCCGATTTCCTGCAACTGGCAATCGCTTACGCGGATGATCCTCAGCGGTTGCAGGCGTTGGTGGGGTTGATCCGACCCGCGTTTGACCAGATATTCTTTCAGGAGATGACCGCTGCTATCGTACAAGCGCCGGCTGAAGACCGCGATCGCCTGAATGCGCTGCGTCAGCAGTTAGCGGAATTGACGGCGATGGTTGACCAGCAGTCACAGATGGCGCTGCAAGAGGCGGCGAATTTGCTGCGGGTGTTGTTGAGCAGCCCGGAACCGGATGCCATCATCGCTGAAAACCTGCAAATGCTGGACTACACCTTCATGCAGGTGCTTTCGGCGAATGTGCAGGAAGCCAGCCGCCGGGGCGATGTGGCGGCCAGCTCGCGCCTGAAAGACATCTACAACCGCGTGGTCAATGCGCTGCAAGCCAACATGCCGCCGGAACTGCGTTTCATCAATGAAATGCTGAATGCGCCGACTGACTTTGAAGCGCAGCAAATGCTGGCTGAACACGGGCCTGCGTTCGGGGCGGGGCTGGCCGCCGCGATGGATGCGGTGGAAGGGCAGCTGGCACAGGGGTCGCCCGCCATTCAGGAACGGTTCGCCATGCTGCGGCGGGCTGTCGCCAATCTGAAGTAACCTCCTCCGTACCTACTTCATCTCGCATATCAAGGTGCGTCTGCTGTTTTCAGCGAGCATACCTTGATATGTGAGATGTTTTCTTTTCAAAACAATTTACAAACTTTTGAGGGCGCAGTTTTTTGCGATGGCTTGCACAATTTCTAATCTTCGCTACTATTGATTACATCTTGGTTGTTGCTGTGTTTGATTATTGTTTCGTTAGTGAGCTACGAGAAATTGCCTTATGACCAGCGTGCGCGATAATCGGCATATATTGATTGTGGAAGATGACGAGGACACCGCCGAGTTTGTTTGTGAGCTGCTCAACGGGGCAGGTTATGAAGCGGCGGCTGTGGATCGGGGGGCGGTTGCGCTGGATCATATTATCAGCGAGTTCCCTGATCTGGTGGTTCTGGATTTGAATCTCCCCGATATTCACGGCCTCGATGTGCTGAAGCAGCTTCGTTCGCAGTCTTTTTTGCCGCTGATCGTCCTCAGCGGGTTCAACCGCGAACGCGACAAGGTTTCGGCGCTGGAAGCGGGCGCGGACGATTATGTGTCCAAGCCGTTTTCGCCGGACGAGTTGGTGGCGCGGGTTCATGCGCTTTTGCGGCGCGTGGACTGGACTCCGCAACCGGAAACGAAACTGGTGGTGCGGCAGCTTGAATTGGATATTTCACGGCGGCAGGTGAGCATTCGCGGTCAGCGGTTGTTGCTCACCCCGACCGAATATGGTTTGTTGCTCACACTCATGCGGAGCGCCGGTCATTTGATTACCCATGATGAACTGTTGAAAAGCGTGTGGGGGGACACCTACGAAGGTGATTATTCCGTGCTGCGCGTCAATATTTCCCGGCTGCGGCAAAAGGTCGAACAGAATCCGCGCCATCCGGTCTACATCGTCACCGTACCCGGTCAGGGCTACCGTATGCCGTTTGATCGCGCCTGAGGGCTGACCCCGCATACGGTCTGTTGACTCGCCGTTTCCGCCTGTTTGTGCTACCCTACAGCCGACGACCACTATCCACTGTGAGGGATGTGTCCCGTGCCGGCTGAATACAGCGTTCTTGCTCAGGTCTATGACGAAATCGGTATGGCGGATTACGCCCGTCAGATGACCCCGCGCCTGATTGATTACGCGCAAGGGGTTGACTGGTTGGGGCGGCGAATCGCGGTGATGGGATGCGGCACTGGCGCGAGTGTGGAGTACCTTTCGCAATATTCCTTTAATGTTTTTGGCATAGATCAATCGCCAGAAATGCTGGCCGTCGCCCAGCAAAAGATTACCGATTCAGGCGTGAGCGTTCGCTGGGTACAGTCGGATGTGCGTGCTGCTCTGGGCGTGACCGTATCCGTTGATCTGGTGCTGGCACTGAATCTCATCAATGATTTGAACAACCTGCGCGATTTAGAATCGGTATTTACGAACGTGTTTACTGGCCTCGACCCCGGCAAGTTGTTCATGTTTGATTTGATGACCGTGCAAGGTTTGGCTGAAGAAGGCGAGTCCGGTGATCGGTTGCTGTATAACAGCCCCACCCGTTTGACGGCATTTGTGAGCAACGATTTTGATTACGAACGGCAGACCCATGTTGCCGATTATCTGATCTTTCGCAAGCAACCGGACGGTTGGGTGCGTTCGGAGGCGAAGCGCGTGGCGCGTGCCTTCCCGATGCAGGCGATTGTGTCGCTGCTTCAACGCTGCGGATTTTCGCTCAATGCGCTTTTGAACGCGAAAATGGAATTGTTTGATCCCGCCAAGTCGCGTGCATCGCGGGTTATCTTTGTCGCTCAAAAACCAGAATAACTACCTATGAACAGCAGCCCCTTCGTTTTTCAAGTTGACCGTGAACACCCGCGTCTGAAACTGGCGCTGGTGTTCGTGCTGGTTGTGTCGTGGATGATCGCTTTTGCGATTTTGAATGCGCTTATTCCCAGTGCTGGCCTGAACATTGTGGCCGGGTTGGCAGCGACCGCCCTTGCCGCGTTGATGATGCGGGTGATCGAACCCGTGTTGAAGGCACGCTGGCCGAGTGGGCGCGTGGTGCAGGTGGATGACGCTGGTGTGCGGATTGTGCTGCGCGAACAGATTCAGCGTCAAGCGAAGGCTAATGAAGGCACTAGCGGCTTGTTGTGGTTTTTTAAGATTCCACGCCGCAGCCGAATGCCTAAAGGCTGGTATGTGGTGGCCTGTGCGCTGGAACAGAATGATGATTACCTTGCGGTCTATACGTTTGCTTCGCCTGCTCAGGTCGAATCCCTGCAAAAAATCGGACATTTCACCGAACTGCACAGCAGCAAAGACCAGAAGACCGGAAAAAACGACTCGCTGCGGGTGGCCGGTGAGCAGCGGCGGCTCCGGCTGGCGGAAGAACACCGCTGGCATGATGGCGCGGAGATGCTGTATCCCGATTTTGAACAGTATTTGACCCGTTTGAGCGAGCAGTTTTCTCAATGGCTGCCCTAAAACAACTTTTACTGCGGGTGGTGTGTCTGGGCTGCGCCGCGCTGCTGATCGCTGTGCCGGTGCGGGCGCAAACCACGCCGGGAACGCTGCAACTGCTGGAAGTGGCGGAAGGCGAAGTACAGGCGGGGTTGCCGCAGTCGTGGACATTTAGCGCGGTGGATACGCAGATGCTTTCCTTCGTGGTGCAGGCCACGTCTGGCGATCTTGATCCGGTGGTGGAAATTGCCACCAGTGCGGGCAATACTCTCATTTCGGATGATGATGCTGCTTATCCCACCGATACCAGCGCGGTGCTGGAAGGCATCACGCTGCCCCGTGCCGATACCTATACGCTGACGGTACGCGGCTATGGCGGCACGACGGGCGGGTACACGGTGTTGATGTTGCCGGGGTTGGGGACGCTTAGTGGCGACGATAGCTTCAGCGGCGGGGCGCAGTGGCGCTCGCTAACCGAAGGGCTGGAACCTGTGTTGACCGGCGGACGGCTGGCGCTATCGTTGGAAGGCAGTCGGTTGATGGGAATCGTCATACAACCGGGGGAAACGGAAAGCGCCACTGAGTATTATGCACAGGTGGATGTGCAGGTGGACGAGGCCAATTCGGGCTGGATTGCCGGCTTCGCGGCGCGTGTGCGCGATGACGGTAGCTATTATCTGCTCAAGATCAAATCGTCGGGGGAATGGCAGTTCGTGATGCACACCCCCGAAGGCGAGACTATTTTGCGCGATTGGACGCCGCACCCCGCGATTGTCCCCGATACGCGGGTATTCCGGTTGGGGATGCTGGTGAACGATGCCAATTTCGACTTTTTTTATGATGGCAAGCTGATCGGTAAAGTGACAGACGACATGCTGCCCCCCGGCGGGCGTATTGGCCTCGGACTGGAAACATCACTCGCGCTGACCAGCCGCGTCGGGGTGAGTTTCGATGATCTGGTGGTGACTACGCCGGTCTGGGTCAACGGGGATCGTTTGATCCCGTCCCAGTTGATGACCGGAACACCCCTCATTCAGGCGCAGGAGCTTCAGCGGCGCGGGCTGATTCCGGCGGGCGGCGAAATGGCGCTGACCGTGACCGATAGCAGCGTGGAGTTGCGTAGCCCCGGCGTGAACCGCTTGGGGTTGGGGCGCGGGCTGACGTTCAGCAATCTGGCGATGGGCGCGACGATGACATGGCAGGCGGCTTTTGGCGGTCAAACGGGCTGTGGTTTGGTGGCACGCGCACAGGATGACAGCGATTATACGCTGGTTTATGTGGATCAAACCGGAGCGTTCGGAGCTTCGCGCCGACAGGGCGAGTCGTTCGCACAGGGCATTTATGGCGAAACACCGGATTTCACGGGGGATAGCCGTCACCTGCTGCTGATCGTGCGCGGGGATACCCTGCTGCTCTATGTGGATGGGCGTTACGTGGGGCAAATGCCCGATCTGATGCGCGATGGCAGCGTGGGGAATGCGGTCATTAATTTCGAGCCGATTAGCACGACCTGTCAGTTCAAAGATACATGGGTTTGGAACTGGCTTGGTTCGTAAGCCGCGATCCTGAGTTTTGTTTCCGGCGTTTGGATGACGGGGGAGTTGATGGAACCAATTGAGGCAGCCATCCTACGCACGGTACTCTATGCTGATGTGTTCAACTTTCCCCTGACCGCCGCCGAACTCCATCATTTCCTCATTCATGATCGCCCCATCACCCTGACCGAGATTGAATCTGCTCTGCGCGAGTCATCCGTCCTGCAAAGCCATCTGGAGCAGCACGGGGCGTACTGGGTCATGGCAGGGCGGGGCGACTTGCTGGCAGTGCGGGGGGCACGAGAAGCCGCTTCCGGGCGGTTGTGGCCGCTGGCACAGCACTACGGCACATGGCTGGCGCGGTTGCCGTTCGTGCGAATGGTGGCGCTGACCGGGGCGCTGTCGGTGCGGAACGCGGCGCATGGCGACGATGATCTAGATTACCTGTTGATTACTGCGGCGGGGCGGGTGTGGACGGCGCGGGCTTGCGCGATTTTGCTGGTGCGATGGGCGCGGTTGCGCGGGGCGCAGGTCTGCCCGAATTACGTGCTGGCGGAAACGGCGCTGGTACAGCAGGGGCAGGATATTTTCCTCGCGCATGAAGTCGTGCAGATGGTTCCGTTGTTTGGTGAGGCGCATTACCGCGCTTTCCGGCACGCGAACGACTGGACGGCGCAGCAGATGCCGAACGCTCTGGGCGCGTTTTACACCGAAGCCGATCAGTCGCTAGTCGGGGTCTGGGCGGCAGTTAAGCGGTTGCTGGAAGGGCTACTGGCGGGGCGCGTGGGGGACTCTCTGGAACGGTGGGAACATCAGCGCAAACAACGACGCTTCGCGCAGGATGTGAAGAAGCCACATTCGGCGGCGCAGCTGGATACCGAACACGTCAAAGGGCATTTTGACGATCATGGGCATCCGGTGCTGCGCCGCTATGCCGAACGGTTGCGCGAGCTGGGATTGGAAGCACAGGTGCTTGTAGAAAGGCAGACTCCATCATGATTCGCTTCGATCATGCGATTATTCTGGTGAAAGATTTGACGGTTGCCATGACCGCCTTCCGGTCTATCGGCTTCACGGTGGAGTTCGGCGGCGTTCATGCCGATGGGAAGACGCACAACGCGCTGATTGTGTTCGCGGACGGCAGTTATCTGGAGCTGTTAGCGCCGACCAACCCGGCGCTGCTGGCGAAGGTGAACCGGAATGACCGCGGGAATTTCCTATTCCTGTTCGCGGCGGGCGAAGGTTGGGGCGGGTATGCGTTGGCGGCGGATGATGTGGCGGCGCAAGCAACCGCAGCCATCGCGCAGGGCGTGGCGCTGGAGGTGCGGCCTCCCGGTGGGCGGGCGCGCCCGGACGGGGTGGCGCTGCGCTGGCAGTCGGCTACCGTCGGCGAGAGCATGTCCCCGTTTCTGATACAGGATTTAACGCCGCGTCATTTGCGCGTGCCGGATGATCGCCCGCTGGTGACTCATGCCAACCGCGCTCTGGGGACGGTTTCATTGACGGTGGCTATTCCTGCGGGGCGGTTTGATGCAGCGGTGATGCGCTTGACCGCGTTGACGGGCGTTGCGCCACAGACAGCCGGTAAGGGGCGGGTGGATTTTGTGCTAGGCGATTTCCGGTTGATGTTGCAAACCTTTGCGACCAATGAGATCAGCGAGCGCATCCTCTCCCTGACTCTGCGCGGGGAACGCGACCTGTCGTTTGAGGCGGGGCAGACACACGGCGCGGCGCTCCGCATTCAGGCTGATGTTTGAAGCGCGATAGCTAGATGACAAAATAAAACGAGATGGATCGCTTGACCCATCTCGTTTTTGTTTACATTGCGTCCGCGAGGGCTATTTCTTCAGCACCGCGCCCAGCGAGTCGCAAGCGGGGCAAGTTCCATCAGGGCGGAACATGGCGTAGCCGCCCATCGGGTCGGTGGCGGTGTAGAACGGGAAGTCCACATTCCACACGATCATCAGGCGCACCTTGCCACTTTGCGCGGCGAGGGTGGCGGCTTCCGCCAGCCATTGCGCGTGCTGCGCGACAGTGGTGTTCTGCGCCCATGCGAAGCCACCGGGCAGCGGTGATCCGAAGCCCTGCGGCGACAGGTAGCCGAGTTCGGTGAAGCACACCGACTTGCCACCAAACGGCGAGTAGCCACGCGCCAGCATGGATTGGAAGTAGTACGACGGGTAGCTGCCACGCGGGTCGCCTGTGTTGGCGCTGGGGGCGATGATGCCTTCGTTGTAGTGCAGACCCACGCAGTCCATATATTGACCGGCGCCGGCCTGTGCCATCTGCTGCATGAACACATCGTCGTTGCAGCCGTTGGCGGTGCAGCCTGCTGCGCCGAAGTAGCCAGTGGGGGCAGGAGCGCCGCTGATGACGAGCGTGTTGGCGTTGCGCGATTTGATCGCGTTGTAGGCAGCGGCCAGCAGCTTGGTGTAGTTGCCGCCGTTGATCTGCCCCGCAGGCCATTCGCGGTCAATGTTCGGTTCGTTCCATACTTCGATGGCGTCCGCACCCAGAGCCGAAACGCCGGCTACGAACTGGCTGTACTGGGCGATGTAGCCATCGCCGCCAGCGGCCAATTGAGCTGGATCGCCCACGATGCCGAGCAGGATTTTGAAGTTGTTGGACTTCGCCGTATTGATTGAACTCGCTGTCTTGCTAGGGTCGTCGCCCTGCATGTAGCGAATCTGGACTTTCGCCCAGCGCATGCCAGCGCGGTTCATCAGGCCGAAGGTGTTCAGGCTCATTTCCATCACATGCCCACCGGCTTCAAAGCCGCCGACGGCGGCGCTGCCGGGGACAGGGGTGGGGAGGTTGGGGTTGGGTGTGCCGTTCGCAACCGGGGCGACGGCGGCGCTGACAACCCGATCGCAGACCGCGACTTCCTTCAGGTCGAAACTGATGCGCCCCTGAAAGACTTCGTTGCGGATGCTGGTGATGGTGAACGTCCAGCCGAAGTAAACCTTGCGGCCCGAATTCGGGTCAGCCAGATCCACGCAGTCGTCAATGCCAGCTTTGTATTCTTGCTGTTCCCAATCGTAGGCCTTCACGAGGCTCAGGTCTACCGAACGCTCCTTCTGAATGGCTTCACGGACAGCCGAGAAACCGCGCCAGATGGGATCGTTGGGGGTGGGGGTGGGAGCTTGCGCGGTAACGGGGGCTACTGTTTGCAGCAGCAGCGCGAGAACGAGCGCCAGCGCCAACAGGGCAAAGGTGCTTATTCCGAAAACGGAACGTTGATTTCGTTGCATGACTATCCTCTCGTCTATCCAAATTTTGGACGTTGATTCAAACCAGCAGGGGATTCCATTGTGGTATTGAACTTTACTTCACGCCGCGCATTTTATCAAATGGCGAAGGGATTGGTGTAGGGAGAGCTATGCGCTGACTGAGACGTAGGGAAATCGTAGGGGCAGTTGAGGGCGGATTGTGTTCGGGTTTGTTTGGAATTCGGATGGACTATTGCAATTCATCATAAGTTTATTAACATTTGCCTTCGTGCTATTTCTTTATCGAGTGATGTCATCTGTGTGATGAGGAGCGCGTTATGTTATTTCGGATCATCATGATTTTCATCTTGGCGGCGCTGTCTTTCGGCATTGTGAGCGCCCAAGCACCGGCTAACCCGCGTCTGCGCGGGTTAGATTTCACCCCGTTTCAGGATGCGTTGACCGCGTTGACAGTGGCGCGCATGACCGCGATTGATGCGCTGGTGGTGAATGTCACTGTTCCCGATATTCAGGCGGCGTTTGCGGCAGGGACGTTGACCTCCGAAGAACTGACGGTGTATTTTCTGGCGCGTATCCAGATGTACGATGGCCTGTTGCACAGCTATGTGGAGCTAAACCCGAACGCGCTGGACGAGGCGCGTGCGGCAGATCAGGCGCGTGCTGAGGGCAAGGCAACGGGCCCGCTGCATGGCATTCCGGTCAACCTGAAGGACAATATTGAGACGGTAGCGCCCATGCACACGACGGGCGGCGCGGCTATCCTGCTCGATCATGTGGCGGAACAGGATGCGGCGGTGGTGACGGCGCTGCGGGCGGCGGGTGCGGTCATTCTGGGCAAAGCGAACCTGTCTGAGCTGGCTGGAGCCATTTCGATGACTCCCGGTTTCAGTGCGGTGGGCGGGTTGACGGTGAACCCGTATGATGCGAATACGACGGCGGGCGGTTCGAGCAGCGGGTCGGGCGTTTCCACCAGTGCCTACCTGACGATGGTGAGCGTGGGGACGGAGACTTCGGGATCGCTGATCTATCCGGCGATGATTAACGGTGTGGTGGGGATGAAGCCCAGTCGTGATCTGGTCAGCTGCGCAGGCGTTATCCCGCTGGTGCGCTTTCAGGACTCAGCGGGGCCGGTGGGACGCACGGTGACGGATGCCGCTGTGCTGCTGAATGCGATTGACACGGTGGATGTGGATTATGTGGCTGGACTGGATGCAAATGCACTGAATGGCGTTTCGGTTGGGCTTTTGCATGCTGATTTGCTGAGTGATGTAAATTCCGTTGTGGCCGCTGATGAACGGGAAGCGAACATTGAACTGATCGTCAACGGCTTGCAGAGCGCAGGCGCTACTGCGGTAGATGTTCCATTGGCGGCGCTCCCCGGCACGTTCATCTGGGTGGTGTTTGGCGGCCTTCAAAACGATACGATGGGCTATCTGGCTTCGGCGGGTGCGCCCGCCACGACAGTGAGCGAATTGCAGGCGTATAACAATGCGGAACCGGAACAGCGCATTCCCACCGGGCAGGGCTTGCTGGATTTTGCGGTGTCCACACCCGTCAACGCCGCCACCTATGAACAATTCGCGCTGGCTTTCCGGCAGATGGCGACCACTGCGCTCGATGACGCATTTGCTGCGGCGGGT
>CAIPFY010000267.1 GCA_903864435.1 uncultured Chloroflexota bacterium | reverse complement strand
GTGGGCATTCCGCTGGCGCGGCTGGTGATCGTGCTTTATGCGCTAGGGGCGGTGGTCGCTTTTTATGGGCTGGCGCGGCTGTTCCTGCGCGAATGGTTCGCGCTGGCGGCGCTGGTGCTGATGCTGCTGTCTCCCGGCGTGGATTTCTTTTTTCACGCCCGCACCGTACTGGGCGAAATTCCCGGCCTGTTCTTCCTGACGGCGGCGCTGTGGTTGTGGTTGCGCCCCGGCGTGCGCGGCATCCCCGCCCTGCTCGGCGTGGGCGTGCTGATGGGGCTGGCGTCCATCACCAAGAACCAGTTCGCCATGTTCATCCTGCCTAGCCTGTTGCTGGCGTGGATCACTGATCTGGTCTGGTACCGGCAGCGCGGTTGGAAGCATTTCGTCATTCCGGGCGTGGTGGCCGGGGTGCTGTTCGGCGCGTGGCTGGCGTTCGTGGTACTCAAACTGGGCGGCGGCGACACGCTTGCCGAAAATCTAGCAACGTTGAAGGTGGCAAGTTCGGGCGCGTTCCTGATCTTGAAACCGGCTACCATCGAACGGGCACTGCGCTTTCTGGTGGATGCCAGTGTGTACGGCGCGTTGGCGTTGGGCTTCATCGGGCATGGTATCTTTCTCAGCCTACCGCGCACCGATAACGGTCAACGTAGCGGCACGTTGATGATTTTTATCAGCATCGGGCTGGCCTTCTTCGTCGCTTCCCTCGGTTGGCCACGCTATGCCTTTGGCCCGCTGGTGCTGCTGGCCATCGTGGGGCTGCGCGCCGCGCAAGACCTCGTGGGCGAACTGCCGCGCATGGACGCACTGTTCACCGAAGGGCGGGCAACGGGCAAAGCGAAATGGGCGCTGGTGCTAGGCTGGTCGCTGCCGGCGCTCATTTTCCCGATCTACACCAACGTCAGCAACCTTCGCTCTGGCGGGGATAACGCTTCGTACAGTGTGGCGGCATGGGTGGATGCCAACGTGCCGCAGGGGGCGCTGATCGAAACGTGGGAGCAGGATTTGGGCGTGCTGAGTAACGCCAACTTCCACTATCCGCCGCAGATTTCGCTGGCTCATGCCGTCGCACACACATGGGAAGGCGGCGCACCCGCTGCCGACCAGTATGACTTCCGCGAATTCAACCCGGACTATGTGATCGTCGGCCCGTTCGGTATATACACCAGTATGTATCCAGAAGACCGCTTATCAGACTATAATCTGATCGAGACAATCGGCTCGTACCAAATCTACGGGCATAATACGCCTTAGATGCTGTCAGTCTTTGGGGGAGGATGATAAGGATGCGGTTTCCATTTCGCCGCGAACGAATCCGGTTTATGCTGCTGCTGTGTGTGTGCCTCAGCGTATCCATCCTCCCCGTAGATGCTTCTCCACCCCGCGCAACCTTTGCGTATCAAGGGGTGGATGAAGCGGCTTGCGCCAACCCCGCCAATCCGGTTGTAGCCGAAAACTGCCTGCCCGGTACTGATGCGTGGGTGATTACCGCGTATAAAGAGGGCCTCGAAATTTATGCTTCCACCGATACGTTAAACGTGGGCGAAGCGATTGATTTTTTCGTTCAATCTTCCACTGCTTACGATCTGAATATCTATCGCCTCGGCTATTATGGCGGTCTGGGCGGGCGTGAAGTCTATCAGCGGGCGGGGCTACCTGCCGCGCCGCAGCCGACCTGCGCCCGTGCGGATGACAGCGGCTTGCGCACATGCAGCACTTGGTCGCGTTCCTATACGCTGTCCATTCCGCCGGAGTGGGTTTCGGGCGTGTATCTGGCGCGGGTTCAGCAGGTGGATGGCGGACAGAATGAAACAGTGTTCGTGGTGCGCGAAGATGAACGCGACTCGGCGCTGTTGTATCAGCAAGGCATGACAACGGTACAGGCTTACAACAACTACGGCGGCAAGTCCACCTATGACTGGAACAGCGGTTTCTGCCCCACGCTGGCCGGGACATCCCGTGCGGTGAAGGTGTCGTTCAACCGCCCCTACAACCAGACCCTCGGCGATCCGAATTATTTTTTTCGCGTCGAGTATCCCCTGATGCGCTGGCTGGAGCAGAATGGTTACGACCTGACCTATTCGACCAATATGGATACCCACCGTTCCGGTAAAACCGCCGCCCATAACGAACTGCTGGATCATCAGGTGTTCGTTTCGTCCGGTCATGATGAATACTGGTCACAAGAGATGCGGGATGCGGTAACGGTTGCCCGTGACGCCGGGGTTCATCTGGCCTTTATGGGCGCGAATAACGTCTACTGGCGCGTGCGCTTCGAGCCTGACCCGCTGACCCGCGAACCGGACAGTGTGATGGTGGTTTACAAGACCACCGAAGGCGGCCCCGCAGACCCGACCGGCATTCATACCGGCACATGGCGCGACCCGCAGGGCGCGAACAACCCCGAAAACTCGCTGCTAGGCGTGATGTATATCGGGGATAACGACGAAGCCTTCTGGCCACTGCGCATTTCAGCTGAACAGGGCAAAGACCCGCTGTACCGCCACACGCTGCTGAATGCGCTGCCAGAGGGAACATTTGCGACGGTTGGCAACCTGATTATGGGTTGGGAGTGGGATAGCCGGGCGGATAACGGCTTTGAGCCTGCCGGATTGCGGGAACTGGCGAGTACGCCGATCATCGGCATGAACCTGACGGATGCCGGCGACTTCGGCAAAGGCGATGTTCGGATTGAATCCTCGGAGATGGTGTACTACACCGCGCCCAGCGGCGCGCTGGTGTTTTCGGCGGGAACGCTTCAGTGGTCGTGGGGGCTGGGGATGCAGGATGTGACGCCAATTGCAACCGAGCCGATCATCGCACAAGTTATGGTGAACCTGTTCAGCGATATGGGCGCACAACCCGCGACACCCGACCCGGCGCTCATTCTGGATGGCAGTGACCGCGCCCCGATCCCGATTCCTGAAGAAACGATCTTTCGCCTGAGCGAGCAACAAGTGCCGGAGATTAGCGATATACGGGTGGACGTTTCTGGCATTGTACTGACGTTTTACTGGAAAACGGATATTCCAACCACCAGCCAAGTATGGACAGGGCGCAACCCCGGCGCGGTGAACGTAGACCGTGCCTTGAGCAACGAGTTCAGCACCGAACACGAACTGACCATCACCAACCGCAGTTACAGCACCAACTACTATTTCAGCGTGGGCGGTGTCTCGCGTGATTGGGTGCTGGCCTTAAGTGATGAGGGCGTGACCACCACCGACCCCGCCCCGTTCCCTGCGAGTGTGCTTCAGACCTACAGGCCAGCCATCACCCGAATCGGTTGTTGGGCACGCGCCAATACCAGCGGCATTCTGCTGCTCGGTGGCATTGGCGCAGTGCTGGCGGGGCTGGTTGCGGTGTATGCCTTGACGGTGCGCCGCCGCCACATCCGCGCCCGTGCGTGAGGGGTGCATTCGGATTTTCGGGCAATCACCCTCATCCCCCGTCCCCTTACTCCCTCATGGCTGAGGGGGTGTAAGGCAAGCGGACACATCTCGCGCCATAGCGTACTGTATTTCTCCCCTCTCCTAGCTGTACTCAGCGGTTGGGAGAGGGGTTTGAACATCTGCGCCGCCGCCACGCCCGTGCGTGAGGGTGAATCAACCGCGCAGCGCCAGAATGGATAGGATGAGCGCCACTGACGAGGTGGCAATCGCGCCAGTGCAGAAGCGGCGCACCTGTTCCTGCATCATGGTCAGCTGCGGGTCAACCTGCGGAGGCATTTTATCCTCGTGGCGGTGGTGGTAAATCCAGTCCAGCGGCCATTGCATGATTCGCATGACCGAGAGCGACCACACCAGATAGCCCAGTGACAGAATGACGAAGGTCGGGATGCGGGGTTCTTTGAGCAGCGGCAGCAGCATGAAGGCCACCAGCATCGTCCAGATGAACATGAGCAGCGTTTTGACGTAGCGCAACACCAGCCGCCGCAAGTACAGCACATGCCGCACCAGCGACATTTCGGTGACGGCGACTTCCTGTTCCAGCGTCCGGTCAATGCTGCGAGCAATTCCTAGCGCGGCATTGAAGCGGTTTACGCCCTCCACATCATAGGTTTGCGGCAGCACATTCATCTCTTGCAGGCGGTTCAACTGGCGCGATTCGGGGATGATTGCCCCACCGCTGGCCTCGATCAGCCCATCGAAATATAACTCCAACCGTTCTTGGCTGAAGGGGATCATGAACCCGTGCTGCGTGGCCTCGTATTGATAGCGCATCACGCCCAGCTTGCCTGCTGGCGACTCGTCATTGGAGAACATGACGCCGGTGAGGGCAAAGGTGGGGTTGAGCAGGTTTTCGGAGAAACCCGGCGTGTAGATGGTGAAATAGAAGTGAATGATGTCCTTGAGCAGCAGGTACACCCCGTAAAGCGGGATGATGAGCGACAGCAGTAGCGGGTAAAGCAGGCACGCATAGAGCAGTCCGGTGAGGATCAACCCGATCAGTCCCATGCTGTCGAACTGATTATGCGCCTGTGTGAGCAGCACAGACAGCAGGTTATCCACCGCGTCTTTCACAAATACAGGGATGAGCAGCAGCAGACCTGCGCCGCTGATGAAGGCAGTTGCTACCCGGTGCAACGTACTCAAACGCACTTCGCAGCGTTGCAAATAGGCACGCATCGCGCCGCGTTCGGCTTCGGTTAGGGGGGGGCGGTTGTCGGTAGAGTTGCCGGGTCGAGTCGGGTTGTGAGCAGTGGTATCCATAACATTCTGCCAATGTGGGTTGGGGAGGCGATTTTTGCCAGCATAGTCCCATCACGGCAGGCTGTCAACAGACCAATTGAGCGTGGATTGAGCGATGGTTGTCCGTTCAGGCAGCCGAACGAACAACCATTAGCGGGCGGCGGTTATTCAGCCATCCAGCCGATTTCGACATAATCCCACTGGATCGTGAGCGTTTCTTCGATCAGGTCGCCGGAGCCAGTGTTGAAGTCCGAATAGCTGACCGCGCTGATCCATGCGCCTTTGAATATCCAGCGCCGCACTTCCATGCCGCCATCCAGCGCCAGCACCGTGATGGTGCGGCTGGGGCGCACAATGTCCACGCCTGCGGTGGCAGTTTCGCGCATCCACGTATTGATCGGGTTGGCGGGGTCGCGCTGGAACATCTTGACGATCTGGAACGGTTCTTTGATGGCCTTCAACTGGGTGGTGGTTTTAACTTCCAGCTTGAAAGGGCTGAGTCCGGTGACGCGGAAAATACCGACCAGACGTTCGTCGTTCAGTTCGATGGCGAATTCGTTGGCGGTCAGGCTGTCAATGGTGGTGCGGTACTGGATGGCTTTGCTGTTGCTCATATCGAGGCATACTCCTATTCAAGCCGGAGGGCGGGTGATTGAGTCTATTCTACCGCTGCTATCGGTTTTAGTCGCCACACGACAAACCGCCCGGTGTGAGGGGGAACACGACCGGGCGATTTGTTGAGGGACGGGCTTGCCGTAGGATCGGTGACGCCAATCTCCTAATCCCTGCTTGCCCACGAATCTGGTTGCTTACAATTACAACGCTTACCACTTCGGAGGAATGAGCACAACCCATTTTCCAGATTCGCTTGTAATAAAGATTATGGCGATTGTGTAAATTCGTGGTTAGATCAAGATGAGACGGAAATGAGAGCGCCCCACGATGCGAATCGCGGGGCGCACAGGGGTTACTGTTACTGCTGCCCGACCGGGGCAATCGCGCCGGGGGTCAGTTCGGTGCCGGGTAGCGGTACTGGCGTGGGGTTGGCGCAGGCGGTGGCGGCGGCGTTCATCTTGCCGCTGACGATCGCATCATTGCTCAGGTTGAGCGCGTTCTGATACTGTACAACGGCGAAACACACCTGACCGCCCGCGACCAGCGCATCGCCATACGCGGCATACTGGTTGAACAGGCGGCTGCGCACATCGCGGTAGTTCGGCACCTGATTGTAGACGTTGGTCAGCGCCTGAATCGCTTTGGAGAAGTCCACGCCTTCGCTGTTGACCGCATCCAGATATTGTCCGGCGATGTAGCTTTCGTATTCCAGATCGGCCACATCACCATATTGACGGGCGCGATCCGTCAGGAGGTTGGCTTGGGCAAGGTCGGCGGTATCGCCAGAACGGAACAGCGCCAGCGCCTTACTGGTGAGCGACTGTGACATCATCTGGCGAACGGTAGCCTGTTCGTAGGTCGAATCTGCCGAGAGGATGATGTCCAGCGATTCAATCGCGGTATCCCAATCGCTGACCGCGATGGCGGTTTGCGCTTCGGAAAACAGCGCGGGCAGGTCAATCACCACGCCGCCGGATTGGGTGGTGGCCTGTGGTGCGGCGGTGGGCGCGAGGGTCGCGGCTACCGTCGGGGTGATTCCCGGCGTGGGGGTGACGGTGGGCAGGCTGTTCAGGTAGACGGCGGTGGCGGTGGACACGATGTCCGGCAGGCCAGCAACGCCCGGTGTGAGCGTGGCAAGGTATTCGATGCGAGCATTAAGCAGCACCTGATTCCCGCTGCTGACATCGGCGGGGATGCGGTTTAGCTGCTCCTGAATGGCGGCGCTCTGGGTGGCGGTGGCGTTGGTCTGTGCCACATGCTGCCCGGAAGTCCAGCCAGCGACGGAGGCCAGCACCACGATGATGACCGCGAGGCCAACCAGTACCGTACCGACCAGCGCATACACGAAGCAACCAGGGCCGCTGCGGGCTGCGGGTTCAGGGTCTATAAAACCGCCGTGATCCGGCAAGGTGACTTTCGGAAAACGCGGTTGGGTATCGTCAGGGGAAGCGTTGGGCTGAATCAAGGGCAAATTCCACACCTGAATGGACGAAGCAGATCGGCATTATACAGGAGCGCGGCGCGGGGCGACAAGCGACGGTTGGCCTACGCAGGCGCGTTGGGCGGGCTGTCCCTGCGGCTGACCAGCACTTTATCCACACGCTTGCCATCCATATCCATCACCTCGAAGCGCAGCCCATTCCAATCGAACGAATCGGCGGCGGCGGGGATATGTCCTAACTGCGCCATGACGAAACCACCGAGGGTCTGAAAATGTCCATCCTCCTCCCCCGGCAACAGACTCAGGTCAAATAGCGCCTTGAGGTCTTCTATCATCAGT
>CAIPFY010000266.1 GCA_903864435.1 uncultured Chloroflexota bacterium | reverse complement strand
TGATTGGTTACGAAGGTTCACGGTCACGCGCATTCCCAAAGGTCAGGCGGCGGATATGGGTGCCGTCCCCATCCATGATGTACAAATCCGGGCTGCCATCCCGCTGTGATTCAAACACGATGCGCCCGCCGCTGACCCACACCGGACTCGAGTCCCACGCAGGTTGTTGCGTCAGGCGCAGCAAGTCGCTGCCGTCGGCGTTGATCCGGTAAATCTCGAAGTTGCGGTTGTACTGGTCAGACACATACAGCAGATGCCGCCCATCGGCGCTCCATGCCGGTTCGAGATGGCGCACGCGGGTATCCGTCACCCGCCGCACATTGCTGCCATCGGCATTCATCATGTAGACCGCCCAATTGCTGCGCCGGTAGGAGGTGAAGGCGATCTGTGTGCCATCCGGCGACCAGATGGGATCGGTGTCCTCCAGCGGTTCAGTCGTCAGCCGCCGTACATCGCTGCCATCTGCCGCCATGCTGTACAGTTCCCAGTTGCCGTCGCGGTCACTGGCGAAAGCGATGCGCGTGCCATCTGGCGACCATGCCGGTTTCGCATCCCGCGCCGGGTTTGCTGTCAGCCGCCGCAGGTTGCGCCCGCCCACGTCCATCGCGTACAACTCTTGATTGCCATCTCGTAGCGAGGTGAAGGCCACCCGCTGCCCATCTGCCGACAGTGCCGCCGAGCCATCCCAGCCGGCGCTGCGCGTCAGGTTGCGCTGAATGCCCAGATTCACATCTAGCAGGTAAACTTCATCATCCCCGCTTCTGTCCGATAGAAACACCACGCCCACGCGCCCCGCCGGGATGAGCCGCAGCGTCGTCATGATGCCCACTGCCGCCGCCAGCAGCAGCAGCAGGAGCGCCGCGCCCGCCAGCAGCACCCCGCCAGCGAACGACAGCCGACGGGGTGCGGGTGTAGATGCGGGAGAATCGGGAGGATGGAGTGTCTGGGTGGTCAAGCTGTCACCGGCGTGGTTTCTAGCCGCGCACTTTGGGCGCGATTTCGTCGCTGACCAACTGCACCACGTCTGCGTCCGGCTGCCCCACGATGTCCAGCATGAAATAGTCCACGCCGATAGCGACGTATTCCTGCATTTGTTCGATCACCTGCGCTGGCGTGCCGACGAAAGCGTTCTGGCGTGTCCATGTGGTATCGCGGCTGGAAGCCCAGCGTTGCACGTCGGCCTCGGTCTGACCGGTGACGATGCGCCCGAACCATGTGCGCCGCAGCGATTTCGGATCGCGCCCGATTTCGGTGCAATACTGGTCGAGGAGCGCCATGCGTGTCCGCATCACATCAAGCGGCGCGTCCGAGACATTCCACCAGTCGCCATATTGTGCCGCCAACCGCAGCGCCTTATCGCCCTTCACGCCGATCACCAGCGGCGGGGGCGGCACGGGCTTCGGTTCCAGATAGGCATCCTTCACCTGATAGTGCTTGCCGCTATAGCTCACTTTGCCCGGTTGCGTCCATAGGCGCTTGAGGATTTCGAGAGTGTCTTGCAGTTGTTCCAGCCGCACGCCGGGGGTGGGGTAGTCATAGCCGTAGCCTGCGTACTCGTCCACCTTCCAGCCCGCGCCCACGCCGAGGTACAGCCGCCCGCCGCTGAACACTTGCAGCGTGGAGGCCATCTTCGCCAGCAGGGCAGGGTTGCGGTAGTTCTGCCCCATGACCATCGGCCCGATGTCAAACTGCGGGAACTTGGCTGCGAGGAACGAAAGCACCGTCCACGCTTCGTAAGTATACAGATCGCTCCAGAAAAGGTGGTCAGTCATCCACAGGCTTTTGAACGTCCCTTGAATCAGCGGGACGACGGCCTCGATGTCCTCCATCCATTGCGTCAGCTTGCTTGCAGGATGGCGTTCCACCAGTGCCAATCCAAATTCGACAGCCATTTTGATTGCTCCTTATTATGCGAAGATGCCGTTACAGACATTCTCTTTGCGGGCGATTCCATTGTTCCTGCGTTTCATCTTTCAACGGTGGGCGGTTAGCACGGCAGGGCTGAACAGGGTGAAATCCCCTGCATGGTGTACTGTTGCTTTCTTTTGGGAAAAGAGCTATGTTGATAATCATTATATCCATGAATTGGGCTTCGCAATTGAAAATGGATTCGGACAGGAAGGCTCTATGACCGGCACGGAACTCCACAACGAGAGGGTTGCGCTCAATAGCGCGACGGGCAAGGTGAACGGGTATCTGGTGCTGCCTTCTGGCGCTGGCACCTTTCCTGCGGTGGTGGTCATCCACGAAGCCTATGGCCTGAACGACAATATGCGCGACATCGCCCAACGCTTCGCCCGCGAGGGTTATGCGGCGCTGGCGGTAGACCTGTTCGCGGGGCGCAATCAAGTGGTGTGCATGTTCCGCTATTTCGCCGGTTCGGTGTTGAACTCGCTCAACCACAGCGGCATCAGCGGTCTAAAAGATTCGCTGTCGTGGCTGGAGAAGCATCCGCAGGTGGATGGCGCACGGGTGGGGGCGATTGGTTTCTGCTTGGGCGGCGGGTTCGCCATTGCATGGGCGAGTGCCGACCCGCGCCTGAAGGTGATCGCGCCTTTCTACGGGATGAACCCGCGCCCGTTGGATGCGGTCGCCCGTTCCTGTCCGGTGGTGGGTTCGTACCCCGAAAACGATTTCACCAAAGGGGCAGGGCAGAAGCTGGAAGCCAAACTGAGCGAACATCACATCGAGCATGACATCAAGACATACCCGGAGGCCAAGCACTCGTTCTTCAATGATCGTGGCCCGAATTTCAACGCCACCGCCGCTGAAGATTCATGGACGCGCACGTTGGCCTTTTTCAAGCAGCATCTTCAGGTCTAGCCTGCGAACGAGGGTCAGGGGTGCATCTGCACCCCGCCTCATGGCACATCCCAACACGCGAACGCTCCGTTCGCGTCCTTTCATCCTCGCTAGAGCGTTTGAAGCGTTGGAGCGATTACCTTGCTAACAGCGCGTCTCCCATTGACTCTACCTCCCCCCTATGCTAGACTTTCGTCACTCATAAGGTTTTTGATTCAGTAAGGGTGTACCGGCTATCAGCGCTGTAAACTACCGTATCAACGAGCAGATTCGTGTTCGTGAAGTGCGTCTCATTACCGACACGAACGAGAATATCGGTGTGGTCTCCACACGGACGGCGCTGCAAATGGCCGAGGAACGCGGCCTCGATCTGGTCGAAGTCTCGCCGAACGCAGAACCGCCGGTTTGCCGAATCATGGATTTCGGCAAGTTCCAGTATGAGAAGCGCCGGAAGGAACGCGAGGCGAAGAAGCAGCAGAAGATCATCGAGGTCAAGGAAATTCAGCTTCGCCCCAAGACCGACCAGCATCATCTGGGGTTCAAAGTGGTGAATGCCCGTAACTGGATTAAGGCTGGCATGAAAGTGCGTGTGCGCGCACGGTTTCGTGGGCGCGAACGTGACTATCCAGATATTGCTTTGCAGCGCATGTTGGAAATCGCGGCGGATTTACAGGATGTGGCCGCCATCGAGCAGCAGCCGACCATGGATGGGAATACCATGATTATGGTCTTGTCGCCCGCATCCGATAAAAAGAAGTAACTCGGAGCAAGATTGTGGCTAAGAAATATAAGATCAAGACACACAAAGCAACCGCCAAGCGTTTCCGCGTGACCGGAACCGGTTTGGTTGTGCGCACCAAGAGTGGTAAGAGCCATTTCCGCCGCCGTACCGCCAAGCGCAGCAAGCGTTTGATGGACAAGCTGATTGGCGTGGGAAATGCGACTATTCAGCGCAAGATTAAGAAACTCGCACCTTATCTGGGCAAGTACCGTCAGAATCCCGGTCGCTAAACCGGCCTTTTGAAACCGACTCGTTTCACTGGCCCGGGGCATTCGCGCCGGGTCTTCGTTGTCAGGAGCTTATAAAAATGTCGAGAACGAAAACCGGCGTTGTACGCCGCCGCTGGCACAAGAAACTGTTGAAGAAGGCCAAAGGCATGTGGGGTACGCGCGGTAGTCTACACCGCCGCACGAACGAAGCCCTGCTGAAGGCACAGTGGAACGCCTTCCGGGGTCGCCGCGCCCGCAAGCGCGATATGCGTCGTTTGTGGATTATGCGTATCAACGCCGCTGCTCGCATCAACGGCATGAGCTACAGCAAGTTCATTTACGGCTTGCAGAATGCCAACGTGCTGGTTGACCGCAAAATGCTGGCCGACATCGCCGTGCGCGATCCGCAGACCTTCACCAAGCTGGCCGCTGTCAGTATGCAGCACCCGGCTCCGACGGCTTCCACCGGCCCGAAGGGTATTCTGCCGCCCCTCGTGAAGGCTTCTGCGCCTGCCGCCGCTGCTGCTCCGGTAGCCGCGCCCGCTGCGCCGAAAGCGCGTGTCGTCAAGAAGCGGTCGCCCGCTGGTGACGATCTGACCACGATTGAAGGCATCGGCCCCAAGAGCGCGAAGGCGCTGGAGAAGGCCGGAATCAGCACATGGGCGCAGATCGCAGCCATGACCCCCGAAGAACTGAATGATGTGGTACATCATGGCGGCGTGAGCCTCCTCACTGGTGCTACCAAGTCGTGGCCTAAGCAGGCGCAACTGCTGATCGAAGGCAAGTTCGACGAATTTCAAGAGTACATCACCAAGCTCAAGGGTGGCCGCGAAGTCGAGTAGCCGCCGTCCGTAAAATGGTTATGACACCCAACGGGGAGCAATTTGCTCCCCGTTTTGCTTTCGGCACAAGGAGTCCTGTCCGGTGAAAGACGAACGCCTCATCACCAGTTTGCAGAACGACACGGTGAAGCTGACCAAGCTATTGCAAACCGATTCGCGCCGCCGCCGCAAAGAGGGGCTGATCGTCCTCGAAGGCGTGCGGTTGGTGGCGGACGCGCTGGCGGCGGGGGCGCGTCCGGTTCATGCGCTGTTCAGCCCGGAATTGGTGGACGGGGGCTTGCGAGAGCGCGTCCGGGGGGCGGGGGGGACAGTGCTGGCGGTATCCGATGCGGTGCTGCGTCATGCGGCGGATACGCAGCAACCGCAGGGCGTGGTGGCGGCGTTCGCCATGCCTGCGCCGCGTTTGCCCGCGCAGCCCCGCGCCGTGCTGATTCTGGATGCGCTGCGCGACCCCGGCAACCTCGGCACGATTTTGCGGACGGCTGCTGCCGCTGGCGTGGAGGCCGTGCTGCTCGCGCCGACCTGCGTTGACCCCTACAACCCCAAAAGTTTGCGTGCCGGCATGGGAGCGCATTTCCGGGTGCCGCTGGCGCAGCGCGAGTGGGACGCAATCGCAACCTACTGTTCGCAACATACCGTGTATGTGGCGGACGGCGCGGGCGAATTAGCCTATGACCGCGCCGACTGGTCTGGGCGCTGGGCGCTGGTCATCGGCGGTGAGGCGCACGGTGCAGGCGGTGAGGCGGATCGGCTGGCGCAGCACCGTATTCGCATCCCGATGGCTGCTGATACTGAGTCGCTCAACGCGGCGGTGGCGGCGGCGGTCATCTTATTCGAGGCGCGCAGACACGGATGAAATCGGGGTCATGTTCAGTTTAGCCATTCGTGCGGGTGGGGTGCTGCTGGTGCTGATCGGCCTGTGCGCGGCGGCGCTGCTGCTGCTGGCACGCCTTCAGCCGCCGTCCCTGACGGATTTCACCGCCGACTGTGCGGGGCAGGTGGGGCGCTGCTGGCGCGGCATCACCCCCGGTCAAACGTCGGTGCGCGAGGCCGAGGGCATCCTTCAGGCCAACGGCTACAGCAAGCAGATGAAGGGCGTCACGGGCGTGGAACTGCAAGACCGCGTGCTGCCGTATCGTCTGGAGGGCGCATCCCCGGCCTGCGTGGATGTGTATTTCGGCTATCAGATCGTGGGCGTTCGCACGGTGATTCTGTTCTGCCTCGGCCTGCGTGTGGGGGATGTGCTGCTGGCGCTGGGCGAACCCGAATTGCGGGTGAGCTATGGCGCACTGGGCGAGGATTGGCTGTACGAACGGCTGACCGTGCGCCTCGTTGAATCGCTCAATGACCCCTTTTCGCCGGTTGACCACATCCGCCTCGTGCTGGATCGTACCCCGTATGCAAGGAAGGGTGCGGCGTGGCGCGGGCTGTTGCCCCTGTGGAAATTTTGCCAGTTTGAACCCGCGTACCCCGCCTGCTAGACCATAAAACAGGGGCGTGGTGGTTTGCCATGCCCCTGCGAGAGTCCCTAAAGCCGTCGCTCGGCGTTAGAAGTTAATCATGTGTCCTTCGAGGCCGTGCGCCGCTTCCTTGATGGCCTCGCTCAGTGTCGGGTGCGCGTGAACGTTGCGGGCGATTTCTTCCGGCGTGAGTTCCGCCAGTCGCGCCAGCGTTAGTTCCGGCAGTAGTTCGGTCACATCCGGGCCAATCATGTGCGCGCCTAGCATTTCGCCGTACTTCTTATCGCTGATGAGCTTGACGAAGCCGGTGGTATCGCCCAGCCCGTGCGCCTTGCCGTTGGCCTGAAATGGGAACTTGGCGACGTTGATCTCGTAGCCCTTATCCCGCGCCTGCTTCTCGGTATAGCCAAAACTGGCGATCTGCGGCTGGCAGTAGGTGGCGCGGGGCATCATGTCGAAGTCCAGTTCGGCGCTGGGCGCACCTGCGATATTCTCAGCGGCGATCACGCCCATCGCTTCCGCCACATGCGCCAGCATCAGCTTGGCGGTCACATCACCGATGGCGTAGATGTGCGGCACGTTGGTTTGCATCTTGCTGTTGATGGCAATCGCGCCGCGATCGGTCAGCTTCACGCCGGTCTTTTCCAGCCCGTAGCCTTCGGTGCGCGGCTTGAAGCCGATGGCCTGCATCACCTTGTCGGCCTCCAGCGTGACGGTCTTGCCGTCCGGCGGGGTGACGGTCACGCGCACGTTCGCGCCGGTGTCTTCGATCTTCTCGACCTTCGTGCCGGTCATGATCTTGATGCCGTAGCGTTCGTATTGCTTGCGCAATTCCGCCGAGACTTCCTCATCTTCCAGCGGAACCATGCGATCGAGGAATTCAACGATGGTCACATCCACGCCGAAGTTGCTCATCACGTAGGCAAATTCCACGCCAATCGCGCCCGCGCCGGCGATGATGATGCTCTTGGGCAGGTTGGCTTCCATGATCTGTTCTTCATAGGTCACGACGCGCCCACTGAGCGACGAGCCGGGGATCAAGCGGGTGGTCGCGCCCGCCGCGATTATCGCGTGCTTGAACTTGAGCGTTTCGTCGCCGCCTGCGTTCAGCTTGACGGTGAGGGTATTGGCATCGGTGAATGCGCCGCTGCCTTCAAACTCATCAATCTTGTTCTTACGCATCAGGAAATGCACGCCTTTCACGCGACCATCCGCCACGCGGCGGCTGCGCTTGTGCGCTTCGCCAAAGTCGAACGTGACTTCGCCCGTGACCTTGATGCCGAACGTTTTGGCCTCGTGCTTGAAGATGTGCGCCAGTTCCGCATTGCGTAGCAGCGCCTTGGAGGGGATGCAGCCCACGTTCAGGCACACGCCACCCCAGTACTGCTTTTCGACGATGGCGGTTTTCAATCCGAGCTGGCTGGCGCGGATGGCTGCCACGTAACCGCCCGGCCCTGCGCCGAGCACGACGACATCGTATTCTTTCGCCATGAGTTTGTTCTGTCCTTCGGATGGTTATCTTTTTGAGATGCGCTCAAGTCTACCTTACGCATCCTGCGAATCAAAGACGCGGTACACGGGGCTGGACTTACCGTTTTGGCTGTCCCGCCCCGTGCTGGCGAACCTTGTTCGCGGTGGCAATCATCAGCCGCCGGAGGGCAGCGAGGGTAGCTGTGGGTCGGATGGCGGCGGTGGCACTTGCTGATCGAATGACGGCGGCGGCGAAGCCTCCCCGTTCGGCCCCGGCGGTGGGCAGAAGGGGCGCGTCTCGCTGGCGGGCATTGGCGGGTCGCCCGGCCCCGGCTTATACACACACGGGCGGTCATCCACCACGCCGGAATTTTGCGGCACAGGT
The DNA here is from genome assembly GCA_903864435.1 of uncultured Chloroflexota bacterium. Lineage (GTDB taxonomy): Bacteria > Chloroflexota > Anaerolineae > Aggregatilineales > Phototrophicaceae > CFX2. The sequence continues at coordinate 5,339 of CAIPFY010000266.1, read as the reverse complement.
GTGGCGCAGAAGGGGCGCGTCTCGTTGGCGGGCATTGGCGGGTTGCCCGGCCCCGGTTCGTTCACGCACGGGCGGTTATCCACAATGTCGGTATTTGGCGGCGGCGGCGTGACTTCCGCGCACAGCGGGCGCTTGTCGTCCGCTGAACGCGGCGGGAACACGCAATCGCGCTGAAAGTTGTCGCCGATAGACGACAGGTCGAACTTGTCGCACGAGGGGAACGGGTCTTCGCCGCACAGGGGCGTGCCGTCGCGCAGGTGGTCTTCGATCTGCTGGCGTAGCGCCGCCACTTGTTCCTCGCTCAAGGGGTCAGCCAGTTCAATCTTGCGTTCCAGCAGATCGAACGGCAGCGCCTTCAGGAAATCTATCCGCCCGCCATACGATTCGGGCAGTTCGGGCAGGCCAGCGGGCGCGAACCCTTCAGGATCATCGTCCCGCGCCTTCAGCGGCACGCGCACCCATGTCCCCGGCACGATCACCTGTCGTTCGCCTTCGGACAGCACGTAAGCCGCGCCTTCCAGCGTACTCACGCTCATGCCCTGCTCCGCGTCTGCCTGAAAGAACACGGTTGAACCCATCTGCACATCCACGCCGTTCACGTTGAACTGCACTTCGCCCACGCCCTGCGGGGTTTGCACCAGCATCCCGCTTTCGGGCGCTTCCACACACTGCGAATCGCGCAGGCCGGTTTTCAGGTAGAAGGCTTGCATCGGCTTCAGCCCATCGGGATTGTCCTCGCTGACGGCGTTCGTGACTTCCACATTCCCGAATAGCAGGAAGGTCACATTCTGTCCCGGCATCGTTTCCGGCAGGTTGGCCTGCAACTTGAGCAGCGCCACGCCCCATTGCCCGCTGGCGGTGTCCATGCCGGAGAGCGTCATTTGCTGGATGTCGGTGACGTTAGCGAGGTCGCCTGTTGTGTTGAAGGCGAAGTCGGTCACGTTCGGCTGCGGGATGGCGCTCAAATTCACGTTGCCGTAGCAGGCCTGATTGCGTCCGGTGTTCACGCAAGCGGCATCGGCGGCGGCCAGCGCCTGCTGGACGATCTGCGGGCAAGTGGGGTCTTGTGCCAGCACAGCCGCCGGCGCGAGGCACAGCAGCAGCGCGGCGATCCACCATTTCAAACGAGGGGACATGAATGCACCCATAGACATCAAAGTAAGGGGTTTTGGATGCAGAATCCCCTCCCCTTTTTCCCCTCCCCATGCATGGGGAGGGGTTGGGGTGGGGACTCTTTCCTGCTTCACTTGATTCTTATGGGGGGACATGAATGCACCTTCATTTCTCAACCGGATTACGGTTTCGGAACCAGCAGCGTCAGCTGCATGGCGTCATCGTCTACCTTAATGGTACTCAAGTCTTGATCGGGGCCAAGCCGCGCCCGCAGGGTCGCATCCAGCGCCCCCAGCATCGCCATCAGGAAATCGCCCGTGACCACGTTCACATAGGCTTCGGGCGGTTCGGGCGCGTTGGTCAGGATGTCGCCTAGCCCGATGGTGGCGAAATCGCCCGTCAGGATAACCGACACGAACACGCTGCCCGTGATGAAGGCTTCCCCGCCTAGCGCGGTCAGTTCCACATTTATCCCGTCCGGCACGAAATCTATCGCCGCCCGTTGAATCGAAGGATAGGCGCTCAACTGCGTGTTCAACGCTTCCTGAAACTGCGATTGGGTGATGACCACATCCGCCAACTGCTGCGGCGTGGCCGGTGGCAACGTCCCCAACGGCGGCGGGGTGAGCGTCATGAACTTGGGCTGCTCCAGCACCGCTTCGGTAGCCGTCCCGATGGCCGCCAGCGTCGGCTCGACGGTGGGCGGCGGGGTGGCGGTGGCGCGGGGCGGCAGCGTGGGTTCGGGTGTGTCGGTGGGCGTGGGCGTGATAGTCGGCGTGAGCGTATTCGTCGGCGTGGCGCTGGCTTCGGGCGTGAAGGTTTCGGTGGGCGGCGGTGGGACGGTTTCGGTGGGGGTCAGGCTAGGCAGTACCGCCAGCGTGGGCAGGGCGGAATCCGGTGTGGCCGGCTGGCAGGCCGCCAGCAGCGCCAGCAAAAGCACAAAGAATAGCCAGCGTAGGCGCATCACAGGGTGTCCTCCAGCAGATGAACAGTGTTGTGCTGTAAACCGCCGCATCCCCCCTGCGGGTTACGGGTTAGGTTGAGATGAACCCTCACCCTTTTTCCCTCTCCCTCATGGCGAGGGACTTCAGAATCGCGTAATCCGCTTACTCCCCTTCTCTCTGAGGGAGAAGGGGGCGGGGGATGAGGGTCACTATCGTCACGCCCACTTCTCTAGCGTTTGCTTGAGCGAGAGCATGAACGCATCCCCCACAGCGCCATCGGCGGCGCGGTGGTCGAAGGTGAGCGAAACATAGCAGCAGGGGCGGATGGCGATCATATCGTCAATCGCCTTCACCCGCTTTTCGAGGATGCCCACGCCCAGAATGCCGGTCTGCGGCTGGTTGATGATGGGTGTGGCGAACAGGCTACCGCTGACCCCGTGATTGGTGATGCTGAACGTCCCGCCGAGTACTTCGTTGGCTTGCAATTGACGACTGCGGGCGCGGCTGGCGAGGTCATTCACAGCGCGGGCAGTACCGAGCAGGTTCAAATCTTGCGCGTTACGGATGACCGGCACGATCAAGCCGTCCTCCAGCGCGACGGCGATCCCCAGATGGACGGCAGGGTTCATTAGCAGTCCGTCATCCGTCCAGCGGGCGTTCAGCACAGGGTTGGCGATCAGCGCCTTCACGCAGCCTGCCACGAAATAGGCGGTCAGGGTGAGGTTCACGCCTTGCGCGGTGAACGCGGCTTTATGCGCTTCGCGGTGCGCGAGGACGGCGCTCATATCGAACTCGAATACGGTGGTGACGTGCGGCGCAGTCTGCACACTGCGTACCATGTGGTCGGCGATGGCGCGGCGCATGGCGCTGTGCGGGACGAGTGTCGTTCCGGTGGGCGGCGGCAGGCTCTCGATGGGATGCACACGGGTTGGGGGGGCGGCGGTCACAGGCGCGGGTGCAACAACGGCAGGGGGCGCAACCGGAGCAGTCGGGGCGGGTGCGCTGGCTTGCGCCGCCAGATACGCCTCCACATCCTTCTTGGTCACGCGGCCATCGCGCCCCGTGCCGGGGATATGCGCCAGGTCGAGATGATGCTCGGCTGCCATCCGCGCCACAACGGGCGTGAGATGTCCGGTATAGCTCTCGCCGTTGCTGGTAGGGGCGCTGGCGGGCGGTGGGGCGGCGGTCTCGTTGGCTACTGTGAGGTGTGCCACGATTGCGCCCGTCGTCACCATCTGTCCGACCTGCGCCAGTTGATCGGTCAGGATGCCATCGGCGGGCGCGGGAATTTCGCTATCCACCTTGTCGGTGCTGACTTCGAGTAACGGCTCAAAAGCGCGGACGCTTTCGCCCACCTGCTTCAGCCAGCGGTTCAGGCGCACTTCCTGTACATCTTCGCCCAGCGTGGGCAGCCGTACTTCGATGGTCATCACGCACCTCTTTTACGTTCATACCCTCTAAGTATACGCGCACCGGCCTGCGAGGGCGATCAGATGGGTATATTCAGAAATGGGGGCAGCCGTTCAAAACCCTCACTCTAAATCCCTCTCCCTCATGGCGAGGGACTTAAGAATCGTGTAATTCTCTTACTCCCTTCGCCATGAGGGAGAAGGGCGGGGGATGAGGGTCACTCAGACCAGCAGCACCAGATTGTTGCGGTGGATGGCCGCGTCGCCGTAGCTGTACCCCAAGCGTTCCACAATCTGGCTGGATTTCGCGCCGCATAGCTTGGTCAGATCGGCGCTGTTGTAGCTGGTCAGCCCGTGCGCGATACGCTTGCCGGAGGGGTCAACCACCGCCAGTAGTTCGCCGCGCTCGAACGTATTCTCGACGGCGGTCATGCCCACCGGCAGCAGACTCGCGCCGCCTTTGAGCAGTTTACGCGCCGCGCCTGCATCCACATGCAACAGGCCACGCGGTTTCTCCGCCAGCAACCAGCGTTTGCGGCTTTCGACGGAAGATGCAGCAGGCTCGAAGCGCGTCCCTAGCGCTTCGCCACCCACGATTCGCGCCAGCACATCCGGCAGGCTGCCGTTGGCGATCACGGTGGTGATTCCGCTGCGGCTGGCGAGGTGCGCGGCCTGAATCTTGGTCATCATACCGCCCGTGCCCACGCTGCTGCCCGCGCCGCCTGCCAGCGCATAGGTGCTGTCGTCAATCTGGTTGACGATGGGGATCAGCGTGGCGCTCTGGTCGGTGCGCGGGTCGGCGGTGTACAGGCCGGGGATGTCCGTTAGCAGGATGAGCAGGTCGGCTTCCATCACGTTCGCCACCAGCGCCGACAGGTTATCGTTGTCGCCCACGCGGATTTCGTGGGTGGCGGTGGTGTCGTTCTCGTTGATGACCGGGATGATGCGGTGTTCCAGCAGCGTATCCAGTGTGTCGCGGGCGTTCAAATAGCGCGAACGATCCGCCAGATCGTCGCGGGTGAGCAACACCTGTCCCACCGCAATATCGAACAGGTCGAACAACTGGCTGTACAGATGCAGCAGCCGCCCCTGTCCTACTGCGCTCAACATCTGTTTGGCGGGGACGGAACGGCTGATCTCCGGGAAGCCCAAGCGTTCGCGGCCTGCGGCCATCGCGCCGGATGTGACCACCACCATTTCATGCCCCTGCTGATGCAGCTTGGCGACCTGCTGCACGATTTCCAGCATGCGCTGGCGGTTGATCTGGCGCGTGCCTGCCGTGAGCGTACTCGTACCCAGTTTGACGACGATGCGTTTGCTTGCAGTCATGCCCTAACCTCTACAGAATGGGCGGGAAATTGAGAAACCCTCACCCTTTTTCCCTCCGCATTCGCGTCATGGCGAGGGACTTCAGAATCGTGTAACCCTCTTTCACCCCTTCGCTCTGAGGGAGAAAGGGACGGGGGATGAGGGTATCGTTTACAGAATCGGCGGTGTAGCCGTGCCAATCCAGAATGCCACGAACAGCAGCATGGCGGTCAGCGCCCCCGCGCCCACCCACCACACACGCCTGTCGGCGGCTTCCTCGGTGGTGCTGGTTTGCGGGGCGGTGCCGTGCGCCCGCAGCGCCGCGCCTAACTGTGACCCCACCCACGCGCAGGCCAACCCCATCACCACGCCGAAGACCACCATGCCCGGTAGCGTGTTGCCGTTCACACGGGGGTAAATCATCATGCGGGTGAGCAGCGGCAGCGAGATGACCAGCACCGCCAGCGCGATCACCAGCCCGCCGCCGAATATGGTGCGGCTGTTCTCGGCCTGTTTGTGGCGGAAAGCGTACCAAATGTCCAGCGCCAGCAGCGGCGGCAGTAGC
>CAIPFY010000265.1 GCA_903864435.1 uncultured Chloroflexota bacterium | reverse complement strand
TGGCGCTGGCCGCCGCCGCCTTCCTCGCAGATCGCGCTGCCGAGGAAATTGTCGGGCCGGCGTTGCCCACCCTGCGGACTCTGCTGGCATGGGGCGCGGCGCTGGTCGTGCTGCTGCTAGGGGCGCGGCTGGCGGGGCGCACACCCGTGCCGCTGCTCTTGGCGCTGGCGGTGGGCGTGGAGTTGTTCGCGGCGGCGCACACGCTGGCCTACAATCAGGTTGTGCCGGAGGATGTGTACAGCGCCCCGCGTTTCACGCTCAATCAACTCCGCGCCGAAACTACCGCGCAAACCCCGCCCGGACGCTACCTCGGCATCTCCCCGCTGGAATTTGACCCCGGCGATGTGGATCGCTTGAACCTGCGCTACCAGTCGCTTGGCCTATCGGAGATCGCCATACGCACGGCGCTGGTCGCCACCAAAATGCGCGAAATCGCCGCGCCCAACCTGCCGCTGGTGTGGAATATTCCGAGTATAGACGGCTTCGACGGTGGCTTATTACCCAGCGATTCCTATGCCGCCTTCAGCCGCTTGCTCGTTCCGGCGGGTGAGGATGCGGCGGTGGATGGTCGCCTGCGCGAACGGCTGGCGCTGCCGGACTGTCGGGGCGCGTGCCTGCCGGAACTGCGCTGGCTGAACCTGACCAACACGCGCTATCTGGCGCTGGATAAGACCGGAGATGTGTGGTTCGAGGGTGTGGCCTACGATCTGGCGCTGCCGCAGGCACTCGCGGCGGGGCAACCCTTGAGCATTGTCACCGATAATCCCCCCTTCGAGGCCACCGCGCTCGACCTGCTGCTGGACTCGGCGGTTGCACCTGCGCTGCGCGTGACCTTCACCGATGGGACGCAGGCCGCGCTCCTGCCCGATGGCGAGGCGGTGGCGGCGGAAGCGTTCTGGCGCGTCCGTTACCCGCTGCCGGATGCCCGTACCCCGCAGCAAGTGGACGTGACGGCGCAGGCCGCGCAAACGCTGGGGGCGCTGACACTGGTGGATACGCGCACGGGCGATTTCCAGCAGGTGACGCTGGGCGCGTGGCGGCGCATCCTCTCCAGCGACATCAAGCTGTACGAAAACCTGAACGTGCTGCCGCGTGCTTTCGTTGTGCCGCAGGCCGTAAGCGCCGCGAACGAGGCTGCGGCGATAGACCTGCTGCGCGACCCGGCCTTCGACCCGGCGCAGACCGTCGTGCTGATGGGCGCGGACGCGGGGGCAACGGGCGGCGCGGGGACAGCCACGATCACCCGTTATGCGTCGGAACAGATCGAACTGACGGTGAGCGCCCCGCAAGGCGGGTGGCTGCTGCTGACGGATGCCGATTACCCCGGCTGGCGGGCGACGGTGAACGAGTCTCCGGCGGCGATTGTGCGTGCCGATGGCCTGTTCCGCGCCGTGCGCCTGCCCGCTGGCGAGAGCCGTGTGACCTTCGCTTATCAACCGGCGTGGTGGCCGGGGGTGCTGGTGTTCGGCGCAGCGGCGTGGCTGCTGTGGGCGGCGGGGGT
>CAIPFY010000264.1 GCA_903864435.1 uncultured Chloroflexota bacterium | reverse complement strand
CTGGAAACCGTTGTCGCCCGCGTCCGCACCGAACTGGATGCGCTACGGACGGAGCAAAGCGCCCCCGCGCTAACGGTGAAATAGGGGACAGAAAATCTTAACGAAAAAATATGGCACAATGATAAGACAATGAAAACAAGATGAAAAACATATAGAGATGGTCGAGGCGTTGCAAGTTGTCCACTACAACGCTGCCCGTTCGCGGAAAAGACCATCACCCCACCACCATCAGGGGGAAAGAAATGACCAAACTTCAAATACAAATTGTGGCTGGTTTTGTCGTGGTAGTCATGCTTCTGGGAATCGGTGCGATTCTGCTCACACAGGCGCAGGATGCCACGCCCGCCCCCGAACGAATGCAAAGTGAGGGCTGTGGAAGCCCCTGCTGGCATGAACAAACAGCGGGCGCGACCCGTCAATCATTTCAGACCACACTCCGCTCGTTGGGAATCACGGACATTTTCGATGACGGCCCCCGCTACTGTGGTCGTTCGGAGCAAATCGGGATCGCCTGCATCACCGAACCCACCAGCGACCCGACCATACCCTCTGAATCGCTCGTCTGGGCTATCCCCGAAGCCGGCACGAAGCCGCGTCTGGTGGATGCCATCGAAGCCTATGGCGAACCACAGCAAGCCAAAATCTGCTGGAACGTCAATACATGGCACGCGGTATTGCTGTTCCCCAACCATACCGTGCTGCTGGCACTAGGCGGCGACCTGCTGGATGGCGAGGCGATGGCCTATACGCCGGGGCAGGTGGTGGAACGGGTGACATTCTACACCGCCGACACCTTCCCCAAGAACGAATGGGAAGGGATGCCCGTCTGGACAGGCTACGGCTCACCCAACGAGAACCAGACCGCCTGCAAGCTGTAGCACCTCTGCCCTCCCCGCTGCTTGCGGTACAATAAGCATTATTGTGCCGCACACAGGGGAGGGTTTTACCCATCATGGTCGCTACCGAGTCATGGGAATATTTGACCAAGTTCGTCCGGGCATCCACCAAAGCGCCCGGTGTACTCGATTTCCTCAAACGCTATCGCCCCGACTGGAAGAAAATCCCCGAACACACGCCTGAAGCCATGATGCCCGAACTAGACGCGCTGGGCGCACAGGGTTGGGAACTCGTCCACATGGAACCCGTCGGGCGCGTGGGCAATAAAGCCGACATCCTGTTCGGCAGCGGCGATTGGAGCAGCACCTATTTCTGCGTGTTCAAGCGCCGCAAGCTGGAGGGGCAATGACCCGTGTAGCCTTCATCACGGGCGCGTCCAGCGGGATCGGTGCGGCGCTGGCGCTGGCCTTCGCCCGCGAGGGAACGCATGTGGCGGCCTTCGCCCGCCGCGCTGACCGCCTGCGCGACCTGCAAACGACTGTCGCGGCGCTGCCTGCCCCGCATGGCGACCTACTGGCGCTGGAAGGGGATGTGACCGACCCGGCAGCCGTAGCGAACGCGGTGGCGCAAACGCTGGCGCACTTCGGGCGGCTGGATATTGCGGTGGCGAACGCCGGAGTCGGGCAGCGCGGCGCGATTGTCGAAGCCGGGTGGCGCGACCTCGAAACCCTGCTCCGCACCAACATAGACGGCGTGCTGCACACCGTCCGCGCCGCCGTCCCCGCCCTGCGTCAGACGGGCAAAGGTGGGCATGTGTTCATCATCTCCTCGGTCATGTACAACCTGCCCTCGCCCTATGCCGCCTCCTACGGCGCGAGCAAAGCCTTCGTCAGCAGCCTCGCGGCCTCGCTGCGGCTGGAACTGGAAGGCGACGGGATCGCCGTAACGGATGTGCTGGTGGGGCGCACCGCAACCGAATTCAACGAGAAGCGGTTGGGCGCAGGCAAACGCAGCGGCGGCGGTCTGCCGACCATGCAACCCGAAACTGTCGCGCAGGCCATCGTTCAGGCCACGCGCCGCCGTCCCAACCGCCTGATCCTGCGCTTCTTTGACCGCCTGATCGTATTGGGAAATATTCTGCTGCCCGGTATGATGGGGCGGCTTGCCAAACGCCAGTATCAATGAGGTGAAACCTATGCCAAGCGTACATACCCTTCAAAATGAGTATTGGCAGGCCGGCGTTCTGCCGGAAACCGGCGCATCGCTGGCCTTCGGGCGCATCCAGCAGGAGGGCGCGTGGCACGATGTCCTGCGCCCCACGCCGGAAGCCAGCACCGGCAACTCTAGCGCCTGTTCCAGTTTCGTTATGCTGCCGTGGTGCAACCGCATCAAGGGCGGCGTGCTGCGCTTCGATGGACAAGAATACGCGCTGCGAACCGCCAAAGATGACGGCACAGCACGGCATGGCGATGTGCGCGGGCGGGCGTGGCAGGTCGAAATCGCGGAAGCGGCACGCATCCGCCTGACCTTCCGTTCCAGCGACTACGCGGACATCAACTGGCCGTTCCCGTTCTCGGCGCGGCTGGACTACACGCTCAACGGGCGCGAGTTCATCTGGGCACTCATGCTCAAGAACGAGTCCGACCATCCCGCCCCCGCCGGTTTCGGGCATCATCCCTATTTTGTGCGTCCTGTCGGAGAAGAAGTCGAAGTCCAAATCCCGTGCGGCGAATACTTCCCGCTGACGAACTTCATGGCGACGGGCGAACCGCAGCCTATCCCCCCCGAACTAGACTTCCGCAAGCCGCGTGATCTAGATGAGCGCGAACTGAACCACCTGCTGACCGGGCGCATCATCCCGCAACCCGCCAAGCTCGCCTATCCCGCCCGCCGCATCCGGCTGGCCTTCCACAGCGCACCCGTGTTCGCGCACTGGCTGATCTTCGCGCCGCAGGGCCAACCCTTCGTGGCGCTGGAGCCGATGACCAACGCCAGCGATGGCTTCAACCTGCTGGCAGACGGACATGAGGGCGGTGGCGTGTTCATCTTGCAACCGGGCGAGGAAAAAATGGGCATCGTGCGGTTGGTGCTGGAAAGCGCAGGTTAGGCTATGTCGCAGAAGTTGAACTCGATGCGACTGCTAGAAAAGCACAACATCCCCTACGAAATGACCGAGTTCCCGGACACCGAACGGGATGCCGAAGTCATCGCGGAAATTCTGGGGGTGCCGCCTTACATGGTCTACAAAACGCTGGTGGTACTACCCGCCGCCGGAGGCCGTCCGCTGCTGGCGATCATCGCCGCTGACCGCAGCCTCGATCTGAAACTGCTGGCAGCGGTCAGCGGGAACAAAAAAGTGGTCATGGCGGCGCACAAAGAGGCCGAGGCGCTCACCGGTTTGAAAGTAGGCGGCATCAGCGCATTGGCGCTCACCCACAAAAATTGGCCGATCTTCCTCGATCAGCCCGCCGCCGAACTAGAACACATCCTCGTCAGCGCCGGACAGCGCGGCATGGATTTGCGCGTCCCGACAGCGGGGTTCATCCAAGTCGTGAGCGCCAAACTCGCGAAGATTTCCACCCGCAGCGATTAATCGCTGCGGGTGAGCGTACCATCCAACCCCGTTCACTGCTTGCTTATCATTACAGAATCCATTATGATTGCACTAGGGCAATCTGTTTCAACACGGATTAAGATGCCCCGGAAAGGTCATAAAGGTCTACAATGGAACGCCTGTCGCCCGCACGCTCTGTGCAAAGGGCGAGCGAGGCTTCTGAGTGGAACCGTCTTACATCTACTGCGCTGCTACTCGGTTCCGGCCTCGCTGCACTCGCCCTCCCCCTCCAGCCCTCCGTCAACAATCGTGTCATTCTGTATGTGTTCCTCACGCTGCTGGTTTCGCTCTTGATAAGCGCAATCGCACTCATCCCTACATCCCGCACCGCACCACTGAAACGCCTGATTGATGCCTGTCTGGGATCGTATTGGAGCGCCCGCTTGCTCGTCATCACCATCACGCTCCTGTGGGGATTCGGGCTGCTGTGCGCCTTCACTGCGCTCCATGCCACCGAACCGGCGCTGATCGCAACCTTCGCACCGCTGGCGCTAGTCTGGCCGCCGCTGCTGGCGGTGGTTCTGCTGCGCCGCCCCGCCGCCCGGCAGGTTCGCCCCTTCGCCAGCCGTATCGCATCCGTCTTGATGGCACTGTCGCTGTGCTGGTTGCTGCTGGAAGGGCTGCTGCAAGCAGCTTTCGAGCGATTGCCGGCTCAACTCACCGCCGCCATGCCGCAGTCCATCGTGCGCGTTCAGCACATTCAGTTCGACCCGATCACCGGCGTGCGCCAGTATCCAGCAGGCGAATCCGTTAATCTGACGATCAACCGTCAGTATGGCGATTTGTATTATCTCTCCTGCCTGAAACCGCCGGAAAGCGATACCTTTACGCCTTATAGCGTCACCTTCACCCGTGACGCGCACGGCTTCCGCAACCCGACCTCATGGCCCACGCCTGCCAATCTGGTCATGGTAGGCGACTCGTTTGTGGAAGCGGACGGCGTACAGCACCCGTTCTGGGAAGGCATCAGCCCGTCAACGCTAACACTCGGTTCTTCTGGAACTGGCTCACTGGAACAATCGGCACTGGTGCGGCAGTACGCGCTCCCGCAGCAACCGCGTGTAGTCGTCATGACCTACTTTGAAGGCAACGATCTGGGCGAAAACTGGGAATTTCAGACCGCACGAGAACACGGGCAAACCATTTATGACCGCCTGCTCAACGAGTCACACGCATGGCAGTTGAGCGTCACGCTCAGTTTCGTTGAGCGTTTGCGTACCCGTTTGGTGGAAGCCGCGCAGAAACCCTGTTCCTACCCACTCACCGATTCACGCGGTAACTCTCTCGCCTTTTTCAACTACTATCTGGCGATGGCAACGGTTGAACCGCAGGCGCTACAGGCCAGTGCGGTCTACGAAGTCACACGCCGCGCCATTGTGGACACGGCTCAAGCAGTACAGGACTCCGGCGCAACCTTTGTGCTGGCGTTCATCCCCAGCAAAGTGCATGTCCACTGGCCGTATCTTGTCGAAAACGGGCAAAGTAGCCGCACTACCGACCAGAGTTATGCGCTGACTGTCGGTAGTTCAGGGCTTATTTTCGATCCAACCGCATCCGCCGCCGAACGCGCTGCGCGGATAGATCAAAATAGCGAGGGTCAGGTGGATTTGTTGCGGGCATTAGCCGCCGAAAAAGGATTCTTGTTTGTGGATTTCACACCCGCGCTGCAAGCGACAGCGGGGACAGGGGTATCGCCCTATTTCACGAGCGATACCCATTGGAATCAAACCGGGCATGATGTGGCGCGCAAGGTGCTGTCGGACTTTCTCAGCCAGACACACCTGCTGCCCTAGCGCGAGAGGATGCGTGCCAGATCATAATAGCTCTGACCGATAGGGCGCACCCGTGCCAGCGCCTTCTCTAGCGGGATGGTGGTCATGTCGCGCCCATCCAGTGCCACCATCACGCCGCTTTGCCCTTCGAGCAACACTTCCAACGCCTTCACGCCCATGCGCGTCGCCAGCAGGCGGTCAAAGGCCGACGGGCTACCGCCGCGCTGCACATGACCGAGAATAGACAGGCGAATATCGAACCCGACTTCGCTCTTTTTCTTCAGGTATTCCACCAAGTCCATAGACTTGTACGTCACGCCTTCCGCGATGACCGCCACCGCATGAGACTTGCCGCGCACATACGCATCCGCCAGCGCCGCCGCGATATCCTCCATCGAGAGTTCGCGTTCCGGCACCGACACCACTTCCGCGCCGCCGAGGATGCTGGCGATGATCGCCAGATAACCGCAGTTGCGCCCCATCACTTCGATGATGAAGGCACGGGTGTGCGAAGAAGCCGTATCGCGGATGCGATCCAGCGAGTCGAGGATGGTGTTCAGCGCGGTATCCACGCCGATGCTCATGTTCGTCCCGTCCAGATCGTTGTCAATGCTGGCGGGAACGCCGATGACCGGGAATCCCTGCTTGTGCAGCGTCTCCGCCCCGCGCAGGCTGCCGTCGCCGCCAATCACAATCAACCCCTGAATCCCCTGTTCGTTCAGGCGGCGCAGCCCCTTCTTCTGTCCGGCAGGCGTTTTGAACTCGTCGTTACGCGCCGTCTGCAAAATCGTGCCACCGCGCTGCAAAATACCGCTGACTTCAAAACTCGTCAGACGGTTCAGATCACCACTGAGCAATCCAGCATAGCCCTGCCGGATACCAAACACCTCGATGTTGTGTTCCAGCCCCGTGCGCACCACAGCACGAATGGCCGCATTCATGCCGGGAGAGTCGCCGCCGCTGGTCATCACCGCAATCCGTTTGATGGTCATAGTGTCCCTGTTCATCTACCGCCGCGCATCGGCCTATCAGCCGTTCAGCGGTACACTTGCTTGTTGTCGATTCAAAACGCAGTATTTTAACGACATTAAGTTGCCAAACACAAGCGCAAATCGCCGTTGCATGGCAAATCTTAACCTGCGAGATGGGTCATCATAATCGTTGGAGGCTCATTCCAACGCCTGTTCAAAGGCTATCCAATGAATTATGTAGGGGGGAGCAGTTCTTCTACAATGCGCTGGATTTCCTCCGGGCTGATGTCGGTCTGCTCCGTTTTAGAATAAATGGTCACGAGCAGCACACTATCCATCAGTTGAGTTCTGCCAGCACATCCTCCACCGGGCGCACCTTCCCGGCCAGACCCTCGCGCAGCGATTGGCGGATGCTCTCTAAAATCTCGTCTTTGGTGGGTTCGTCGAAGTAATCCGCCAGCACATCGCTCACCACCTCATCCAGCGGCACTTTGCGGTTCTGCACCTCGTGCCGCAAATATTCCAGCACCTCATCGGATAGCTTCAGTTTGACATCAACAGTCATCATGTCGCATTCCCTCGCGTTTTCTCTATTCTGCGACAGGCTGGCGTATCCGGTCAAGCAAACTTGGGTCGTTCAGCCCGTCACTGGCGCGTCGAACACCTCGATATTGCGCGGCTCACCCACCACCGTCAGCAGGTCGCGCACCAGATTATCACAATAGGCCGTCGTGTGGTTCGGAAATTCCATCTTAAACGACTGCTTCTTATCCTCCACCACAATCGTGAAGCGATCCTGCCCCGGATAGCCTGTCAAAATCCCGTGCAGGCGGCGCAGGCGGCGGCGGTCTTTTTCGGGGTCGTCCGAACGTTGAAAATAGATCATCACCCAGCGTTCGGACGGCGCCGGTTCAGGGTTATACGGAAGCAAGGTCAGGTCAGGCAAATCGCCCACGTCCGCCGATGACCAGTGACCAGTCGGATTCGAGCGCACCACCGTGATTTGCGGCTCCAGCGCGGGCGTGACCACCGCTGCCGCGCCCTGTGTGGATGGCGCAACCACATACAACGGCGGCGGTTCGGATATATCCGGCGGCATCGGCGGCAGATCATCATCATCCATCGGGGGCGGTTCCATCATCCACGCGGGCGGCGGCTCGTTGGCATACGAACCGTAGGATGAACCGCTGTCCTCCGGCGTGACGAAGTTCTGGTTCTGCGTGACGAAATCCACGATAATCTGCGGATCGCCCCGCGTGGTATCCAGCTTCCCGCCCAGAACCGCCACGTTGCCTTCCACCACCAATTCCTGAAACTTATCCCATGTGCGCGGGAACAGCACCGCGTCTATCGAACCCGCCGAGTCGTGCCAGTCCTCCACCTGCGCAATCGCCATCATCTGACCGTTTTTCGTCACCACCTTACGAATGCTGGCGATTTCGCCGGCCACGCTGATCTGCTTACCGTTCACCCCGCCTTCTTCCTTCAGCTTGGCGATGTCCGTCGTGTTGTTGGCATGCGCCAACAAATCGCGGATTTTGTCGGCAGGCCGTCCGCTGACGTACAGGCCGAGCAGTTCTTTCTCCCAGTTCAGGCGGTCGCGGTCAGGGATCGGGTCAACCATCGGCAGCGTCAAACGGTCGGTCATCCCGCCCGCGCCGCCGAACATGCTCATCTGCCCCACTTCCTTCGCTTTGTGGAAGTCGGCGCTGTAGTTCACGATACGCTCTAGCGCATTCGCGTCCGCCATCTGATCGCGGCGACCAAAAGCGTCCAACGCGCCCACTTTAATCAGGCTTTCCAGCGTGCGCTTCTGCACCAAGCGCAAATCCACCCGCTGACAGAATTCCTCCAGATTGGCGAACACCCCGCCTGCTGCCCGCGCATCGAAAATAGGCTGCACCGCGCTCTCGCCCACGTTCTTGATGGCGACCAGCCCGAAGCGAATCCCGCGCTTGCCGTCCGGCAGTCGTTGAATGTCGAAATCCAACGCGCTGTAGTTCACATCCGGCGGCAGTACCGGAATCCCCAGACGGCGGCACTCGCTCAAAAACGTCGTGATCTTGGCGATGTCGTCGCGGTGAACCGAGAGCAGCGCCGTCATATACTCGGCGGCGTAGTGGCACTTCAAGAACGCCGTCTGACAGGTAATCACCGCATAGTCGGCGGCATGGCTCTTGTTGAAGCCGTAGTTGGCAAAAAACTCGATGTCATCAAAAATCTTGTTGATAACTTCGAGTTCAAGACCGTGATCCGGGCCGCGCTCCAAAAAGATGTCGCGGTGCTTTTTCAGGTCTTTCTCTTTTTTCTTGGATACCGCACGGCGCATCAGGTCGGCTTCGCCCAGCTCGTAGCCGAACAACCGGCCCGCCACCTGCATAATCTGTTCCTGATACACGAAGATGCCCATCGTTTCTTCGAGGATGGGCGCCAGCAGCGGGTGGCGGTACTCAATCGGCTCATCACCGCGCAACCGCCGGTTGTACTGCGGGATGAAGTCCATCGGGCCGGGGCGATACAGCGACACCGCCGCAATGATATGCTCGAACTTGGTCGGGCGCATATCGCGCAGCATTTGCTGCATCCCCGTACTTTCGACCTG
>CAIPFY010000263.1 GCA_903864435.1 uncultured Chloroflexota bacterium | reverse complement strand
GGGGTTCCATCAGCAATATCTCCTTCAACATCCATCACAGGGTTGACCCGCATTATCCACGACCGCGCCCGCCGCGGCGCAGGCCTATACTCCCCAACCATGCAAGGCTTCTGGAACTCCTCCACGATGGTCGAAAGCTGGTCAATCGGCACATGCCGCGCATCCCGGACGTGGAACTGGTTATAGTCCGCTTCGTCGCGCACATCCACCAGCATCGTCACGATCTTGCGATCATTCATGTATTTCAGCACTTCGGCGGGATGCGCGAACACCGCCCGCGTATCCAGCAGCGGTTGTTTCTGCTCCGCAATCATGTTCCAGCGCACCGCGTTGGTCGGCTGACCGATCACCACCGTAGCGAAAGCCAGCACCAGCCCGCTGCCCGCTGCCGCATAGCGCCAGCGCGGTTGCTTCTCGGTACGCTTGCCGACGATGCGTTCCGCCCATTCTGAAGCGGCGAAAGCCAGCAGCGCCATAATCATCACTGCCACCACGATCACGCCGGTGTTCGCGTTGAACAGCTCCATCAACGTCCAGCGCCCGTAGTAAGTCGAGTGCCAGAAATCCTCGAAGCCGCCGACGGTTTCACCGAACAGGAAGATGCCGAACAGCGCACCCAGCGAGAAGATGATGCCGTCAATCTTGAGCGTAGCAGCCGAAGCCAGCGCCGTCCCGGGGCAGAAGCCGCCGATGATGAAGCCGAACCCCATGATGAGGCCGCCCACAATCCCCGGCAGCAGATACGTCTCGTTCACATACACGAGGTTGTAGTCCAGCAGCCCCAGACCGGTAGCGATGAAGATGAACACCATCGCCACAATGATCGCCGTGAACATCACCTTCAGAACGGTCATATCCTTGAAGTAGAACTGCGCCGCCAGCTTAGTCGAAACGCCAAAGCCAGCCATTTCCAGCACCGCGCCGAACGCGACACCGATAATCAGGTACACAATCAAGTAGGTAGGCGACCCCAGCAGTTGGGGCAGATTCAGCGGGAAAGGTGTCATGATTGCGTCTCCTTAGTTCCACGCTTTGCGGACGAAATAGGCCAGCAGATACGCGCCACCGAACACGGCAAACATGAACGCCCAGCTCCCTACCGAGAGTACCGAGCCGCCGCTGAGTGCCTGACCGCTGGTGCAACCCCGCGCCATACGAGCGCCGTAGCCCATCAACGCGCCGCCTAAGAACGCCATAATCCAGCGGGTGCGGGTAGAGACGTTCGGCCCCTTGATGGTTTCCAGCTTCACGCGACCATTGAACCAACCGCTGAGGAAGCCACCGAACACCGTCCCCACCACAAGGAGTACCACCCAGTTTTCCAGCGGGTTACGATCCCCGCCGGCCATCGGGATCAGGTAGGCCACCCGGTCTACATGATCGGGCATCACGAGGTCTTCAAACGACACCAGAATGCGGTTCAGACCGCCGGATGCGCCCAGACCGTTCCCCGTGAGGAAGAACGACAGGAACAGCACCAGCCCCAGCAGGATACCCGCCGCATACGGGTGGACATACGGGCGGGCGACCCGTTTACTGGCTGTTTTCACGCCCACCTGTGTGGATTGAGCAGAGACATAAGTCGCCATAATCGTTACCCTTCTTCTCCTCTGTCCCTAAGCCTGATGTTCAGCAGGCTGTTCAGTTTCGACATCTTCATACCCCATCATCATCGCCTGCAAATTGGCGAGAGGGGTATGTCCGGTGGTCGTCATATACACATGGACAATCACGAACGTCACCAGCAGCCACGCAATCAGCGTGTGGAACGGAGCCAGCACCGGCAGGCCGCCTAGCATCTGGCTGATCTGCGGGAACTGCTGTGCGCCCCACATCAATGCGCCGGTGATGATTTGCAGCGGCAGCAGCACATTGAGCAGAATCAGGTAGCTCATCTGTTGGATCGGGTTCATCTTACTGTCGCGCCGCTTCTCGAATGGATGCGGGTCGCCCCGGAAGATGCCGCGCAGGTAGTACAACGCCTGCTCGATCATGTTGTCGAAGAACCCATACGGACGCGGGATGAACTGCTTGATCTCGCCGCTGACCAGATGGTAGAACAGCGCCAGTGCCGCGTTGATGACCAGCAGCGCCGCGAACACGTTATGCACGCTCACCATCCACGCGAAGTTGAACAGCGAGAATAGTTCCGGCTTATGCACTACCATGCCGGTGAAGGTCAGCCCGAAGATCACGAACGTCTGTAACCAGTGCCACTGGCGTTCATACACGCTGTACATATACTCGCGCTGCATGGCGGGTTCGCCGTGCGCGGCACGTTTGCGGGCGCTCATCACGCGCAGCGCCGCATGGATGGTCACACCCAGCGAAGTCGCCAGCACCAGCAGCACGCCCAGAATGTCAATCACTTCCACGCTGTCGCGCCCGAACAGGTACAGGTTCGCCGAAGGAGTCTGCGTTTCCGGCGCAAACACCAGCCGTCCGGCATCATCGCGGTTCAGGCTGCCGTTCCACAGCACCGACTCGTCCGAAACGAGGGTCGGTTCGTTCCCGCCCGGCGTGCGGTTGCCCAGCGGCATCGTCGCCACCACCCGCGAGGACTCGCTGTGGCACTGCTGGCAGTCCTTGACCGCCCATTCGCCGCCGATCACATCATGATGGATGGCATACGGAACCACCTCGCCCACGATGCGCGGGTTAGCCTGCCCCTGTGCCTGCAAGCGTTCAGTGATGAGCGCGGTCTTAGCCTCGCTATCCAGCGTCAGTTCGGCATCGCTCAGTTGACCGTCGCCGTCGCTGTCGAACGCCGCCACGATCTCCGGTGCGTAACCGTCGCCCGACAGATACACGGCCTTCAGCGCATCCTCGCTCACGGGTTGCGCGGGGTCGCCCGCCACCCAGTACCAGACCGTGACCAGATTGTACGGAGCCAGCGATTGGCTACCGTCCGCGTCTTTCTGTTGCAGCAGCACCGGCTGATAGCCCGTGATGAGCGTCGAAACCGGATTACCCGAAACCGTGTTCATGCCGCCTTCGATGCCGCGATAGGTATCCACCGGCGAACCATCGGCCTTCATCACCGTGCTATCGCGTTCTGCCAGCGCAGGTGCGTACAGATACGGCACATGGCAGCTTTCGCAGGATAGTTCGCTCGTGTGGCGATCCCAGTAGGGCAGCCACTCGTGCGACTTCTGCGCGTCGTGGCACGAATTGCACGAGCGCATCACATCCGTCCCCACCGCAAATTCATGCGAAGGGCGCTTGAGGTATTCGCCAAAGTCGGCGCGGCGCGGGTCGAACACCAGATGTTCCGGCGCTGCTGAGGCGTTCATTTCGGTGAAAACCGGATTGTTGACCGAGAAGTGACAATCCACGCAGTTCAGCACCCGTTCGGCGTGAACATCCCATGTGCGGGTGATGTCGTCGCGTCCGCTGATGTTCGCGCCGCTGTTGGAGATGCGCTGCGAAGAAGTCACCTGCCCGGTGGTGAAGGTGCGCCACGCACTTTCATCCCCGATGGCGATGGTCAGCGGAGTCTGGTTGTCCAGATGCACCAGCCCATGACACGCGCCGCAGTTGTCGCTGCGCGGGTCTTGAATGGTCACAAATACCGCCTTGAGCGCACCCGCCGCGTCGAACGCCTCGGCGTTATAGCTGTAGCCGCTATCCGTCGCGGTCACGATGCCGCTGTCTACCAGCGTCGCCGTACTCGCCCACTCGCCCTTGCCGGACGAGAGCGCCGCCACCCGCGCCGCGTTGTTCGGCGATTCGGTGTGGCACAGGAAGCAGTTCATATCCACTTCCGTATTCGGCAGGCTGTTCGGCGGCAGCACGCCCGCCGCCACCCGCCCCCCATCCCCGTGCAGCGTGTGCTGGGTGATGAATTCGGTATCGTGACAGCTACCGCAGGTCGCCAGCGTAGAAATCGGGTTGCCGGACGTGCTGACAGGTTGCCCGTCCACGTCCAGCAGCGGGAATACCGGGTGCATGGGCGATTCCTGCGCGAGGACATAAGCCGCACCGCCGAAGCACACCAGCCCAACAAGGATCAGAACGAATGAGAGGCGCTTCATTTTGTACGACCTCCCCAAGTCATCGGGTCGCCCGCATAGCCCAGCGCCTGCCAGTCCAGCCGCCCGGTTTCACCATGACAATCGGTGCAGGTCAGCGCGTTTTCCGCTGGCTGTACCATGTGCGTCTGCTTCCAGTACATATCAGTGCTGACGAAGCCATAAGCGCCACTGTAGGACAAGCCAGCCGCCGCCGCGCCCTTCTCCATCGCCGAATTCCAGTCGAACAACGTCCAGTACCCATCCGTACCTGTTGTATGCGGCGGGATGATGTAATGGTTGATCGCGTCATACGGCTGCTTGGCGAGATGCACCTTGAACGGGTAGATCAACGCCGTCGCATCATCAATCGTCCCCTGCGGATAGTTGATGTGCGTCACCACGTTCGGATCAACCACATCACCCATCAGGTAGCGGCTGACCGTGCCGTTGTACCATGTGTACTGCGGGATATAGTCATTCTCGTAGATGAACGCGCCCTTGATCTTCAGGTAGGTGTGCTGACTTTCGGCACGCCCACTCTGTCCGGCCTGCGACCAGTCCCATTCCACTTTCGTCGGGTCGCGCAGCGCGGTCGCCGGAATGTGGCAGGTCTGGCAGGCCACCGTATCCAGATGCTCGGTGATGCGCGAGTCCTCATGTTGGGTCGCCGCATCGTGGCAATCTGTACAAGCCACGCCGTTCGTGTTCTGGGCGCTCACGCCGACGGAACGCCCCTTGATTTGATGGTCGGTGGTCTGGTGGCAATCCACACACAGGAAATCAAATTCACCCATATGCACGTCCACGCTCTCCGGCGGGAAATACAAACTCTCGTCCAGATCGCCATGCTTCACGCCGTTGCCGCCGCCGCCGTCGAAATGGCAAGCGCCGCAGTTCTGGCGGGAGGGTGTTCCCACGCTCTGTGCCACATACACCAGATCAACACCCTCCGCCGGTTGACCGGCTGCCGCTTTGACATACATCCCGGACTGGTCATGGCAGGCCAGACAGTCCACATTCTCGGTCTTGGTGAAATCGTAGTCGGCACTCGTCCAACCGTAACCGGTGTGACAGCGGGTACAACTCGTCCAGTTCGATTGCACGCCAATGCAGAAGTTATTCAGCAAGTTGGCCTTGCCAATGCGCTGTGGCTCACCATCCCGCCCCGGAATTGCTTCCGGTTCGCTCAACCATGTGAAATGCGCAGTGCCAATCATCTGCTCACCTGCGTCCTCGTGACAGGACAAGCAGGCTTTGGTCACATCGCTGCCGGTTTCAAACGGGCCTTTGATGAGGGCGGTGTGGTCGGTGCCAGCCGTCGAACGATCCGGGACATTACTCCAGGGGTCGGCAGCGGCTACCGGGGGGTCAAACGTAAACAGGTACAGGGGGAGGCCGATGAGGATGAGCGTGACACCCAACCCCGCCAGCCATACGTAATTAGGACTTCTCATAATGGTTACTCCATAAGCAGGTCATTCTCCAGCGTGGTCGCTTGTTGAGCAATCACCGTCCTGAGGATGACACGCATTGAATCCAGAATTGCAATCACATCCGGCACAGCCAGCCGGTAAAAGACTGTTGTTCCCTCGCGGGTTGTCATGACCATGCCGCTTTCGCGCAGCACCGCCAGATGGCGCGATACGGTAGGCTGAGGGCTTTCGAGAAGTTCAGCCAGCGCCCCCACACTGAGTGCCCCATCCGCCAGCGCATACAGAATTTGGATGCGCTTGGGGTCGCCTACAGCGCGGCACATTTTGGCATGCAGCAAGGAGGCTTCATTCAGCGATAACATTTTGATTCGTTCGTTCATTCGTTTATCCGAATAGAGTTATCTTATGGCATTAAGTTTAACGCCGTGTGCTATCACGGGGACGTTCTAAACATCAGGTGTTTCTTGTGACATTTGTCACAATAAAGATAGTGAGGGGAAGGTGGTGCTTTTGGGGTAGGGTTGCGGAAAAATCGCCCCGGACAGGCTACAATTCGCACATCCTGTCTGGAACGGAGGCCACATGGACGAACCCAAACGCACCGCATGGATCGAAACCATCCCCGAAGCGCAGGCCAGCGGCGAGGTGTCCGATGCCTACGCCACCTGTGGAGATCGCAAAACCGGAAATGTGGATCACATCATGAAGATTCACAGCCTGAACCCGCGCTCCATGCTCGACCACGAACAGCTTTACCGCACATTGATGTACGGGCGCTCCCCCCTCACCCGCCCGCAGCGCGAGATGATCGGCACGGTGGTTTCGGCGCTCAACCACTGCGTCTACTGACTGAAGCACCATGCGCGTAACCTGCGTCAGTTGACGCGGAACACCGAACTGGTCGAACAACTCTCCGCCGATTACACCGCCGCCGCCCTCAGCCCTGCGGATCGTGCCATGCTGGACTACGCCGCCAAACTCACGCTGCACCCGTCCACCATGACCGAGGCCGACATCCTTGCGCTGCGTGAAACCGGTTTCAATGACCGCGCCATCCTCGACATCGCGCAGATCACCGCCTACTATGCCTATGTCAACCGCATCGCGGACGGGCTAGGCGTCACGCTCGAAGATTACTGGCAGCGCGGCGATACCCCCGACGCTTGACCTGACGAACGCGCCCCAACAAAAAATGGGGCGCGGGGTTTTCATCATTCCCCCGCGCCCCGTTCATCATCTAATCTGCGCCGCTTGCGTTTCAGACGGTTAGCCGTCCGATCCCGGCATATCGGGCAGCGTATCGCTGTACAACCACAGATCGAAGAAATCACCCAAATCTTCACCGCTGACCTGCTCCGCCACACCGATGAAGTCCGCCGTCGTCACGTTCTTGCCACCGTACTCCTGCGCGTAGGTCTTGATGATGTCGAAGAACGCCTCGTCGCCCACTTCCTGTTGCAGCGCGTACAGCGTCAGCCCACCCCAGATGTACACGCCGTCATCAAACAGCGTATCGGGCGTTGTTTTCCCCGGCGGGTTCACCCCGTCTTCTTCAAGGTCATATTCGAGGATGGCGTACCAATCCTCTGCCGCCGCGTCCATCGAAACCGTCGTCCCCGCATGAACATTCCAGAGTTCTTCAAAATAGGTGGCGAAGCCCTCATTAAGCCACATATCGCCCCAATCCGCCAAAGCCAGATAATCGCCGAACCACTGATGCACCAGTTCATGCGCGACGGTGCTTTCACCTTCTTCCCCATCTTCCACAATCGAGATGTCGAACACCGAAAGCGTCTGCGTTTCCAGCGCGGTTTCAATCGGGAAATCCACCACCAGCCCACCATACGACTCAAACGGGTACGCGCCAAAGAGGTCGCTAAAGAACGCCACCATCTCCGATTGGCGGGCAAACGCGGGTGAAGTCTGGTCAGCCGTCGCCGCTGGCATGTAATTGGTGATGGGCAGTCCGTTCGGGCCTTCCGCCGTCTCGGTCACAAAATCCTGTACGATATTCAGCGTCACCAGATAGCTCGCCATCGGCGCTTCAGCCTGCCACACATACGTCACCGTGCCGTCCGCGTTCTCCTGCCTATCCTCTAGTAGCCCGTTCATGAACACCTGATACGGCTGTTCCACCGTGATACGGAAGGTGTACGAAGCCTTATCCAGCGGGTGATCGTTGACCGGGAACCACACCCACGCCGCCGACGGTTGCTCGAAGGCGTAAATGCTCTTGCCATCGTTGCGCCAGACTTCGCTAGAATCCGCCGCCAGCGCCGTTTTCGCCGGATCGCCTTGATAGGTGACGACCACCGTGAAGGCGCTGCCGTTCATCAATGGTGCAACCGGCGTGATCGTCAGTTCGCCCCCGTTCTGGCTGAATTCTGCCGCTGCCCCGTCTACAGTAATGCCGTCAATCGTCAGCGGGTTAAAATCAAGGTTGAAGGCGCTCAAATCCTGCGTCGCCACTACTTCCAGCGCGGCAGTGCCGACAATCGTGTTAGCAGCCACATCCACCGCAACTTCCAGCGTGTAATGCTGCACATCGTACCCTCCGTTACCCATCTGCGGGTACAGCGAATCGCCAATGCCATCCGCCCCCGGTTGCTGGGCAAACGCGGTGCTTACACCCACCACCAGAACCCACAAGAACAGCAAACCTTTGGATAACATGATCTTGTCCTTTGTGAAAACTCAAACGAGTTCTCTGTATTCATTTTACTGTCAATATTACCCTCAGAACGTAACTGTTTTGTGAAAGAACGTAACTTTCACAGGCCAACGGGTCGAAATACGCTCACAGAATCCACGCTGTCTCGTCAAAAATGACGAATCGGTTGTTCTGCCACACACCGCCGCCGTTCCGTGCGATAATGGGGCGACATGAACTGTCCCATACGGGAAGCCGATTGGAAAACACAACAGATAGGTGTAGACAACATGACGAAAGCCTTATTAGAAAAACTAGGTATCCGCGCCACCAATTCCGGCACATCTGCCGGGGCGCAGTGGTTAGAAAATGTGGGGACAGAGGCGAAAAATCTCACCTCGTACAACCCCGCCAGCGGAGAAGCAATTGCACAGGTCATCCAGACCACCGAAGCCGCTTACCAGCAAACCGTCGCCACCGCCGTCCAGAGTTTCCAGACGTGGCGCATGATGCCCGCGCCCAAACGCGGCGAACTGGTGCGCCAGCTAGGGAATGCCCTGCGCGACCTGAAAGAACCGCTAGGCGAATTGGTCACGCTGG
This sequence comes from uncultured Chloroflexota bacterium, assembly GCA_903864435.1. Taxonomy (GTDB): domain Bacteria; phylum Chloroflexota; class Anaerolineae; order Aggregatilineales; family Phototrophicaceae; genus CFX2. The sequence continues at coordinate 1,221 of CAIPFY010000263.1, read as the reverse complement.
AAATGGGCAAGATCAAAGCCGAGGGCATGGGCGAAGTGCAGGAGATGATTGACATCTGCGATTTCGCTGTGGGTCTGTCGCGCCAGTTATACGGCCTCTCCATGCACTCCGAGCGCCCCGGCCACCGCATGTACGAACAGTGGCACCCCCTCGGCCCCATCGGCATCATCACCGCCTTCAACTTTCCGGTCGCGGTCTGGGCATGGAACGCGGCGCTGGCCGCCATCTGTGGCGATACGATGATCTGGAAGCCGTCCGAACTCACGCCCCTCACAGCCATCGCCGTCCAGCGCATCGCCAACCAGATCAGCGCCGACTTCGGCGTAGACGGCGTGTTCAATCTGGTCGTCGGCGGCGGCGACATCGGTCAGTTGATGACCGACGACCCGCGCCTGCCCCTCATCAGCTTCACCGGCTCGGTTCGCACCGGGCGCAAAGTGGCGGAAACAGTGGCACACCGGCTGGGGCGCAGCATTCTGGAACTGGGCGGCAACAACGGCATCATCGTCACCGAAGATGCCAACCTCGACCTTGCTGTACGCGCCATCCTGTTCGGCTCGGTGGGGACTGCCGGCCAACGCTGCACCACCTCGCGCCGCATCATCGCCCACCGCAGCGTGGTGGACGAACTGTGCAACCGCCTCATCAAAGCCTACCAGCACATCCCCATCGGCGACCCGCTGCAAGCCGGCACATTGATGGGGCCGCTGATTAACGAACAGGCTGTCAAGAACATGATGGTGGCTGTCGAACGAGCGAAAAGCGAAGGTGGACAGATTCTTTGCGGCGGCAACCGCGTGCCGGAAAAGGGCGCGAATTTCGTCCAACCCACACTCATCCGTATGCCGCAGCAAACCTCACTGGTCTGCGAAGAAACCTTCGCCCCCATCCTGTACGTCATGACGGTGGATAGCGTGGATGAAGCCATCGCCATGCACAACGATGTGCCGCAGGGCTTATCCAGCGCCATCTTCACCACCAACCTGATGAGCGCCGAACGCTTCCTCTCCCATGCCGGTTCGGACTGCGGCATCGCCAATGTCAACATCGGCACCAGCGGCGCGGAAATCGGCGGCGCTTTTGGCGGCGAAAAAGAAACCGGTGGCGGGCGCGAATCCGGCTCGGACGCATGGAAGGGTTACATGCGCCGTCAGACCAACACCATCAACTGGTCGTCGCAGCTTCCGCTGGCGCAGGGCATCCAGTTCGGGGACTGAACCT
>CAIPFY010000262.1 GCA_903864435.1 uncultured Chloroflexota bacterium | reverse complement strand
GATGATGAAAATCGCCACCAGCGGCGTGATGTACCAGAACAGGATGAGATAGATTTGAGACGGGGTTTCGCTGGTGGGCGGCTCGAACACCATCATGCGCAGCACGTAGTACGGCAGTTCGACATACGCCGGACGCGCATAACCGGCCACCGCCAGCAGTTCGCCATACAGCCACCCGCCGCCGAACACCACCAGCGCGAACAGCAGGATCGGCCAGCGGAACTCGCGCAGCAACGCCCCGCTGTCCCGCGCCATCGCCCGCAGCGAACGCCAGATGCGCGTGCGGCGCTTGCGTCCGTGCGGCATCACCAAACGGATCGAAGGCATCTGTGGCTCATCCTTCTCGTGCGGTAAATAAAACACCCTTCATCATAACCCGATGAAGGGTGTTTGGGAAAACGCGAAACCGCTTACCCGCCCTGTTCCGGGATGGGACGGCAGCACAGCACCAACTGTTTCGCGGCGCGTACCTCGTCCAAGCGCGATACCGGCGCGGTATGCGGTGCGCTGCGCAGCAGGTCGGGATTCTCGTGCGCTTCGGCGGCGATCTTTTTCATCGTGTCAATGAAACCGTCCAGCGTGGCTTTGTCCTCGCTCTCGGTTGGCTCAATCATCAACGCTTCCGGCACGATCAGCGGGAAGTAGTTGGTCGGCGGGTGGAAGCCGTAGTCCATCAGGCGCTTGGAAATATCCAGCGCGTGAATGTTCTCCACGCCTTCAAAATGCCCTTCCAGCACGAACTCATGACCGCAGGCGCGGTTGTACGGAATCTTGTAGGTGTCTTGCAGCTTCACGCGGATATAGTTCGCATTCAGCACGGCATGGCGCGTGATGTCCTTGATACCCTGATCGCCGTTGATGGCGATATAGGTGAAGGCGCGGACGTGCATCCCGAAGTTGCCATAGAACGCCTTCAAACGCCCGATAGACTTGGGCGGCATGGTCATCGCGTACAGCGGCGCTTCCTCGTCGCCCGTCGCTTCTTCGCTGATCGTCACCACCGGCCCCGGCAGGAACGGCACCAGCTTTTCGCCCACGCCCACCGGCCCGCTGCCGGGGCCACCGCCGCCGTGCGGGGTAGAGAAGGTCTTGTGCAGGTTGTAGTGCATCACATCGAAGCCCAGTTCACCCGGCTTGACCACGCCCATCAGCGCGTTCATGTTCGCGCCGTCCATATACATCAGGCCGCCGCAGTCATGCACCGCATTGACCACTTCCAAGATGTGGCTCTCGAACAGGCCGAGCGTGTTGGGGACGGTAATCATCATCCCCGCCACCGTGTCATCGCAGGCTTCGCGCAGCGCCTTCAAATCCACATCGCCATTCGCGTCGGCAGGCAATTCTACCGCCACGAAACCGGCCATCGTCACCGTCGCCGGATTCGTGCCGTGTGCGCTGTTGGGAATGAGAATCTTGGTGCGCTTGGTGTCGCCACGATCCAGATGATACTTGCGGATCATCAGGATTCCGGCGAACTCGCCCTGCGCCCCCGCCGCCGGCGCGAGGCTGACGGCCTTAAAACCGCTGATTTCCGCCAGCCATTGTTGAAGCTGGTACATCAGCGCCAGCGCCCCCTGTGCGCCTTCGTTATCCACCAGCGGGTGCAACTGCGCGAACCCCGCCAGCCGCGCCATGTCCTCGTTCACTTTGGGGTTGTACTTCATGGTACATGACCCCAGCGGGTAGAAGCCTTTGTCAATCGAGTAATTCAGGCTGCTCAGGCGCGTGAAATGCCGGACGACCTGCAACTCGCTCACTTCCGGCAAATCCAGATTGGCGCGGACAAGTTCCGACGGAATCGGGGTGATCGGCACATCGCAAACCGGCAGCGTCGCGCCCTGTCTACCGGGCGAGCCAATATCGTAAATCAGAGGTTCGCTCATTGTATAGTTTCCTTCAAAGCATCCACCAGCGCGTCAATTTCCGCTTTGCTGTTCATCTCAGTGACGGCGATCAGCATGTGATCCTTCAGGTGCGGATAGTCCACGCCCAGATCAATCCCGCCCAGTATGCCCTTTTCGACCAGCAGCGCGTTCAGTTCCGCCACCGGACGGGGGCATTTGACCACGAACTCGTGGAAGAACGGTTTGCTGGTATCCACGCGGAAACCGAGCAGCAAATCAATCTGATGCGCGGCATAATGCGCCTTGTGATAGCACAGTTCCGCCACCTTTCGCATCCCGTGTTTGCCCATCAACGACAGGTAAATCGCCGCCGTGAGCGACATCAACCCCTGATTGGTGCAAATGTTGCTGCTGGCCTTATCGCGCCGGATGTCCTGTTCACGCGGGCGCAGCGTCATCACGAAAGCGCGGCGGCCATCCTGATCGAGCGTTTCGCCCACGATGCGTCCGGCAATCTTGCGCACATATTCGGTGCGGCAAGCGAAAAAGCCCAGATACGGACCGCCAAAGCTGAGGGAAATCCCTAGCGGTTGCCCTTCGCCCACCACAATGTCCGCGCCCAGTTCGCCCGGACTTTTGAGCAGCCCTAACGCCAGCGGGTTCACCACCAGCACCAGTAGCGCCCCTGCCGCGTGTACCTTCTCCGCCAGCTTATTCAGATCATCAATCTGCCCGAAGTAATTCGGGTACTGCACCGCCAGCATCGCGGTCTGGTCATCCAGCATCTCGACCAGATCGGAAATATCGGCACGCCCCGAATCTCCGGCGATTTTGAGTTCGCGCCCCTGATGGTAAGTCCGCACGACAGCGCGGTACTGCGGGTTGATGGCCGGGCTGAGGATAATCTTCTTGCGCTTGCCGCGCCCTGCTTCCAGCGCCACCGTCACGGCCTCCGCCAGACTGGTCGCGCCGTCGTAATGACTGGCGTTAGCCGCGTCCATGCCGGTCAGAGAACACATCATGCTCTGGTATTCAAAAATCGCTTGCAACGTCCCCTGACTGATTTCCGGCTGATAGGGTGTATAAGCCGTCAAAAACTCACCACGAGACACGATATGCCCCAACGCCGAGGGGATGAAGTGGTGATACGCCCCCGCCCCGCGAAAGATGGCGAAATCCCCCGCGTGGTCGTTGGCTTCCGCCATCGCGCTCAGTTCGGCGGTCACTTCCATCTCGCTCAACGGCGCGGGCAAATCCAGCTTGGGGAAGCGATGGCTGGAAGGCACTGCGTCAAACAAATCTTCAATCGTCGTTACCCCGATGGCCGCCAGCATTTGCTGACGCTCAAGGTCGGTGTGTGGAATGTATGCCATAATCGAGGCCAAACCCCTTCTCTATTGGCGGCTGTCGCAATATGCGGCATACGCGGCGGCATCCATCAGCGAGTCGGCTTCGGCGGCGCTGTTCAGCTTGACCTTAATCACCCACCCCTTGCCAAACGCATCGCCGTTAATCAGTTCCGGTTCGTCTTCCAGCACGCTGTTGACTTCGGTCACAGTGCCGCCCACCGGCATAAACACATCCGAAGCAGCCTTCACCGATTCGATCACGCCGAACGCCTGCCCCTGCGCGAAAGAAGCGCCCACATCCGGGAATTCCACATACACAATATCGTTCATCTGATTCTGCGCGTAATCCGAAATGCCAATCGTGGCGGTATCGCCTTCGATGCGTACCCACTCGTCATTCTTGGTGTACTTCAGATCGGCAGATACTTTCCAATCACCCATGTTGCATCTCTCCTATATGGATTTATCAAATCAATATAACCAATTCGGACACCAGCATAGACCAACCCAATAAAAAACGCACAGCTTGGTGCTGTGCGCTCTGTCAGATGGCCTTCAGAGAAACGAGCCTGCGGATCCTTGAACCTGAGAGTTTCGTCATCCAGTCAGCAGAACCAGATCACTTGCCCCTTCGGCGTCCCACCCTGCAAACTGCTGGTGAGAACTCTCTCCACATGCCGGTATGCTGTTATAGCATGGATTGTAGCGTTATTTACGCGCCACGACAAGCAGGCGAAACGACAATTCTTAGGCGTCCGCCGAAACAGGCAACCACGTATATAACGCCTTACGCGCCTCATCACCCAGCGCCAGATTGAACCCCACATGACCGGTGGCATCGGCGACAATCGTAGGCCGCAGCATCAACACACCGTCCGGGCGCAACCCCACCGCCAGAAAAGCCTGCCCGGTTCCCACCTGCCGCGTCGTGTGCAAGCCTTCGACGGGCTGCAACCGCGCCAGCACCCGCGACAATTCTTGAAAACGCGGGCGTAAAGCGATCTCAAACGGGCCATAGCTTGCCGACAAGGCAATGTAGCCACCTTCGCGCCGCATCGCTACCACAGGTGCGCCTGCCGCTTCATGGCTTGAGGAGAACGTCATGACTCCGGTGGACTCATCCAAGATGGCGCGTTCCAGCAGCTCAAGATTCCGCATGGTCTATTGCTCCAAAGTTCACAAGATGGATAAAGCAGTATAACACAATTTTTCAAGCCATTGAGTCCGAACTCTACAAACCACTCAACGGTGGAGTTTTCGTCCACTGAGGGGTATAACCAACCATACGCATAATCCAGAAGGACTACCCGCTTATGGTTCTCAACCGTTCGACGCGCCTCACTCTCGCAGCCGCGCTGGTCGTGATTGTCATCGGTGGTGCGGCTGTGCTGCTCGCCTTCTCCAGCCGGGGCAACGCCACCCTATCCGCCACACCATCCAGCCCCGGACTGGCGGCGGTTGAAGGCACGCCCTTCACCGGTGTCACCGAAGTCACCCCGCCGCGTCCGCTAAAGGATTTCACGCTCACCAATCAGGATGGGCAGCCTGTCCAGTTCAGCAATTTTCATGGAAAATTCACACTGCTGTTCTTTGGCTATACCCACTGCCCGGATGTTTGCCCACTCACGCTGCTGGAATACAAGCAGATCAAGAACGCGCTAGGGGAACGCGCTGACGAAGTAAACCGCGTCTTTATTAGCGTGGATGGTGAGCGCGACACGCCCGACACGCTCAAAACGTTCATCGCCCGTTTCGATTCGGGGATTGTGGGATTGACGGGGGACGAAGCCACCCTGCTGCAAATCGGCACGGACTACGACCTGTATTTTGCCAAACGCGCCTCGCCCACCAATCAAGCCGACGATTACATCGTTGACCACACCTCGAATCTGTTCGTGGTAAATCCGCAGGGCGAACTGGTGGCTTTCTACACCTTCGGCACAGACATCAAACTCGTCACCGCCGATTTACAGCAGCGGTTAGGCTAGAACGTGGGCGGTATTTTCACCCTCATCCCCCCATCCTTTTAAGGGTAGGTGTTTGAAGAACCTCACCCCTCAGTCCCCTCTCCGTCACGCGGAGTACCGCTATGGAGAGGGGAAGTAAGACGCATCTGTTGGTCTTACTCCCTTCACCATGATGCGCAGCGAAAAGGTTGGGGTTGAGGGTTTCCCAGTAAAAAACCTACCCCTGAAGGGGACTGCGGAGTAAGGTTCTCACCTGCACTAACGCCGGACACGCGGCAGGATGCCCGTCACCACTTCATAGCTGATCGTGCCGATCCGCGCCGCCACATCGTCCGCCGTAATCACTTCATCGCCCTGCCGCCCCAACAGCACCACTTCATCGCCCACACTCACATCAGGAATGTGGGAGACGTTGATTGCGGATTTTTCCATGCTCACCCGCCCAATGATGGGCGCACGCTGACCATGTACCAGCACTTCGCCCCAATTCCTCGGCGCACGGCGGAACCCATCCGAATACCCTACCGGCAGGATGGCAATGCGCTCCTCCTCGGACACGCGATAAGTGCGCCCATAGCCCACCGAATGCCCGCCGGGGAGCGTCTTAACCTGCGCGATGGACGTTTTCCACGTCAGCACCGGTTTGAACCCTTCGGGAACGCGCACACTTTCGGAAGGGGACAGCCCGTACAGCGCCAGCCCCACCCGTACCATATTGAAGTGGTAATCCTTAGAAACCAGCGTTCCCGCCGAGTTCGCGGCGTGTATATAGGCAAAGTTAAAGCCGGACGCCCGCAGCGGCTTGATAATGTCGCGGAAGGCTTTGGCCTGATAAGCGGTGAAATCGGGATCGTCGTCCGCGCTGGCAAAATGGGTAAAAATGCCTTCGATGTCCAGATTGTTGAGCGTGTACAGATGGCGGAACAGCAGCATAGCCTCTTTGGGCATCACGCCCAACCGCCCCATGCCGGTATCCACCTTCACATGCACCGGCAGCTTGGCACCCAGTTCACGCGCCGCCCGATCATAAGCCCGCGCCAGATCGAGATCGTACAGGGTGAGCGTTAGATTCTGCCGTACCGCTTGCCGCACCGCACTGACCGGTGTGTAGTTCAGCACCAGAATCGGCGCGTCTATGCCGGCCTCGCGCAGTTCCAGCGCCTCGCCCACCGAACTCACGCCTAGATACTCCGCCCCGTTGAGCAGCGCGGTGCGGCCTACCGAAACCGCCCCGTGACCGTAGGCGTCGGCCTTCACCACCGCCATCACAGCCACTTGCTCGCCCACCCAGTTCTTGATTCCGCGCACATTATTCGCCAGCGCATGTAAATCAATCTCCACGCGGCTTAACTGCGTGGGCTGCACCAGCACATTCGTATCCATCACGACATCCTGCCGGGGAAGCTGAACCCGATCCTGCTCTTCCCGCAGGAGCGCCTGCGTCACCAGTTCCATACGGGTCGCCGCGCCGCCCGTCACCACCACCACATCATGCGCCGACAGCCCGTAGCGGTCGCGCAAGGTCGCCACTGTATCCTGCACGCTGTAGGTCGTGCATACGCTCTTGCGATCCATCCCTTTATCCAGCGCGGCGCGGCCTGCCACTGCGGCTTCCGTGCCTTCGGTGATGAACACATCTGCCACTTCCGCCGCCCGCTGCCCCACTGAACGGTGAACAAATGGGCTGAAACTGCCCAGATGATCCATATCGCCCAGCACAAAAACGAGGCGGTTACGATCATCCGGCGGACGCTCATCATTCACCGACTGCATCCAGTTCAGCGCCGCCAGCGCCGACCCCATCGAAGCGTTCGCGCTATCATCCACGATCAGGCTGTTCCCCAAGCCGTTCATCGGACTCATCCGTCCCGGCAGATACGGCAGTTCGGTCAGCGCCCGCAGCGCATCATCCAGCGGCACATCGTAATGCAGCCCCACCGCCAGCGCCGCCAGCGCCGCGTACACCTGATGCTTGCCCAACCAAGGTATCCAGCGCCCGACATGGCGTTCGCTGCCATAACGCAAATCGAAACCGGTCTTACTGATACCCGGCACCACGTTATAGGCGATCAAATCCGCACCAAAACTGTCAATGCCCGCTGTCAGCACGCGGGAATGCGCCGAACTATTCAGCAGGCGGGTGTAATCGTCATCCGCGTTCAGCACCGCTAAACTGGTGGATGCCAGCCGATCCAGCAGCAACCGGTACTCGGCGGCAATTTCGTCCAGTGCGCCAAACGCATCGGTGTGCGAATAGCCCACATTCGTAATCACGCACACATCGGGATGTAGTGTTTGCGACAGTTCCGCCATCTCGCCCGGTCGGGTAACGTCCAGTTCGAGGATGACAAACTCATCTTCCGGCGTCAGTCCAGCCAGCGTCCGGGGCAGTTCCAACCGCAGCGGCCCGTAGCCTTTGCTGCTGTGCGCGTGAAAGCGAACCGCCAGAACCCGCGCAATGGCTTCCACCGTGAGCGACTTCCCCGCCGTCCCCGCCACGCAAACCACCTGCGTCCCCAGTTTTTTCAGCATGTAGCGCGTCCAGCCCACCAGCGCGGCTTCGGTATCGCGCACAATCACCACCGACACGCCTTTGGTGTCGAACTCCGGCGGGTGTGTACATAGGATACCCAAGCAGCCCTTTTCGACCGCATCGCGCATGTATTGATGGGTATCGCCCTGATCGGTTTTGAGCGCCACAAAAATTTGCGCTTCACCCGCCAATCGCGCATCAAAACAAAAATCCGTAAAAATATGGGCGGCAGGTTCGCCGAAAAGCTGTCCGTTAGAGGCTTCGAGAATATCATAAAGGCTAATCATGACATCGCTCACTTGAATGGCAGAGGAAGACACTATGTTATAATAGCACGGGTCATGGTTTCAAACAGGTAAGAGCAGGTTGATGAGCTTTGAATTTGAAATCCTCAAGACGCAGGGGCGTGCCCGCGCAGGCATTTTGCACACACCGCATGGCGATATTCCTACCCCGGTATTTGCGCCGGTTGGCACACAGGCGACGGTAAAAGCCGTACTCCCGCGTGATCTGCGCGAAATTGGCGCATCGCTGGTGCTGGCGAACACCTACCACCTGCATTTGCGCCCCGGCGACGAGCTGGTGCGACAGTTGGGCGGCGTGCATCAGTTCATGCGCTGGGATGGCCCGATGCTCACCGATTCGGGCGGGTTTCAGGTGTTCAGTCTGGCGCACATCAACCGCATTGATGATGAAGGCGTCACCTTCCAGAGTCATCTGGATGGCAGCCGTCACCGTTTCACCCCCGAACTTTCGATGCAAATCCAGCAAAATCTGGGCGCAGACATCATCATGTGTTTCGACCAGTGTCCCAAACCCACCGACCGCATCATTGCGGATCGCGCTGTAGAACGCACAACCGCATGGGCGCGCCGCTGCCGTCAGGCACACCCGGACGACAGCCAGCAGGCGTTGTTCGGCATTGTGCAGGGAGGCATCTTTCAGGATTTGCGCCAGCGTTCCGCCGCCGATCTCGTCCCGATGGGCTTCCCCGGTTACGCGGTGGGCGGGCTGGCGGTGGGCGAAACCAAAGCCGAAATGCTTGCCACGCTGGATTTCACCGTCCCTCTATTGCCGGACAACAAACCCCGCTACCTGATGGGCGTGGGCGAACCGGATGACCTCGCCAATGCGGTCATGCGCGGCATTGATATTTTCGACTGCGTAATGCCCACCCGCGTCGCCCGTCACGGCGCGGCGCTCACCGCCAAAGGGCGCATCAACATCCGCAACCTCGTCAACGCCACCGATGCCGCGCCCCTCGACCCGGCCTGTGACTGCTACTGCTGCCAGAATTTCAGCCGCGCTTATTTGCGCCATCTGGTCAAAGCAGGCGAAATTCTAGGTTCTGTTTTGCTCAGTCTGCACAATATCCGCTTCCTCATCCGCCACATGGAGGCCATGCGCCACGCGATTCTGGAAGGCGATCTTTCGGGCTACGTTTCGACATTCCTCGCCAACTATCTCCAAACCCCTTAACCCCGACCGAGGCTTCCGCGTGACCACCCCGCCCTTTCCCCTGCGCCCGCCCGACCGTCCAGCGCCCACCGGATAGCCCCAAGCGCCGTGCCACCCGCACGCTTGCCGCTGTGGCATTTACGCTGGTGAGCTGTAGCTCCCCGGTAATGCCCGCCTCCACGCCCACACGGGACAGCATTTCACTGCGCTTGTATGCCACCTCCGCCACCATCCCCCTCCTGCAAGACCTCACCACCCGCTACGCGCAAACCCACCCCGAAATCAGCTTTACGCCCGTGACCGGTACACAGACCAATCTGCTCGAACAGATCAATACCCGCAAAGAAGGTTATCTCCTCACCAACCATCTCCCATCTGGAAGTGTCGGTCAACCACTGCTGGCATGGCCCATCGGGCAGGACGGAATCGCCGTGATTACCAACCCCGCCAACCCGGTTCGCGGCCTGCCAACCGACCAGTTGCGGCGCATTTTCCTCGGTCATATCGCCAACTGGCAGGAAGTGGGCGGCCCCGATTTGCCCATCACGGTTTTCAGCCGCGAGGATGGCTCTGGAACCCGTGCCGAATTCGAGGAACAGCTCATCGGGGAACGCCTGACCACCCGTGCCGCCATCATCGTCCCCGGCAGCGCCGCAATGATCGCCAGCACCGCGCAAACGGCAGGCAGCATCGGTTATGTGTCCATGAGTTATCTAGATGGCAGCGTCATACCGTTGGCGGTAGATGGCGTGCTGCCCACCACAGCGGCGGTCAGCCGGAACGAGTATCCGCTGCGGGCGACCTTATTTGTGGTGGGAACCACCGAACCGGATGGCGCTTACCGTGATTTCATCGGTTGGGCGCAAAGTGCGGAAGGGCAAAGCGTGGTCAGCCAGCATTACGGCAGGCTCTCGCCCTGACTCAACGCCACGCCCAGAAAAAGTTCAGCGGCAGCGCACACAACAAGCCAACCACCAGCAACCACAGCTCAGTAAACGCCAGATCACGCCAGAAGCGAATGCGCCCGCGCTGCTGTTCGTGCAGCATTTCCGGGTGACGGATGCGATACAGGGCGCTGGCAGCACCGGCATTTTGCGGGTTGATGCGCAGCGCGTTATCCAGACAAATCGCGCTCTGGTCAAGCGACTCGACCGCCACGCCCATCCACAGCCACGCATCCTCAAAATTGTTATCTTCCTGAATAAGCTCCCGCAACAGGCGCACCGCATCCTCGCGGCGATCATCCTTCAACAGATCAATCGCGTCCAACAGGCGGTCAATCCGCCCCTCTGCGGCGCTCTGCTCGTCATTCATCCAACCGCACACCCGTAAAGAAATCGTACTCGTCCACCGTATCACTGGTCGGGGCGGGATATACGCGGGTGAACCCCTGATAAGGCGCAAAGGTTTTGCGCATCATCAGCGGCAAACGCGGCATACCGCCGCCTAACTGACTGGCATGGCAGGTGTTGGCCGCGTCCCATGCTTCGTAGTAGTCGCTGATGTGAATGCGCGTGTGGATCGGCTCGGCATTTTCGAGGATCGCCAGCATATCCACATCCTTATTGCGCCCCAACTTGCGCGGGTCTTGGCGGCGAACATGGGTGAGCGCCAACCCCACACGCATCAATGAGCGCGGGATCGAGGTGTAATACAATTTCTGCGGCGCATACGGTTGCAAGCCTTCGGTCACAAACGAAGCATCGCCCGCTAAATGAAACGCGCCCACCGTCGCCTGCTGAATGGCGATATGGTCAGGATGACCGTAGCCACCGTACTTGTTGAAGGTAATCACCACCTGTGGACGCAGTTCACGAATGACTTCCACCACCCGCCGGATGACCTGCTCACGCGGAATCTGCCACAGGCAGCGCGGGTCGCGGCTGGTTTCGGAATCCATCATCCCGCTGTCGCGGTAGCCCAGTTTAACCACCTGCTTAAAACCCAGTTTGGCGGCGGCACAATCCAATTCTGCCAACCGCAGTTCAGCCACCGAAGCGTAATCCTTCATAAACTCCGGTGCGACCGTACCCACTTCGCCATTGGTCGCGCAAATGAGCGAAACTTCTGCGCCATCCGCTACATAGCGGGAAATCACCCCGCCCGATCCGAAACTCTCATCATCGGGGTGTGCAAATGAAAACAAAATACGGCGGCTAGGCACAATCAAGTTCCTCCGGTATCGAACAAATGAGGAATCATCGCGGTCGCCAGATGGCATCCTAATCAGCGATTTCCCTACGTCATGTTACCGCAGGCGATCAAACCTGTCACTAGGACTGTGCAATCCACGCCCTCATGCATATACTAATCCGCGTTTGCTTGACCACCTAAGTTAGCATGAGGCTTGATCGCTGTGATGCGCCAACGAATCGGACTATTCTTGACTCTGATGCTTGCGCTGGCAGGCATGACCGCGCTGCCGGGTGTGGCGCGCAGCGAAGAAATACGCTTGCAGATCACACTGCCGGGAACCAACACCCCCATTCCGACAGTGTTTAGCTTTGCGACCAACACGCCGGTTGGGCCAAGTGCCACCCCCACACAAACACCCACCGCCACCGAAACACCTACCGCCACCCTCACCCCCACACCCACGCCCACCGCCACCGAAACGCCTACCGCCACCTTCACGCCATCGGTGACGCCTTCGCCCACACAAACGCCCAGCCCCACCCCTACGCCCAACGGGCCATTTGTGTACCCGGAAAACGTGAACCCGCTGACCGGGCTGGAATATCCCAACGAAGAAGTGAAATCGCGGCGCAACCTGATCGTCAAGATTTCCAACTACCCGCCCATCGTCCGCCCGCAGACCGGCGTGAATCTGGCTGATCTGGTGTACGAGTACGAAACCGAAGGCGGCGTCACCCGCTTTGCCGCCATCTTCCGCACCAACGCGCCGACCAAAGTCGGTTCGGTGCGCAGCGCCCGCCTGATTGACCTCGAACTGGTGCAGATGTACAGCGCCCTGCTGGCCTACTCCGGCACCAGCGCCCCGATCCAGCAATTGATTATGAGCGCCGACTGGGTGTACCAGTCGTTCTCTCCGCTGAAGGGCGACAACTGCGAAGATGCCGGCTTCTGCCGCTTCCCGCGTGAAGATCTGCCACTGGAACATACCCTGTTCCTCGACACTAACCTACTGTGGGCGAAGGCCACCCGCCGCGAAGTGAACACCGGCTATAAAGCGCGTGGCTTCGCCTTCAGCCCCACCCCCGATCCTGATGGGCAACCGGCGGTGGATGCTTTCATTGACTGGTACGGGCAGACTGATGCCCGCTGGCAGTACGACGCGGCCACCGGACGCTACCTGCGCTATACCGATGGCGTGGCGCACATGGACGCGGGTGACGGTCAGCAGTTGTGGGCCGATAACCTCATCATCATCGAAGTGCCGCACGACGATAATCCGGTCATCTTCCCGCCGGATGCCAAGTACAAATCCATCGAGATTCAACTCTGGGATCAGGGACGCGCTTTGCTGCTGCGCGACGGCCTGTGGTACGAAGGCTACTGGCGGCGCAAAGACCGCGAACCCGGTTCCGCCCTTCAGATCATCTACGGCAACAACCAGCCGATTATGATGAAACCGGGGCGCACATGGGTTTCGGTCGTGCGCGGCTTCGGGGATGTGATTCTCAGCGAGCAGCAATCGGATATGGTCGCCACTGCGACGGCGCTGGCAAATCTCGCCACGCCCACTGTCAACCCGAACGCCGTAGACACCAGCGACAGCGGCGGCTAACCCCTCGTCCCACCCAAACACCCCGCCCCTGTCGCGGGGTGTTTTGTTTTCGGCATTCACCCGCCGCGCTATAATCGTCCCCTCATTGCAAACGCCGTTTCTGAAAGGACATTCCAATGAACACCATGCTGGCGGGTTTTGTGAAAGCGCCGTTCGGCTTTGAAATGCGCGAAGTCCCCATCCCCGATGTGCGCGACGATTGGGCGCTGGTCAAAGTGGACGCCTGCGGCATCTGCGGCACCGACATGCACTATGCCAACCACCTCGCCACCGAATGGCAGGGGTTCGGGCATGAAGTGGCCGGCGTGGTGATGAGCGTGGGCGCGGGCATTACCCACGTCAAAGAAGGGGATCGTGTGGTGCTGGAAAGCGGTTCGTATTGCGGAACGTGCGAACAGTGCCGCAACGGGCGCAGCGACCTCTGTCCTCGCGGCAAAAACTTCTGGCAGAACCCCACGATGGGCTTTGCCGAATACATCCTCGCCCCGCGTGAGTGCCTCGTCCCCTACAGCGGCCTCACGCCCGAAGTCGCCTGCCTGACCGAACCGATCGGCGTAGCGGTGGATATGGTGCGCGTAGCCGATATTGCGCTGGGTGACGAAGTGCTGATGTTCGGCCTCGGCCCCATCGGGCTAATGGCGATCCCGCTGGCACGGATGCGCGGCGCGGCGCGGGTTTATGCCGCCAACCGTTCCGGCGGACGGCGGGCGCAGGTGGCGGCGGCTTTCGGCGCGGACGAGGTGATACTCACCCGCGACAACCCGCTAACCCCCGGTCACTTCCGCAAAGGCGGTGTAGATCGGGCGCTGGTGTCCGCCTCGGTGGAGGCCATCGGTCAGGCCATGCCACTGATGCGTTACGGCGGCATTCTGTCGTTCATCGGCATTCAATACGGGGATGGAGCGCGTATCAGCTTCGATGCCAACGATTTCCACTTCAAAAAGCTGCAACTCCGCGCCTCGCACGCCGCGCCCGCGTTGTACTTCCCGCAGGTGCTGGACTTGCTGCGCGATGGGCATGTGGATGGCAATCAGCTCATCAGCCACGTCATGCCGCTGGCGAAACTGCCGGAGGCGATGGCGCTGGTGCGCGACCACCGCGAAGAAGTCCTAAAAGTGGTCATCACACCGTAAAGAGCAACCTCACCCCTCTTATCCCCCAGCGGGGTGAGGTCTACGGCAGTGGAATCTCGGTCTTGAAGCCGAACATCTCGCGGTTGTTCAGCCAGCGCATCCACGTCGGGCGCAGCATGAATAGCGTGCTGGCGGCAATCGCCTCTGCGAACGACTCCGGCAGTTTGAACTTGGCGAGGTAGAGTTGGAGGATGTGTTCGCGCTGCGCCGCGTCGGTCACATCAGAGGCTTCACCTTCCAACTGCAAGCCAATGATGTCCGCCCAGTTCCACACCGTCGGATAC
This sequence comes from uncultured Chloroflexota bacterium, assembly GCA_903864435.1. Taxonomy (GTDB): domain Bacteria; phylum Chloroflexota; class Anaerolineae; order Aggregatilineales; family Phototrophicaceae; genus CFX2. Next base: position 5,718 of record CAIPFY010000262.1, on the reverse strand, counting down.
ACCGTCCCCGCCACACGCGGGTGTGCCAGCAAGTTCTGGCTGTGGCGGCTGTTCGGGGAGGACAGCCAGTACAGCCGCAGCGCATCGTCGGACACGTAGAACAGCGGCACGGCCTCCGGTTGGTCGCCCGCGTTCACCGTCGCCAGCGACAGCGTGGACTGCGCCTTCAGGAACGTCCGCACGGTTTCACGGTAGTCGCTCATGTTCCAGCCTCCGGCGAAAGGGGTTTGCTCATCCCCAACCATTTGAAGTACAGATCATTCTTCACGCCGATACGCGCCAGCGCCCGCCCCACTGTGCCGTTAATCAGGTCATCCACCGTTTGCGGCAACCCGTAAAAGGCGGGAACAGGCGGCATGATGATCGCCCCGTTCTCGGCGGCCTGCGTCATCAGGCGCAAATGACCGATATGCAGCGGCGTTTCGCGCACCATCAGCAGCACAGGACGGCCTTCTTTCAACTGTACATCGGCGGCGCGGGTCAGCAAATCGGCGTCATAGCTGTTGGCGATGGACGAGAGTGTTTTGATGCTGCACGGCGCAACGATCATGCCCAACGTATCGAACGAACCGCTGGCGATACTCGCGCCCACATCCCCCGGTTTATGCACCACCGTCGCCAGCGCCTCGACATCGCTCACCTTCCATGTGGTTTCCTGCGCGATAGTAGCCTTCGCCGCCGGACTGAGGATGAGATGCGACTCCACCGAACGATCCTGCGCCAGCACTTCCAGCAGGCGAATGCCGTAGATCACGCCGGAAGCGCCGGAAATGGCGACGATCAACCGCTGCGGGGCGCTCATTTCTCACCCCAATGCACCGCCATCGTGCCGAACATGAAGGTGCGGTACTGCACATTCCGCACGCCCGCCGCCCGCATCAGCGCCGCCAGTTCGTCCGGCGTTTTGAAGGCTTGCGTCGAGCTAGGCAAATACTGGTAAGCGTCCGCGCCATTCTTGCCGGCCACCAGTTTGCCGAGCAGCGGAATCCCGTAGCGCAGGTGAATCTCGATGAACGGGCGCAGCAGGTTGGCTGGCGGCGGGGAACTATCCAGCACCACGATTCGCCCGCCCGGTTTCAGGACGCGCAACTGCTCCGCGAACATGCGCGGGATGTCAATCACATTCCGCGCCAGATAGCCGGAGGTGACGGCCTGAAACGCGCCGTCCGGGAAGGGCAGGTTGAGCGCGTCTGCGCCCGCCCAGCCCACACGCGCCCCCAACGGCAGCGCCTGTCCCACGCGCATCATCGGCACGGAGAAATCCGCCCCCACCACACGCAAATCCGGCACGACTTTGAGCGCCTCGAAAGCAATATCGCCCGTTCCGGTTGCCAGATCGAGCAAGCGATCACCGGGGCACAGATTGGCCTGCTGCACCACGAAGCGCCGCCACTTCATATCCTGCCCGCCCGTCATCAGGCGGTTCATCAGGTTATAGCGTCCTGCGATGCGCCCGAACATATCCTGCACATAGGCAGCGCGTTCTTTACCCTTCAAATGAGCCATACAAAGTCTCCGCGACTAGATCACCAGCGCCAGAAACGTCCCGGCGAACAGGGTGAGCGCGATATACGAGTTGATATTGAAGAACGCCACGCCCAGGCGCGACAAGTCGTTGGGCTTGACGATGCTGTTCTCATAGGCCAGCAGCCCCGCCGTAATCACCAGCGCCACCCAGTAAGGCCAGCCCAGACTCATCACCAGCCCCAGCAGCGCCAGCACCAGCAGAGTCAGCACATGGTTGGCCTTCGCCATGAATAGCGCCGCCGCCATGCCGCGATTGCTAGGCCACGAGTACAGCTTTTCCTGCCGATCATGTTCCACATCCTGACAGGCGTAGATCAGGTCAAAGCCGGAAATCCAGAACGTGACCGCGAACATCAGCAACCACGCCGGCAAATCCTCCGGCGAGAAGGCGCTGCCACGCACGGCAATCCAGCCGCCCATCGGCGCGAGTCCGTCCGTGAAACCGAGTACCCAGTGACAGAGCGCGGTGAAGCGTTTGGTATACGAATAGCCGAGCAGGAACAGCAGCGCGCCGGGGAACAAACGCAGCGCCAGCGGACTGAGCAGCGCCGCCGACACGCCTAGCAGCAGCAGCGACAGCAGCGCGAAGCCGATCATCAGTTGCGGGCTGATCGCGCCCGTCACCGAGGGACGGCGGGCGGTGCGCGGGTTGGTCGCGTCATAGCGCAGGTCAGCCAGCCGATTGATGGCGAAGGCCAACGTGCGGGCGGAGGCCATCGCCACCGTCACCCAGAAAAACTGGTGAAACGTAGGCAGGCCACCCGCCGCCAGCACCATCCCCAGATAGGCGAAGGGCAGCGCGAAGATGGTATGCTCGAATTTGATGAGTTCCAAAAAGAGTTTGACCCGCGTCCAGAAGGACGTTTTCGGGGTTGCGGTTGGCGCGGCAGATCGAGCCACGTTCAGACCCTCCTTGTGTGAGGTTGGTGTTGGTCAGTCTGTCCGGTTCAGAAGCGGTTGCCGAGCGCCAGCACCGCCAGCAGTCGGGCAAAATCATCGTCCGCAGCGGCGCGGTTGCGCTTGAGATGCCCGCAACGCACGCAGCGGTGTACCAGCGTGATTTCGCCGCGCTTCTGCTCCGCGCCCACCGGTTGCATCAGGCCGCCGCACTGCGCCGCCCGATCGCCGGGGTTTTCGTCCACATGCTTGCTCCACAGGCAGCGCGGGCAATGGTTGGTATAGCCATCCCCCACCACAGTCTGCCCGCAGTGTTCGCACACAAAATCCTCAGTTCGGCGCTGGAATTTACGCGACACGTTCGCTTCACGCTCACAAAACCGGAAACGGTGACTATAATTCAAGAAGAATGCAGGGGCAACGGGCAGTCTCCTGATAAACCCCGTTCGCCGACCGCCACGCTGCCCCTGCACCACAAACAACAGCTTATTTCAGCCCGCACTATTGGGCAGAATCCCCTCCCCTTTTTCCCCTCAGCCATGTATGGGGAGGGGCCAGGGGTGGGGACTCTTGTTACCCTATTTCAGGCCGTATTCTTTCCAGCGGCGCGTCACGCGCTCCACAATCTCCGACGACATGAAAATTTCCTCCGGCCACCCGCGAGGATGCCCATCGGCGGCGGTCTTGCTGGTCGCGTCAATGCCGATCTGCCCCCGCGCTGCGTCCGGCGCGGCGTAATGGTCAATCCCGCCGCTGATCTGCACATCGCGCCGCCAGTCGGTATTGCCTAGCGCCCGCCATGCCACATCGGACAGGTTGTTCACGTCCACGTTTTTGTCCAGCAGAATCAGATTGCGATCCGGGCAAATCGCCCACAGTTGTTGCATTGCGTCGTGCGGCTTCAGGTTGGTCTTGTCATAGGCCACCAGCAGCGTGCCGTGCGTCTCGCGCCAGCGTTCGCCCACCAACGCCGTGATGCGGGCGCTATCCAGCGGTGCGGGGTCGGGCAAGGCCGTCTGAAATTCCGGTTTGGTGGAACGGGTGGCATCAATCCCGATTTTGCCGCCATACGAATCTTCCAGCGACGAATGATCGAGTTGGTCAACTGCCCCATCCACGAGGGTCACATCCCGCCGCCAATGAACGTTCTCCAGCACAGCACGCGCCACCGCCGCCATATCATGCACATCCACATCGGCATCCACCACGATGAAGCCTTTGGTCAGCATCATCAGCCCCAGCCCCCACAGCCCGTACATGATCTTCTGCGCGTGACCGGGGAACCGCTTCTTGATGCTCACCACCACCAGATTGTGGAACACGCCCTCAGCCGGCATCCCGTAATCCACGATCTCGCCCATGAACAGCTTCATCAGCGGCAGGAACAGGCGCTCGGTAGCCGTCCCCATCCACAGGTCTTCCATCGGCGGCTTGCCCACCAGCGTCGTCGGGTAAATCGCGTCATGGCGGTGGGTGATGGCAGTGATGTGCATCATCGGGAACAAGTCGGGCGGGGTGTAGAAGCCGGTATGATCGCCAAACGGCCCTTCGGTACGATGCTCGTTCGGGTCGAACCAACCTTCAATCACGATCTCGGCATGGGCTGGCACTTCCAAATCCTGCGACACGCATTTGACGAACGACACCGGCTTGCCGCGCAGCCAACCTGCCAGCAAATACTCGTCAATGCCGGGGGGTAACGGGGCGCTACCGCACCACATCGCCGCCGGATCGCCGCCTAGCGCCACTGCCACCGGAATGCGCTGCTGCTGGCGCTCTTTGCCCAATTCCTGATGCTCTTTGCCGCCCTTATGCCGCTGCCAGTGCAGCCCCACCGTCTGCCCATCGTAGACCTGTACGCGGTACATGCCTACGTTACGCGCCCCCGTCGCCGGATCGCGGGTGATGACCGAAGTCAGGGTGATGTATTTGCCGCCATCCTGCGGCCAGCATTTGAGAATCGGGAAGATGTTCACATCGGGATGGTCGGTGATGACCACTTCCTGCACGGGCGCGGTTTTCACGCGGCTCGGCCCTAACCCGATGCTCCGCAGCGCCCCTAGCATGTCACCAGCGCGGCTCATCATCGCGCCCATGCCCTTCGGCAACTTGGGGTCAATCAACTTCCCCAACCGTTCGTTGAGTTCGTTCAGGTCGTCCACGCCCATCGCCCACGCCATACGGCGCGGATTGCCGTACAGGTTGACCAGCAGCGGGAACTTGCTGCCTTCCACATTCTCGAACAGCAGCGCCTTATTCTGGTCATGCGGCAGCTTGCTAATCCGGTCGGTGATCTCGCTGATCTCCAACTCGGCGCTCACCGGCGCTTTAATGCGAATCACTTCGCCCGCTTCTTCCAGTCGCACGAGAAATTCATCTAGTCGTTTGTAGGCCATCGTTCACAACATTCAATTTGTGCTAAATATCACGAATGCTATTATAACGGCCTCATCCCAAATCATCCATTAAAAGACAGTGAGTGGTGACGGCACAAATGTTATAATGAAAGCGTCCAGATGGCCGAGTCAAGGGTAACGACACATGACCGATCAAACGTCCCCCCCCAACACCCTCTCACCAGCAGAACGCCCTGCCCATCGGGTGACGTTCGAGGACTACATGCGCCTGTATGCCGAAAACTTCGCAGAATGGGTAGAAGGTGAGGTGATTCCGTTGTCCCCCGTTACATACGAACATAACCAGCTTGATGGCTTCTTCTATCACATGCTGCGTATCTTCCTCAGCCGCACCCGCATGGGGCGCGTGCTACGCAGCCCGTTCGTCATGCGACTCAGCCCGGATGCGCCCGCCCGTGAACCGGATTTGCAGGTCATCCTGAACGAAAACCTGCCCATCATCCAGCCCACGCTAACGGTTGGCGCTGCCGATGTGGTCATCGAGATTGTCTCCAAAGAGAGTCAGCACCGCGATCTGGTCGAAAAATATGATGAGTATGAGGCGGGTGGCGTGCGCGAATACTGGCTCATCAACCCGCTGCGGAAGCAAGTGGACTTTTACGAGCGCACCCCGAATGGCATTTTCCAGCGCATCGAACTGGAAAACGGTCTTTTATGCTCACGGGTGCTATCGCCGTTTCGCTTCCGCCCCGAAATTCTGTGGAATAACAGCGCACAGTTGGATGATGACGACTATGTGCGTGCCCTCGTGGATGCCATGTTCAAGGAGTGAATTCGTCCCTTATGTTCAACGTCAACTTACGCAATCAGGTCGCCCTCGTCACCGGTGCGGGGCGCGGCATCGGCAAGGCCATCGCGCAGGGGCTTTCGGACTGCG
>CAIPFY010000261.1 GCA_903864435.1 uncultured Chloroflexota bacterium | reverse complement strand
TCATCGCACGATACCTACTCTAGCACTCCGATTTGGCGTTCGGAATCCGTAGGTTTACTGATCTATGATAGGAAATGACAGCTAAATTGTTATAATTGCTTCCAAAAGCGGAATGTTGCGATGTCAAAAGTCTTTCGTCTCTTATTAAACCTAGAACCCCTCTGGTTAGCCTTTATGCTGGCTGCCTTCTGGTATCCCAGTCCGACCCGCGATGGGTGGCTGTGGTTGCTGTGGGGATTACCGCTGTTAGCAGTGTTACGATACGCGGCTGGCACACGACTGGACTGGCGACAACCGCTACTGTGGGTGCTGGCAACCGGATTCGCGCTGATGGCGCTGAACGGGCAGGTCGCGCCTTATACACGCGGCCTGCTCATGCTGGGGCGTCCGGCGCTGGGGGTGGCGCTAATCGTGGCGGTGGCGGACGCCGCCCGGCGCAGCGGTCATTTGAACGATGCCGCGAACGCGCTGCTGATTTTCGCGGCGCTGGTGGCGCTGCTGGGGCTGACGGCTGCTCAGTGGACGACCAAAAGCGCCGGGTTTGTGCCTGTCCTCGATCTCCTGCCGCGATTCACGGGGTTCCCATCTGCCGAAGGTGGCTTGAATGTGAACGAACTGGGGGGCGCGCTGGCATGGCTAACGCCGCTGTGCGCGGCTTTCACCGGCTACGGGCAGAACCGTCCCCGCCGTTGGGCGTTCGCCGGACTGACGCTGCTGTTGCTGCTGGCGGCGTTCTTCGGGCAAAGCCGCTTTGCGCTGGCTGGCATCCTGCTGGCGCTGGTCGGTGTGGTGACGTTCACCCTGCGCGGCAGACCGCGTTGGGTGGGATGGGCGGCGGTGGTGGCGCTGGGGGGCTTGCAACTGCTCATCACGCTCAACGTGTTTATGCCCGTTCAAGCGGATTCACGCTTCGAGCGCGACGAATCCAGCATGAGTATCCGGCTGGACATATGGAATAGTGCGCTGACGATTCTGGGCGAACACCCGTTGACGGGTGTCGGGCTAGGCATGTTCCGTGACGGACGGGTACGAACGCTGTATCCGGTGCCGAGCTACGGAACTAACGCACTGCCCCACGCCCACAACGAACTGCTGCAAATCGGCGCCGATATGGGCTGGCCGGGACTTGCGTGGTTCATCGCGCTGCATGGCGCGGCGCTTGGCCTGCTGTGGGGCGCTTACCAGCGTGGCAGCCCTGCGGTGCGATCTGTCGCGGTGGGCGTGGGCGGCGGCCTGCTGGCGCATGGGGTCTTTGGGCTAGGGGACGCCATCCCATTGTGGGATCGTTTCGCGTTTCTGCTGTGGTTGCTGCTGGCGCTGGCGGCAGGGGCGGCGGTTGTTGCACGAACGTCGCAGGTCGCTGCATCCGGTGAGTTGGACAGATGATTATTTCGCCAATTGTTTACAAGTTGAGTATACTCATCAGTATCATCTGTTGAGTTTAATTTGAGGGTGCGCGAGTGGTTGCTACAGTGGACATCAACTTCTCCAATTACAACGCGCTGGCAGTTGAAGACGATGCGGGTGGGATAGCGATTATTGGCGTGATGATGCGCTATCTAGGGATGTCCTCCTACATGAACACCACCGGCGAAGGCGTGGTCGAACTGGCGCGGGCGATTAAGCCGCGTCCTAGTGTGATTTTTCTCGATCTCAACCTGCCCAAAACCAACGGCTACGAAGTGCTGAAATTAATCCGCGCTGATGAACGGCTTAAGGGCGTGCTGGTGGTGGCTGTCACCGCGCAGGATGCTGATACCGAAATCCCGAAGTGCATGGCCGCCGGTTTTGATGGATTTATCGGCAAGCCCATCAGTCGTTCTCGCTTCCCCCGCCAGCTTCGCCGCATTCTATCCGGCGAACCGGTGTGGGAAACCTATTGAAGTCTCCAGCATGATTCTGCTGCGCCCTCTCAACGCGGCGGATATTCCCCGTCTAGTCACCGCGTTGCAGGATGCCGAACTGTCTCTGATTACTGCTGGCGATGCGCCGCCGGTTTCCGATCTACAGGCGGCGGCTTTCTGGCAGGGCATCCTCGCCAACCCCACTCCTGACCGGCGCTATTTCGGCATCGAACCGAGTCCCGGACAGATCGGCGCGGGTGAACTGGTGGGCGCATGTAGCTTGCAACATATAGACACCCGCAACCGTCATGCTGAACTGCGTATTTTCATACTGGCGACAGAGTATCGCGGGATGGGCTATGGCACCGAAGCGGTATGCGAACTGCTGCGCTACGGATTCGATATGCTGCGTTTGGACAAGGTGTATCTGGGCGTCTACGATTTCAACGAAGCGGGACTCCGGTCGTATGAACGGGTCGGCTTCCACTATGAAGGCCGCTTCCGCCACATGCTGCATTATCAGGGGCGCTACCATGACGAATGGCGAATGCGCCTGTTTCGCAGCGAATGGAAGCGCGACCTCACCCCGCCCACCGAGGGCCTGCGCCCATATCATGCCGGCGATCTGGACAGTGCGCTCAACTTGCTGCAACAGCAGATGAACCTGAGCGACCGCGAGGATGCGCGAACGGTACTGCGGCGGTTGTGGCGGCAAATTGACCGCGATGTGCATGTCCTTCAGGTAGAGGGGATGCTGGTGGCGCTGATGACCGTTCCCGCCGATGGTGTTCCGCGTCCGGCGCGGGATGTGGTGTGCGAACCGGCGCACCAGATCATGCTGGAAAGGGCGCTGGCCTCCGGTTAATCCCTGAAGGCAACACTTGACTCTGCCGGAAGCGACCATTACAATTTTCCTCATTGAGGGCCTGTAGCTCAGTTGGGAGAGCGCTACAATCGCACTGTAGAGGTCATGAGTTCGAATCTCTTCAGGTCCACCTAATGCACACCTCCAAACAAACGCCAGCGGTTTCGCTGGTTTTTTGTTTTCCCCTTATCCGGCGCGGGATGATTGTTCAGAATGAACAAATCGGCGTGACAGCTTTTATTAACATTTTTGCTTGCTCACCTCCATCGGATATGTTATGCTTCTGTGGCTCACGAGTGTTGCATGGTTTTTTCCATAACACACCCTATCGGCGAAGTTAGATTTACAAGGAGCGCAAGATGTTAGGAAACGGCAAGCGCCTGCTTAGCATGAGTCTCGTACTGGTGTTCATGCTTGGACTGCTCGTCAGTGCGGCACACGCACAGGATGAGACAGTACTGGTATTCGGTTGGGAACAGGAACCGGATCAACTGGGTGATGGTAGCACTTCTACTTTCAGTCAGCTGCTCGGTGATTTCTTCAGCCGCAAAGCGTATGGTTGGAATAGCAAATACGAAGCTCTTTCGGACATGATGGCTGAAATTCCGTCGGTCGGAAATGGCATGGTCACGACTAATGCCGATGGCAACACCGTCGTCACCCACAAGCTCAAGGAAGGTCTGAAGTGGTCGGATGGCGAACCCATCACCGCTGATGACTGCCTGTTCGGTCACAAGCTGTTTACCGACACCTCCACCGGTACGATTTTCCGCAGCGATTACCCCTCGGTGGTCGCCAGCATGGAAAAAGTGGACGATCTGACCATCGTTCAGACCTTCAACAAGGCCTACCCGGACTTCCTCGGCAGCGATAACATCACCGTGATGCCCCAGTGCCGTTACCCGGCACATGTGCTTCAGCCGTTGATGGATGCCAATGGCGGTACGGTTGACGGTCTGCCTTTCTTCACCAGCGGCGAAGGCTATGTGGGCTATGGCCCCTACGTGCTGGAAAGCTGGACGAAGGGTGACAACATCACTTTCGTCGTCAACTCCAACTGGGTTGGTCAGGCTCCGGCCTTCACGAAGGTTGTCGCCAAGTTCATCCTCGAATCGGCCCAGATGCAGAACGCGCTGGAAACCGGCGAAATTGACGTGGCCTTCAACTGGCAGAACGACATGCTGGCGGGCTATCAGGCCATTGGCGAGGCCGAAGTGTTCAACACCGCCGGCGTGTACGCCGATGCGCTGTGGTTCAACATTGACGAAACCGGCAACAATCACCCCGCGCTGCGTGATGTGCTCGTCCGCAAGGCCATCATTCAGGCCATTGACCGCGCCAGCATCACCACCGCCATCGCTGGTGACGGCGTGCCTGTTCCGGGCGCGTTCGACTCGTCGGTCTGGTGGCCGGACGGTCTGGAAGTTCTGGGTTATGACGTGGCCGCTGCCAATGCCCTGCTGGACGAATCCGGTTGGGTGGACAGCAATGGCGACGGCACCCGCGACAAGGATGGCATGGAACTGATCCTGAAGTTCTTCACCACCCCGCGTCAGTCGCGCATTGACTATCAGCTGGCTATTCAGGCCGCGCTGCAAGAAGTGGGCATCTATACGCAAATTTTCCAGGTTCCGGGGCCGGCGGTGCTGTTCGCCAGCATCACCAATCGCGGTATCATGGCTGCCAGCGACTACGATCTGGCGATCTACGCTTCGAGCAATGACCCGATTTCCCCGAACGTTGACCCGAACAGCTTCGGTTGCGTCGGTCTGCCTTCGCCGGAAAATCCCAGCGGCAGCAACTTCTCGCACTACTGCGACCCGGCTTTTGACGAACTTACCCCGCTGATCGCCGCCGAAGTGGACCCGGACAAGCGCCATGAACTGAAGCACCAGTCGGTGCAGCTGATGAATGACGCGCAGTTCTGGGCGGGTCTGTATGCCCGTGTGACGTGGTACGCCGTTCGTACCGACCGCGTGAACACCGAAGGGCTGAAGGACGGTCTGGGAACGCTGGCTTCCAACTGGTTCCAGAGCATCGAATTCTGGACTCCGGCAGGCTAGTCTTTCGCATCCTCAGTCGGGGCGAGGCCGATGGTTTCGCCCCCCGGAAATGTACTGTACATGCAGGGGCGGGCGTAACAACCCGCCCTTCTGATATGCCAACCACAGGGTCATCGTAATGGGAAAATATATCCTTCGCCGGTTGTTAGCGGCTATTCCCCTTTTAATCATCATCGCGGTTTTCATATTTTTCGGCCTGAAAATTTCGGGGGCTGACCCGCTGGCTTACCTTGCCAACGATCCGCGCATCCGCCCTTCAGACCGGATTTTGTTGACGGCGCGGTTGGGGCTGAACGATCCGGTACCGCTTCAGTTTGTCCACTGGCTCATCGGTGACGACTGGTACGAACGCGATGTCACGGGCGATGGTGTGAAAGATGAATTCGGCACGCGAATGGGGCTTTTGCGCGGCGATTTCGGCGAATCGATTCGCTACCGTCAGCCGGTGATCGAGATTATCGCCCAGTTTATGCCGAATACGCTGTTGCTCGGCTTAACCGCGTATATTGCTACGGTGCTGATTTCGATGGCGGTGGGCATCTTCGCGGCGCTGCGGCAGTATTCCGTCGCGGATAATGTCATCACCGGCGTTTCATTCATCACTTTTTCGATGCCCATCTTTTTTATAGCACTGCTCAGTGTGCAGATTTTCTCGGTGCAGTTCAAAGCGTGGCATGATGCCGGCGCGTCGTGGCTACCGTATTTGCCAGTGCAGGGCATGTACGATGTGCGCGGCGATCGTTCGCTGGATGAACTCATTCGCCACATGATATTGCCGGTGTTCTGCCTGTCTGCCATCAACATCGCGGGCTACAGCCGCTATATTCGCGCCACCATGCTCGAAGTCATCAGTTCGGATTACGTCCGCACAGCGCGTTCTAAGGGGCTGGCGGAACGGCGCATTACCTATTTGCATGCGCTCAAGAACGCTTCGCTGCCCATCGTCACCCTCATCGGTCTGGACGCGCCCTTTGTGCTGGCGGGTGCGGTCGTGACCGAAACGATTTTCTCGTGGCCGGGGATGGGGCGCTTGTTCATTCAAAGCCTCGAACCGATTGACCCGCCTATCGTCATGGTTTTTGTGCTGATGATCGCGGTAGCGGTCGTCTTGACACAAATTCTCATTGACATCATTTACGCTTGGCTCGATCCGCGCATTCACTACACTTAGCCCCGGAGACAGCAATGATCAATATGACCGTAAAAAAACCGGGTGCGGAAGTAGCCAGCATCAAGAAGAAGCAGGCCACTTCCCTGTGGCTGTTGTCGCTGCGCCGCTTTTTGAAACACCGCATGGCGGTGGCTGGCACGGTGCTGATGATCCTCATCATCCTGTTTGTGATTGGCGGCGCGTTTTTCTTGACCGAGGATTATTCCAACAAGATCAGCCTTGTAGAGAAGTTCAAGCCGCCGTCAGCCGCACATCCCTTTGGCACGGACGGCGTAGGGCGCGATATTCTAGCGCGTGCCATCTGGGGCGGGCAGATTTCGCTGCTGATCGGCGTGATTTCGGTCACGATTTCGATTGCCGTTGGGACGGTGGTCGGGCTGGTTAGCGGCTTCTTCGGTGGCTGGATCGATTCGCTGCTGATGCGCTTTACCGAGGCGCTCTTGTCGATTCCGGCACTGGTGCTGCTGCTCTTGTTCTCGCGGTCGCTGGTGGGCATCACCGCCACGATTAATGTGCTAGGGCGCGAATTTAGTTCGAGTACGATCTTCATCGTCCTCATCATCGGCCTGCTGAACTGGATGCGGCTCGCCCGCATTGTGCGCTCGCTGGTACTCACGCTCAAGGAGCAAGAGTTCGTGACGGCGGCCACCACGCTCGGCGCGAGGCAGGGGCGCATCGTGTTCCAACATGTGCTGCCTAACTGCATCGCCCCGATCATCGTTACCGCCACGCTGGGCATCGGCAACGCCATCATCACCGAAGCCTATTTGAGCTTCTTAGGGTTCGGCGTGCTACCGCCCACCGCCACATGGGGCAACATCCTCACTGGCGCACAATCGCAGCTGGATGAAGTGCCGTGGGTATGGATGTTCCCCGGCCTGCTCATCATCTTGACGGTGCTGGCGATCAACTTCATCGGCGACGGCTTGCGTGACGCGCTCGACCCGCGCAGCACCAAATAAGCGCCGCGACACACGACTAGAGAAGGCGAGGGGGACTGCCCACCCCTCGCTTTTGATTCCTAGCGGCTCAGGCGCTGGCGCAGGGCGGCGAACGCACCGCGCCACAACCGCACATCTTCGCCCGTCATCACGAACAGCCGCCACCATGCCGTCCCCGACAGGCGGCAGAAAGTGAAGATGAGCATCAGCGCGAGAACACTATATGAAATTGAGGACGCAATTGCGGAACCAACCAGATTTAATTGGGGAACGAGGATGAGATTGGCGATGACATTGATGATAGAGGCTGTTAGCGCCACCAGCATATTTATCTCTGGTTTACCTCGTCCGGCAATATCATTTGCCAGCACCTTAGATACGCCGTCCATGACAATGCCGGGTATTAGCATTCGTAACGCCCAAGTTGCGGTACGAAAGTTGGAACCATATAACAGTACGATTAGCCATTCTGCAATTCCATAGACAACAGCGGCTGCAATCATGATGAACCAAAAGGCATAACGTGCTACTATGGGCGTAATTTGTCGCTTTTGTGTCTCATCTGTCAATGATGCAATGCGCGGGTATATTACTATGCTAATTGCACTTGATAATATCCACAGTCTTTCGGCTAGTGTGACTGCTACATCATATAGCCCGACCGATGTTTTGTTAGACAATATATTAAGTAAAAAAATATCAACCCGATAGTTGAAGAATACGATGATGTTGGAAAGGTGAATGAGCAAGCCATAGGTCAACAACTGCTTGATAGACCGCCAGCTCGGTTGGGTAAAACCGATACCTATTTTGAGACTGCGGATTCGCAGTAGCACAGCGGTCATAATCAACGATGCAAAATTACCAAAGACAAGGGCGAAAACTGCACCGTTTACCCCTGTATGTAGAAACCAGACTAGAATGAGGGTCAGGATTAATGTGACTAATTGAGGAATGAGACCAATGAAATTGTACGTGCGAAAATCTTGAAGGCCTTGAAAAATAACCTGCAAATTATCACGGCTGAGCATGATGGGAACGAGAAGGAGTCCCAACAGTAAATGAGGAACGGGTATTCCCGGAAACAAGGTGTCGTGAGCGAAATAAACTGCGCCTGCCCCAATGCCAATTCCAATGAGGCTACTCACCACCGAAAATAAGAGGTTTTCTGGTATGCTGCGCCCAAGATCGCGCTCTCCGCGTGCTATAAAATAAACAGAGGCTGCGCCAATCCCCCCATTCAGAAACGTCACCAACAATGTAGGTAATAAAAGCACCACAGCATAAATTCCACGATCATCCGTACCCAACCCGCGTGCTAACACTATTGAAGTCAAAAGACCCAAGCCAATAGACCATATCTGCCGACCAATGTTATAGATGCTATCTCTGGCTAGTTTGTGCAAACCGAGTGGTGATGCCATAGATCAACGATAAAGTTCGATTAGGCGGTGAACGAAGGATCGGTAATTCACATCGGCATTGTAAAGCGTTCGCCACATCAGCTTACTTGTTTCTCGTTTCGCTATCGCATATTCTGGATACAATGCGAATTGGCTCAACGCATCTGCAATGGCTTGGATTGAAGGCATAGAATCTAAAAGGATGCCATTTGTTTCATTCACGATCTCAGGATTGCCACCCACTGCTGTTGCAATTGCCGGAATCCCATAGCTGTATGCTTCCATGATCGCGGCTGGAATACCTTCCGATTCACTTATATTTACAAAAACATCCAAAGGTTGTGACCGATAAAAAGCGAATACCTGACTATAAGGCATGTGTCCATGAAACACTGATTGGACACGGGAAGGCAAATTCTTTGCTGCCAATTCAATATCAGTACGCAGCGGGCCATCACCCATATGATGCCATTCAATTTTCAATGTAGGGTGATTAGCTGCCAACAACCTTAAAGCATCTACCAACAAATGCAACCGCTTGACCGGAATCATAAACGAACAGGTGATGATTCGGAAAACACCATCTTGTGATGGAGAATTGTCATACAGTGGGTCTTTGATGCCTACACGAGCAACTTCAACTATTGGATGAAATGCCGGGTAGGTTTCGGTTAAGTAATGATGACCATGATCCGAGATCACAAAGATGCGATTGACGGCTTGGAAGGTCTGTTTACGGAAGGGAATATAAGGCGGATTGCTGTCATATTCGTATAAATCATCACGATGCGCTCTTGAGACCAACTTGAGTTCAGGATAACGCTTACGAACTAATCCAATACCCGTTGTATGAGGAACTAACCAGCTTGTATAAAGCAACGTTGTGCGTGGGTTTAGTTTATTGGTTTGAATATATGCGGATAACCATCTCGCAATCCAAACCGCGTTATCTTGGTGGATGCACAATTTGCGAAATGCCTTCCAGCGCCACAGCACTTTCCAGTGTGTGATGAGTTCTTCATAGAACATGAGAGATTGGAGGCACGCAAAAACAACACTCATAACGCGCAATATGCCCTGCGGACGACTGGTTGCAAAAGAAGTATCTACTTCGACATTATTAGGAAGCGTTCGCTGTTCCCCTTGAATATGGCTAGGAACAACAATCACTTTCTGGAATGTTTCTGCGCTATAGGTGATCTCGTTTTCTAAAAACTGCTCAGCCTTTCCGAATGGGAAACTATACGTTACTAGAATGAGTGTCAATGCTGTTTTTTCGGTCATAGACGCACGTTATAGCTTTCGAGAGGCCACCACGATAATGCCATCTCCGAAGAATGGGCTGATACGATACAGGATACGTGTCACGAGGCGCTTACCAAGCGAAAGTC
>CAIPFY010000260.1 GCA_903864435.1 uncultured Chloroflexota bacterium | reverse complement strand
GAGACGAAAGACTTTTGACATCGCAACATTCCGCTTTTGGAAGCAATTATAACAATTTAGCTGTCATTTCCTATCATAGATCAGTAAACCTACGGATTCCGAACGCCAAATCGGAGTGCTAGAGTAGGTATCGTGCGATGAATCTGTGAGATAATTTAATAAGTAATGTGTCTAAATCGTTATGGGCTGGCTCGGACAGATCGTTCGGGTCTCTTGTGTTAGGCAACTACCTTAACACATACACAGATAGGTGGCATGTAATGTCCTATGAAGCCGTCACGAACTTGTCTTCCAGCGACTTCCAACAACGTCTTTCGGGCAAAAAGGTGGTCATCCTTTACCCGTGGATGACCTCAAAGAATCTTTATCTCTGTCATTTCCATGCGGAAAACAGTGCCGGTCTATTCTATTATCGCGCTCAGGATGGTCAAATCAGCCTGAAGCAATGGATAAGCGGCATGGTGAACGAGATCGGACTCGTGCAGGAAGGTTTCGGCGCGAATCTACAACAAGCACTGAACACGTCCCCGGCCAGCAACCATTGGGGCGAGGCGCTGGCGTCTGATCTGGCGAGCATCAAAGAACAACCGCTGACGCTGTTCCTCGATGAACTGGATCGCATCCCGTTCGATGATGATTTCCAGCAGTTCTTTGTGGCGCTAGTGGATGAACTGCCAAAGAACGTGCGCATCGTTATTAGTTCACGCCTGCTGGATTATCAGCCCTGGTATGATCTGGTGGTGCGCGGCGACGCAGTGGTGATGGGAACCGAACAGCGTGCCGATGACGGCATGTTCAGCCAGTATCCGGTTTCTAAACCGCGTCTCGAAGTCTATGTTTTCGGGCGTGGCTATACCATCGTAAACGGTCAGTTTGTGACCAACTGGGACGGGGCGCTGCCGCGCAACCTGTTCTTTTTCTTCATGGATAAGCCGTTGGTGACTCGCAGCGAAATCTTCCAGACCTTCTGGCCGAACCTGCCCACCAAAGAAGCCACCAACGTCTTTCACGTCACCAAGCGCAAAGTGACCGAACGCTTGAGCCTCGGCCTGCCGGATGCGGTGGAACTCACGCGCTACAGTGGCGGCTTTTACACCCCTAGCGAAAAGTATATCCGCCATTACGATGCGGTCTCGTTTCAGGCCGACATCGAAAAAGCGGCTATGACGAGCGATGACGCCGAAGAAGAACGCCTGTTGCTGCGTGCCACCCGTCTGTATCGCGCTCCGTATTTGCAGGACGGCGAGATGGAATGGATGAAGGAACGGCGCGAACAACTCAAGCAGATGAACTCCGGCGCACTCATCAGTTTGGGGCGCATCTACCGCCGCCGTCAGGATGACAAGCAGGCGTTGGGCGCCTACCTGCGGGCGTTGCGCGACACCCCGGAGCGCGAGGATATTCAGCGTGAAGTGATCTCGCTGTATGTCAGTATGGGACAGCGCGACGATGCCCGCGCCCAGTACAAGTACCTGACCAGTATGCTGCGCGAACGCTTTAACATCACCCCGTCGCGGGATACACAGGAACTCTACAACAGCATCGCTCCCTAACGAACCGCTACCGACTGTTGAAAACGGGCGCACTCTCGCGCCCGTTTTGATTCGTCCCGGTGCTTTCTCATAGGCCGCTTTGCGCTATAATCGGCGGTATGATCGAACAACCTTTGCTCGATGACGAGCGTGACCCAGAGGCGAGTTACGTGCTTGCCGACAAAATCCCCCCCGATCATATCGGGGTACTGATCGCCGGTGTGCTGTTTATGCTCATCGGTTGGGCGGGTTTGTACCAGTTGGTGACAACCACCCAACCGCGTGTGGGGCAGCGTTGGATTTTCTTCCTGCTGCTGCAACTGGCGGTATCCGGTACGGTGCTACCCTTCATGCGCTACCTGAACGTGCGCTTCACACCGGTGACGGCGGAACTGCCCCCCGGCGGCGTGATAGTGCGCCAGAGCATCTGGGTGGGGCTGTTCGTGGTGGTGTGCGCGTGGTTGCAAATTCCGCGTGTACTCAACCTGCCCATCGCCTTCTTCATCGCGCTGGTGTTCATCGTGATCGAAGTGTTCTTGCGAATCCGCGAGTTGCGTAATGAGCGCGGCTAACCCGCTGCGCGGCCTGCCCTCGGTTGAAATGCTGTTGAGCAGCGCGGGCGGCGCGGCGCTGACCGCCGACTATGGTCGCCCTGCCGCGCTAGAGGCCATCCGCGCTGCGCTGGACTCGGTGAGAGAACGGCTGCGGGCGGGCGAAACCGTGCAGGCAGGCCGTGACACGCTGCTCGAAATGGCGACGACTGATCTGCGCCGCCGCTTCATGCCCACGCTGCGCCCGGTCATCAACGCCACCGGCATCATCATCCACACCAATTTAGGACGCGCTCCCCTGTCGGCAGCCGCGCAGCAAGCCGTACAGGAAGCCGCCGCGCAGTATGGCACGCTCGAATTTGATCTCGACACGGGCAAGCGCGGCAGCCGTTTGCGCCACGCCTCCGACCTGCTGGCGGAAGTGACGGGCGCGGAAGCGGCGCTGGTGGTGAACAACAACGCCGCCGCGCTGGTGCTGCTGCTGTCGGCACTGGCACAGAGGCGCGAGGTGATTCTGTCGCGGGGGCAACTGGTGGAAATCGGCGGCGGCTTCCGCGTGCCGGAGGTGATGGAACAAAGCGGCGCGAAACTGGTGGAAGTGGGGACGACCAACCGCACCCGCCCCGCCGACTACGAACGCGCCATCACCGCACAGAGTGCGTTGCTCATGCGGGCGCACGCCTCGAACTTCAAGATGATCGGCTTCACCGAGAGCGCAACGCTGGCAGAAATGGCGGACGTGGCGCATCGGCGCGGGCTGTTGCTGGTGGATGATCTGGGCAGCGGGGCGCTGCTGGACAGCGCCGCCTACGGCTTGGAGCATGAGCCGACGGTGGGCGAAAGTCTGGCGGCGGGGGCTGATCTGGTGGCCTTCAGCGGCGACAAGCTGCTCGGTGGGCCGCAGGCTGGCATCCTGATAGGCCGCCGCGACCTGATTGACCGCCTGAAGCAGCATCCGCTGGCGCGGGCGATGCGGGCGGATAAGCTGTGCCTCGCGGCGCTGACTGCCACGCTCGACCACTACCGGCGCGGCGAAGCGGTGCAGAAAATTCCGGTGTGGCAGATGATCGCCCGCCCGTTGGACGACCTACGCGCCACAGCCGAACGCTGGGCGGCGGCGCTCGGCGGCAGCGTGATCGCGGGCGAGTCGGCGGTGGGCGGCGGCAGCCTGCCGGGGGAAACGCTGCCGACGGCGCTGCTGGCGCTGGACGTGCCTGCGCCCGATGCGTTCGCGGCGCGG
>CAIPFY010000259.1 GCA_903864435.1 uncultured Chloroflexota bacterium | reverse complement strand
GCTCGTGCGGGTCATAAGGCGGCAACTGCGCTGGCTGCCGAATGCCTAACAGAATGTCCACAAGCACCTCCCAAAACTCACTACAGTTGCAGCACGGAAACCACCCCCCATGGTACACGTATTCTCCCCCCTTACTTTCGGCGAGCAGCACCTCCCCGTCGCATGTCTGAACCAACAGCGCCCCTCCCTCAAGGTAGTCGAAATCAACTACGATGAGAGATATTTGAGTCGCTCTCCACAACAACGCCTTATCACGTTCCATGCTCACTCCTCTCAATAAGACCCCTCAACCCGAAGGCCAAGGGGTCTGAATACACAACTAGCTCTCGTTGGCGGTCTTGATAGCTTTTTCGGATTTCAGTTTCCCGAATTATGTTTGACTTTGTTGTTTATTAATTAGCAGAAATTGTAGCACGGTTATGTTTGGATGCAAATCACAATAAACGCTCATTTCGGGAGTGTTTTGGGCAGGTCGAGCCACAATTCAGCCCACCTCGCGGTACAGCGCCGCGTACTGTGCTGCCACCCCTGCCCAACTGTACTGCTGTTCGATCAACGCCCGCCCCGCCACGCCCATGCGCGTTCGCAAATCGGGGTCGCGCAGCAACCGCACGCAGGCCGCCGCCAGCCCTTCGGCGGGGGCGATCAGCGCCGATTCGCCATCTAGCACCGCGATTCCATCCACGCTCAAGGGGGTGGCCGCCACCGGACAGCCCATCGCCAGCGCCTCCAGCACCTTGTTCTTGATCCCCGCCCCCAGCCGCAACGGACTGACGAACGCCCCCGCCCGCGCCAGATACGGGCGCACATCCGGCACGCGCCCGGTCACGCGCACCGACTCGCTCGCCAGCGCCATCAACGCGGGGGGCGGCGCGTTGCCCACCAGCCACAGCCGCGCCTCCGGCACTTCGGCCTGCACCGCCGGGAAAATTTCCGTCGCCAGCCGTAGCGCCGCGTCCACATTGGGCGGGTATTCGTAATTGCCCACGAACAGCAGCGCCGGAATCCGCCCGACCGGACGCGGACGGAAGGTGTAGGTATCCACGCCATTCGGGATGACTAGCACCGGCAGCGCGGGGTTCAGTGTCCGCAGCGTTTCCGCATCCGGCTCGGAGACGACCACCGTCGCGGCATAGGGTGCGAACATGAACGATTCGTAACGGGCTGCCAGCGCCCGCTGGGTCGCTGCGGTCAGCCGCGCCGCGCCCCGTGCCGCCGCCAGCGCCCGCGTCATGTACAGGGTGTAGCTCTCGTAGGGGGTGATGATGGCGCGGCGTTCGCCCAACGCCCCGACCATTTCGTAGACATGAATACCGCCGAACAGGTGCAGCGCATCGTACTCACCTTCGCGCAGGTGCGCCTCGATGCTGCGCCACATCTCCGGTTGCCACGACTGCGCGGCGCTGCTAGGCCAACGCGCCCCCGGCAGCAGCAGGCGGCGCAGATAGCTGATCGGACTGCGCCGCGCCTCCGGGAACAGGGTCACGCGCCGGAACAGATGGTCATACGCGCCCACTTCGGCGGCATCCTGCGGGCGGTTGGTGAGCGCGATCAGGTCAATCTCCCAACCGATCTGCTCCAGTTCTTCGGCAAGGTGATACACGATCAGCCGATCACCGAGGTGCAGCGGATACGGTGGACAGCGCGAGATCAGCAGCAGGCGCGGGGCGCTCATGGTTGCGCTCCCAGCACGCGCTCCAGCGTAGCGGTGAACTGCGCCGCCATCGCCACCGCCGAGAAGTGCGCTTCCACTCGTGCGCGTCCGGCTGCGCCCATGCGCCCCCGCAGCGCCGCATCGCGCAGCAACGCCACCACGCGCTCCGCCAGCGCCGCCGCATCCCCCGGCGCGACCAGATAGCCGGTTTCGCCCTCGACGACGGTTTCCGTCGGGCCGCCGCGATTGGTGCTGACCACCGGCCTGCCGCACGACATGGCCTCCACATTCACCATGCCATAGCTCTCGAAGAACGAACTGCACACCACCACATCCGCCGCCGCCATCACCCGTTCCGAATCGGCGCGGAAGCCCAGATAGGTCAGGCGGGGTTGCAGCACGGGGTCAGTGGCGGCGGTGTGCAGGATGCGCGTCTTATAGGCGTTGTCCGCACCGGTCTGAGTGTTCTCGCCGGCTACGATGAAGCGTGCAGCGGGGATTTCCGCCGCCACCCGCCGCGCCATCTCCTGAAACACCTCATGGCCTTTCACATCCTGAAAGCGGGCGATCAAGGCCACCAGCGGCGCATCGTCGCTCACGTCCGCATCGCGGCGCACGGCGCTGCCGTCCACGCCGGGATGAAAGCGTAATGTATCCACGCCGGAATACAGCAGTTCCAGCCGTTCGGGGGGCATGAAAGACGGCGTTCCGAGGAAGCCTTCGCGGATGGCCTTCGAGAGCGCGAACAGGGCGGGCAGGCGGCGGAAAAAGCCGCGCTGCCAGAACTTGGGGCGGAACCACCAGCCCCAGCAGCTCCACAGCGCCGGAATGCCGGCGCGTTCGGCGGCGGGGGCGGCCATCGGCAGGGTGTGATAGTCGCTGTGCAGCGCGGCGATTCGTTCGCGGCGGATGAGCGCCTCGATCTGGCGGCTGATCGGCAACCGCGCCCAGATGAACGGCACGAAATAGGTGGTCGCGCCGCGATAGGCCAGCAGATGCACCGGCCAACCGCGTGAACGCCATGCCGCGCTCAACTGCCCTTCGGCGCGGGTGAGCAGGTGCGGCAGAAAGCGGTGGCTATCCAGATGATCGGCGAGGTTGAGCAGCGCAGTCTCGCCGCCGCCCAGATCAACATAGCTGGAAACGAACAGGAGGTTCACACGCTCAACCATGCAGCCACCCGAACACTTCGTAAATCACTTTCAACGCGGCCAGCGAAGTGATGTCGCTGCTATCCAGCGGCGGCGAGACTTCCACAATGTCCATCGCCTGCACGGGCAAACGCTCGAACACCACCCGCAGCAGTTCCAGCACGTCACGGGTGGTCAAGCCGGCGGCCTCCGGCGTACCGGTGCCGGGGGCGTGGGCGGGGTCTAGCACATCAATATCCAGCGTGACGTACAGCGCCTTCACATCGGCCAACTGCCCCGCGACAGCCTCCGCCACCGCCTGTATGCCGCTGCGGTAGACATCAATAGCGCGGTGGACACCGATGCCGTGATGCTCCGACAGGTACTCCAACTCCTGCGGCAACCACGAACGCAGCCCGACGAACACCATATGTTCGGGCGAGACACCGGGATACTCCAGCACGCGGCGGGCGGTGCAGGCATGCGACCAGCGGTGGCCTTCAAAGGTGTCCATCAGGTCGGCGTGGGCATCAATATGCAGCACCCCCAGCCCGCTGCCGCCCTTCACCTGACTGAAAGCCTGAAACAGCGGAATGGTGACGGAATGATCGCCGCCGAGGAACAGCGCGAAGGGATGCTTCAGCACCGCCCCCGCCCGCGAACGTACCGCCGTGAAGTAGCGCAGCCAGTCCAGATCAACCAGCACGTCGCCGTAATCCATCACGCGCAGCGCATCGAAGCGGCGGCCTTCCTCGCTGATGGGGGCGATATGCGGCGTGATCTCGCGCAGGCGGGCGGGCGCGAAGGCCGCGCCTTTACGAAAGCTGGTTCCGCCATCGAACGGCACGCCCAGAATGCCCACCTGCGCGGACTGTGCATCGCCGCCAGCCAATCCACTCCAAACACGGCGATGGGGCGGAGTATGGTCAATCATGCGTCTGCGTCCTCACTCGCGTCCTGCTGAAAATCCTAGTGTACACCAGCCCCCGTTGGATGGGGCAAGCGAATTTATATGTGTTTGGAGGGGGTGTGGCGGCGATGGGGTCAATACTTCGTGCGTGTTTCGTTGTATATTAAAACTGTAATTTCAACAGACGTTGCGGTAGATATTTTTATCCATCCGCATTTCGTCAGGAAAAACCATGCCGAACGCACGCGCCCTCCTCGTGTTCTGCCTCGTCGTCCTCGCGGTTTCGTTCGCCCCACATCGGACGCTGGCAGCAGGGGATGGCTGGCTGATGTACGGACATGATGCGGCCCACACCAGCCGCAGTTCCGCCAACGGCCCCAATACCGCCGACATCAAATGGACATATGTGGCAGATGGACTGATTCGGGATACCGTCGCTGCCAACGGTGGCACGATTTATGTGCGGGTCAAACTAGCCGATTATATAGATGGACTCGATGCCGTGAACCCGGATGGCACGCTGAAGTGGTCGGTCTATAACCCGGATGGCCTGCTGGCCTCGCCCGCTGTCGGACTCGATGGCAACATTTATGTGATTGTCACGGCGATCACGGGCAGTGATTATCTGACCGCATTAGACCCGGCAGACGGCAGTACCCTCTGGCAATTTGATCTGGGAGATAGTAGCGTGAGCGCCTCGGACTATATCACCCACCTGCTCGTGAGCGCGGATGGAACGATTTTTATCACCAGCGCCTATGGGCTTTCTGGAAAAGGCACTCTGTTCGCGGTCAACCCGGATGGCACACAAAAATGGGCGTGGCAGACCAACCAGAGTCCGCTAAACTGTACCAGCTTTTTTGATTGTATCCTCGAAAGTTCACCGGCACTCGCGCCTAATGGGAACGTGCTTATCAAACCCTATGGTCAGGGCGTGATTGCATTAAACAGCACAACGGGCGCACCTGTCTGGTACAGCGATTTCGACAATCTCTCGTTCGGTAACGCTGACCCGGCGGGGCAATCGCTCACCATTGGCACTGACAGCGTGGCCTACACATCTGAAGGAAAATACCGCAGTAACTATTACGCGCTGAACCCCGCTGATTCTATGAAGTGGAAATACACCTTTAGCAATGGCGCAGATGCCGCCATTAGCGCCCTCTCAGCCGAGGGTAGCGCACTATTCCATAGCGACAACGGCGGCATCCTCTATGCGCTGGATACGCTAGACGGCGGGGCACGCTGGCAATATGACACCGGACAGTCCTACAGCATGAATGGCGCACCGCTGCTGGCGGCGAATGGGATTATCTATTTTGTGACCCACAAAACATTCATGACCCCTGCGGGTACGCACGGCTATGTGTATGCCCTCCGCGCCGACAGCGGCACGCTCGTCTGGCGTTACGAAGTGGGCTTCCCGGAAGGCGGTTTAGCGATGGGGCCGGATGGTACGCTGTATGTGCCGGATGACACCAACAAACTGTATGCCTTCCGTTGTGCCAATGGGTTATGTACCCTGCCCGCACATACCGCCCTGCATACCGTCACGACTCTAGCGAACAGCGGCGCAGGCTCATTACGGCAGGCCATTGCCGATTCTTTTTACGGGGATACCATTCAGTTCAAAGCGGGTTTGACGGGAACAATCGCTCTCACAACGCCCATCACCGCGAACACGCGGGTGACGATCAACGGCCCCGGCGCGGGACTCATCACACTGGATGGCGGTGACGCGCATGCAGTATTGAATGTGAACGCAGGGCTGACCATCAATAACCTGACCATTGCCAACGGCGTTCCGGGGATCAGCGCGAATGGCAGTGTTTATATCCGCAATGTGATCTTCAACAGCAATCAGAATCC
The DNA here is from genome assembly GCA_903864435.1 of uncultured Chloroflexota bacterium. GTDB lineage: Bacteria > Chloroflexota > Anaerolineae > Aggregatilineales > Phototrophicaceae > CFX2. The sequence goes on along the minus strand of CAIPFY010000259.1, from coordinate 2,070 downwards.
CGCCGAAAATGGTGGGGCACTGGTCATTCCCGACAGTGCGACAGTGCTGATCGAGCAATCCGTTTTCACGAACAACAGCGCCTCAATGGGTGGAGCGATTTACAATCACGGCATCGTCCGCATCCTGAACAGCACATTTTCGGGCAATTCGGGTGATTTTGGTGGCGCGATCGCTAATGATAATACGCTGCCAGACGATGGCATATTCACCTTAGTGAACGACACTCTCACGGGCAACTCGGCATCGTTTGGCGGCGCGATCTACAACACCGGCACCCTCTCCGTTCAAAGCAGCACGCTTGCCCAGAACAGCGCGGCAGTTGGCGGGGGCATTTATACGGATTCGGTTCGGCCTGTCACCTTCCAGAACGCCCTTATCGCCAACAACAGCGGGGGAAACTGCGATGGAACATTGACCGACGGAGGCGGAAACTTGCAGTATCCGGGCAGCACCTGTGGTTCGCTGCCCACAGGCGATCCGCTGTTGGCGGCGCTGGCGAATAACGGCGGGACAACCCTGACAATGGCGCTGCTCCCCGGCAGTGCAGCGATTGACGCGGGCGATGATGCGCTATGTGCAGCTGCCCCCGTGAGCAACCTCGATCAACGCGGGGCGATTCGTCCTGTGGATGGGGATGGGAATGGCAGCGCCCATTGTGATGTGGGGGCGTTTGAAGTCGGTAGTTTGATCTCGCCGCCGAACGTGGCTCCCACGCTGAATATCAGCACTAGCGCCACACCCACGCTCACATGGAGTCATGTGACCGATGCGCTGTGGTACCAAGTCGAAGTGAGTCAGTCCAACACCTTTACATCCATCATCCAGACGAAGGCCACCACCGATGGCACCGCACTGTTCCTCGCGTTGGACAGTCTCGCAGAAGGGACGTATTTCTGGCGGGTACATGCTCGCTATGCCAACAACACATGGGGCGCGTGGAGCGCGGTGGATACCTTCACGATTGACCTGTCCTAATGCGTGTTCACATGCACCCGCGTGGCTTCTTCGCGGTAGTCCCCCGGCGCGACGTGCATCAAGCGCCGGAAGATGCGCCGGAAGTAGTCCGGTTCGGAGAAGCCGCAGCGTTCCGCGATCTGCGGAATCGTCAGGTTGGTATCCAGCAGCCATTCGCAGGCTTTCTCGATACGCCGTTTGTGGATAGCCTCGGTGAGCGTGCAACCGTACAGCTTGCGGTAGATGCGCCCTAGATAGTCGGTGTTGTAGCTCAAGGCTTCGGCGACCTTGCTGGCGGTGATCGGGCGGTCAAAGTTCATGCGGATGTAGGTATCCGCCCATGTCGCTACCACGCTGACTTCTTCGGGCGGTTGCGGCGGTGCCGACTGCGATTGCACCACTTCTACCAGCATCAACGCGGCCAGCAGGTTAGCGGCATACGGGTGCAGCATCCCCGTCTCCTGATCTTCCAGAAAGGTGCGGAACAGGCGCTCCAAGCGTTCGGGATGCGGGAGCGAAGCCACCTGCGGGACGAGCATTAGCGGCTCAGGGGTTTCGCTCTCGCCCGGTATCTCGAAGTGAATCCAGTAGAAGCGCAGGTCGGGGGGCATGGGCTGGCTACCGCCGTGCTGCCGCCCCGGCCACAGGTGCAGCGTTTGACCGGCCTTCAAATGGAAGGTCTGATCGTCCTCCCACAAATCCAGTTCGCCCTGCTTGACGAAGATCAATTCGTGCGAGGCGATGACGCGGGTGGGGTGCAGCGCGTTCCCCCGCGAGATGAACAAACCCGCGTTTTGCGCCTTCACCGCGCAGCGCATCTCCAGTTGCAGCGAATGGGAATTGTTCACAGATTTCCTTTTGGATTTCGGCTGTCACCGTACAATGTGCAAAATCGTGAACGTTCACGATAAACTATAGTCAAACTGTATAAAAGTCGGAATCGTCCGGTTATTGAATGGTTTCGGCTACTGTGCAGCGAGTCCTGCACGCGATACAGTAAGCAAAAACGTCGCTAGAGAAAGCTGTTTTCAGGAAGGTTATGTGATGGTAGACCCAATAAATCCTTTACACTCCGTACAATCGAATCAAGTGGTTCTCAAGGGCGGCTACTGGGG
>CAIPFY010000258.1 GCA_903864435.1 uncultured Chloroflexota bacterium | reverse complement strand
TTGACGGTGTAGGCATCCACTGCTTCGATGGACTTGATTTCGCCACCGTAGCTGCAATCGGGAGCAGCCACAATCACAGGTTCCTGGGCTACGACAGGCAGCACCAGACCCAACACGACCGCCACCAGTACTACCAGCGGCAACAGACGAAGAACAGACTTCATATACGACTCCTTAAAAATAGGAACCCCTTCTTCAACAAACAAACCCGCTTACACATAGTATTTGCGATTTAGACCGCGACGATTGCATAGAATGGGTTTGTATGGTGGACGCATTGTAATACGCACTATTCTCTTTGACAACCATTTCTCATACCAGCACAACCAAATTCGCGCATAAGAAAGAAAATCCAAGTCTTAAAGCACAGTCAAGCAAAACCACCTTACGGGAAAACCCCACTCTCTTTTTTCCAAAATTTCGATGCGATTGTTGCTTATTCTTGCATCCCTTGTCGGATTTGTTTTTAGGTGTTATTCTCTTCCGCACTTGCGATCTGTGCTCATTCAACAGAACTTTGGTACATAATTTCGTCCATCGTGTGCGTGAATTGCAGCGCAACATCGCAGTAGAATACACCTTGAAGTTTTAGATATGCAGGGAGTTACGTTATGCGAAACAAGCGGTTTGCAGTCTTGGTTCTCGTTGTCGTCTTGGCGCTGGCGCTGAGCGCGACCTTTGTTGGCGCTCAGGATGCGAAGGTGATTAAAATCGCCTCGCAGACTCCGCTGTCTGGCCCGCAGTCGGCTCTGGGCAGCAGCATGAGCAACGGTGTCGCTCTGGCGGTTGAGCAGCTCTCCGGCCCGCTGACCGAACTCGGCTACAAGGTCGAATATGTTCCGTTCGACGATCAGGCTACCCCGGATGTCGGTGTGGCGAATGCCCAGAATCTGGTCAACGACCCTGCCATTCTGGCGGTTGTCGGCCATCTGAACAGCGGTGTGGCTATTCCTTCGTCGGAAGTCTACAACGCCAACAATCTGGTCATGATCTCCCCCGCCAACACCAACCCCCGCGTCACCGGTCGTGGTTTCACCACCGTCAACCGTGTTTGCGGTCGTGATGATCTTCAGGGCCCCACCGGCGCTCGCTTTGTGAATGAACTGGGCGCGAAGTCGGTTTACGTCCTGCACGACACCACCTCCTACGGTCAGGGTGTGGCTGAATTCTTCCAGAAGGAAGCCGAAAATCTGGGCATCACCGTTCTGGGTTACGAAGGCACCACCGAAACCGCGAACTTTGAAGGCGTCATCCAGCCGATCCTCGCGCTGGCTCCCGAAGCCATCTACTTCGGCGGCATCTATTCGCAGACCGGTATCTTCATCAATCAGGCTCGTGCAGCGGGTTACACCGGCTATTTCGTCGGTCCCGATGGCTTCGACTCGTCGGAATTCGCGCAGCTGGCTGGCGAAGCTGGCGTGAACACCTATTACACCTCGGTTGCCGGCCCGGCCACCATCTACCCGGATGCTGCCAAGTTCATTGAAGACTACAAGGCCAAGTTCGGTGAGGATCCTCAGCCGTTCGCCGCGCAGTCGTATGACTCGGCTGCCATCGCCCTGAACGCGATCTACACCGCCGCCGTTCTGGCTGGTGATGTTCCCTCGCGTGCTGCTGTGGCTTCGGTTGTCCGCGCCACCAAGGGTTACAAGGGTTTGACCGGTACGGTCACTTTTGACGCCTACGGCGACAACGAAGTGGGTCTGTACTACGTTTTGCAGGTTGGCTCGGCTGATCCTGCGGCGTGGGGCAGCAACACCCTGTTGAAGACTCTCGAAATCCCCTCGCCCTACAAGGCGCTGCTGGATTCGGGCAGCTAGTCTGAACATGTAGATAGAAAAGCGGTGGCGCTGCGTGCTTTATGCGCGGCCCGCCGCTTTTTTTTAGGTTCTTATTTGCATTGGAGCAGCTTATGGTGTCTACCCGCGCAACCACAGACCGCACGATCACAGAGTGGCTGTATCGCTATGTCCTTTTCCCCATCGGGCAGATGCTCGTGTTCATCGTGGGTGCAGGCGTAGTAGTCATGGTTCTGGCGTATCTGCTGGCCTTCTTGTTTCCTGAACCGCGTCCGAATATTGTTTTGGTGGATCAAATCAACCGCCAGCTTCCCGGCATGTTGATCGCAGGCGTCAGCTTAGGCTTTGTGTACGCCATGATCGCGCTGGGTTACACGCTCGTGTATGGCGTGTTAAAATTCATCAACTTCGCCCACAGCGAAATCTTCATGTTTGGTTCCGTCATTGGCTATGAAGTCATGCGCCGCATTTCGGATGCTGGCGCAATCCAATCGTGGAGTCCCCCCCTGCTCATTATTGTGGTGGTGAGCGTTTCGATGGTCTGCGCCGGTCTGCTGGCGGTACTCATCGAACGAGTGGCCTACCGCCCCTTGCGGGGTGCGCCGCGCCTCGTACCGCTGATTTCGGCCATCGGTGTATCGCTCCTGCTCACGGATGCTGTCCGTGCGATTGAGGCCATCACCCGCAACGAGTTTAACCTGACTTACCCGACGAATGATCTGGCTTGGCTGAAAACGCCGCTGCCTCTGGCCTTCGGTGAAACCACTGTGAATGTGCGCATCACCTCGATCATCATCATCATCGGGGCGGTACTCATGCTGGTCGCCATGAACTATTTCGTGAATGGCACCAAGCTAGGTCGCGGTATCCGTGCAGTCTCGCAGGATATGACCACCGCCTCCCTAATGGGGATCAACGTCAACTTCATGATTTCGCTCACCTTCTTCGTGGGCGGGTCGTTTGGTGGCGCGGCGGGTTCGCTGTTCGGGATGAACGTCGGCACGGTCACACCCTATGTCGGTTTCACACCCGGTATCAAAGCCTTCACCGCAGCCGTTCTCGGCGGCATCGGCAATGTCACAGGCGCGTTGCTCGGCGGTCTGGCACTGGGCATGATCGAATCGTTCCTGAACGGCATTCTGGTCTACTTCCCGGCGCTCGGTCAGCGTTATACCGATATTTTCTCGTTCTCGGTTCTCATCCTCATCCTGATTTTCCGCCCAAGCGGTCTGCTGGGTGAGCGTGTAGACGAGAAGGTGTAAACATGACAACTGCACAATCTACACCCACTATCAAAATCTCCCTCATGGGCAGAATCATGGCTCCCATCCGTGCAGTGCTGGATAATCCAGTGCTGGCGGTGCCTGCGCTCATCGTGTACATGATTGCGGTCACACTCATTCTGCTCGGCCTGAATCGATCAGACCCGCTGTTCCCGCTGAAAAGCTCGCTGGCGTTCCCGCCGCTGGTGCTGTCGCCCTTCATCGTCCTCTCCGCCAAAATTGACTGGCGCTTCAAAGGGCTTCTGGTGCTGGCGGCGCTGTTCATCTTTTTGCCCCTCATCGGCATGTACGACAGCAGCTATTTTGAACTGGTCATCCAGATTTGTATCTTCTCAGGTCTGGCGCTCGGTTTGAATATCGTCGTCGGTTTCGCAGGTCTGCTGGACTTAGGCTACGTCGCCTTCTTCGCAGTCGGCGCGTATCTGTGGGCCATGTTCACTTCGCCGGTAGATACCTACTTCAAAGTGAACAACATGCTGGTTTCAGCCAATTACTTCTACCTGTTCATCTTTTTAGGTGTGGCGGTTGCCGCAACCGGTGGCATCCTTCTGGGCTTGCCCGTGTTGCGCTTGCGCGGCGATTACCTCGCCATCGTGACGCTCGGTTTCGGTGAAGTGATCCGCGTGCTGGCGGTCAACTTCAACAGCCCCACCAACTTCACCAACGGGTCACAGGGGCTGGATGGTGTGCTACGTCCCACCGTACCGCCATTCATACCGGACATCATCATGAGGGTGGATCAAACGCTAGGCATTCCCATCAGTAATGCCAACACCCTCGCACAGCAAATGCTGTTCTACTTAGTCGCCATTGTCATCATCGCCTGCATCATCGTGATTGCGCGGCGGTTGGACGACTCCCCCATCGGGCGTGCATGGACAGCCATCCGCGAAGATGAGGTCGCCGCGATTGCGATGGGTGTGCCGCTGGTTCGCATGAAACTCATGGCCTTCGCAATGGGCGCTTCCTTCGCAGGTGCCATCGGCGTGCTATATGCCGCCAAACAGTCGTTCGTCAGCCCGGAAAGTTTCAGCCTGAACCAGTCCATCGGTATTCTGGCAATGGTCATCGTGGGCGGCATCGGCGGCATTCGCGGCGCGTTGTTCGGCGCTTGCGTCGTCACCCTGCTCAACCTGCAAGTCCTCAAGAATCTCTCGTTGCAAATCAACAACTTCAAGAATATTGACGCAGTAATGCCGCCGTGGTTGGTAGCGGTCATCCTCGCCGTTGTGGGCGGATGGATACTCTGGAAACTCTTGAAGGCGCTGTGGAGTTTTGCAAATCGCTGGTTCGGCAATGCAAAGCAGGCGGAACAGGTACGGGTCGTGGTCTGGGGTGTTCTGGTCGCCGCGATTGCCCTGCTCACCTTGCAGGGGTCAGGCTTCCGTTTTGACGATTGGCCTGCACAGCTAGAGCCTGCCAAATACGAGCGTCTGGTATTCGGTATCCTGCTCATCATGATGATGATCTTCCGTCCATCGGGACTGCTGCCAGAACCACGCCGGAAAATGGAAATGACGGCAGCCAAAGCCGAAGCCGAAGATGGCGCGATCGGCGGGGGGGGGTAAGATCATGGCACTTCTTGATGTACGCAACGTCACCAAACGATTCGGCGGCCTGACAGCCGTCAGTGATGTCACCATGAGCGTCGCTGAAGGCAGCATCAGCGCGATTATCGGGCCGAACGGTGCCGGTAAAACCACCTTCTTCAACCTGCTCACGGGCATCTATGTTCCAGATGTCGGCTCAATCAACTTCGGCGGACGTTCCCTGATCGGGCTGCGACCGGATCAGGTCAACGCCGCCGGCATGTCCCGCACCTTCCAGAACATCCGCCTGTTCCCCGGCATGACCGTCGTTGAAAACGTCATGGTCGGCATGCACTCGCGCCTGAACGTCTCGCTGGTTCGCACCATCACCCGACTCGGCGGTTTCAACAAGCAGGAAAAGCGGGTGCGCGAACGCGCCAGCGACCTCCTGAACTTCGTCGGGCTGTCAGGTCAAGGGGACGAAATTTGCCGCAACCTCCCGTATGGCGCTCAACGCCGCGTCGAAATCGCACGGGCGATGGCAAGTGACCCGAAGTTGATCCTGCTAGATGAACCGACAGCCGGCATGAACCCCAACGAAAGTAAAGACGCGATGGAATTGTTCCGCAAAGTGCGGGATGAGCGCGGTGTAACCGTTGTCCTGATCGAACACGATATGAAGGTCGTGATGGGCATCAGCGAACACATCACCGTCCTCAATTTCGGGCAGACCATCGCTGAAGGAACGCCTAAAGAGATTCAGAGTAATGAGAAGGTGGTGGAAGCCTACCTCGGACGCCATGCGGCCGGTAGTTCCAGAGCCGAAGGAGAGGCATGATGGCCGCACTGCTCGAACTTGAAAACATTAACACTTACTACGGCCACATCCACGCCCTCAAAAGCGTCAACTTGACGGTGGAACAGGGTGAAATCGTCACGCTCGTCGGGTCAAACGGCGCGGGCAAAAGCACGTCGCTCCGCACGATCAGCGGGTTGCGCGTGCCAAGCAAGGCGCTGTCCGGCTGGAAGGCAAAGACATCACTTCGATGAAACCGCACGAAATCACGGCGCTCGGCATCGGGCATGTCCCCGAAGGACGCCGCATTTTCCCGCTGCTCACCGTGCGCGAAAATCTGGAAATCGGCGCGTGGAACGTTCAAGATCGCAATCTCATCAGCGACCGCATTGAGCAAGCCTTCGCACTGTTCCCCCGCCTGAAAGAGCGTATCAACCAGAAGGGCGGAACGCTCTCCGGTGGTGAACAGCAAATGCTGGCGATTGGGCGTGCGCTGATGTCCGCGCCGCGTGTGCTGCTGCTGGATGAACCCTCGATGGGGTTAGCGCCGGTGCTGGTCGAAGGCATCTTCGACATCATCAAGCGCATCAACGCTGAAGGCACCACCATCCTGCTGGTGGAACAGAACGCGCTCATGGCACTGGAAGTCGCGCAGCGCGGCTACGTGCTTCAGACCGGTTCGATTGTCCTCACCGACAACGCCAAATCGTTGATGAACAACGAAATGGTGCGCAAGGTCTATCTGGGCGAAAACTGAGTTTCAACATCCCTATCTCGCAGGATCAAAAGAGGCGAAAGATCGCCTCTTTTGCTTTAAGAGGCAGTTACCCTCATCCCCCACTCCTTCCGCTGCACGTCATGGAGAAGGAGAGCAAGAGAGTTACACGGTTTTTTAAGTCCCTCGCCATGAGGGTTGAGTGATTTAGGATGAGGCGTTTAGGCCAACCGCACCGCCTCATCTGCCCCGCATGGTATACTCTACAGGAGAATATTCAAGACCGGATGAAAGGAATAGTGTATGCCAGCAAAAGAATTATTAGAAAAAGCACAGGCTATTCAAGAACAACTCATCGCGTGGCGGCGGGATATTCACATGCACCCTGAACTGAGTTTTCAGGAATTCCGCACGGCACGCATGGTCACCGACACCCTCCGTTCAATGGGAATCGAAGTCGAAACGGGCATAGGCAAAACCGGCGTGGTGGCTCGCATCGGCGAAGGTCGCCCTGCAATCGGCATCCGCGCCGATATGGACGCGCTGCCCATCGTGGAAGCCAACAATGTAAGCTATGTGTCGCAGAATAACGGCGCGATGCACGCCTGCGGTCATGATGCGCACACCGCTATGCTGCTAGGCGTCGCCAAACTGCTGAACGAAATGCCAGATCGCCCGCCGGGAGAGATTCGTCTGCTGTTTCAGCCCTCCGAGGAAGATTCGGACAGCGAAGGCAAAAGCGGCGCGGTACGCATGATCGAAGATGGCGCACTAGAAGAACTGGACTCGGTGATCGCGCTGCATGTCGCCAGCACCCTCCCTTCGGGCAAGGTACAGATTGCCGCTGGTTATAACTCCGCTTCAGTGGACTCGTTCAACGCAGCCATTGTGGGCGAAGGCTGTCACGGCGCTTATCCCCATCAAGGGATTGACCCGATTTTCATTCTGGCGCAAGTCATCAACGCCATTCATGGCATTCGCGCCCGCCGGATTAACCCGGTGCGCCCTGCCCTGATCTCCATCGGCGCGGTTCATGCTGGCGACGCCGATAACGTCATCCCCAACGAAGTCGTGCTGCGCGGCACCATCCGCAGCTATGACGACGAAACCCGTGAGCAGTTGTGGGCCGAACTGGAAAAGGCGCTGGCGGTTGCCCGTGCCTTCGGCGGTGACTACCGTTTGACGATCATCAAAGGCTACCCCTCGCAGATCAACGATGCGGACGTGGCAGAACTGATCCGTAAAACCAGCGTGGACATGATGGGCGAAGACAGCCTCGTCCATGAGGAACCGGGCATGGGCGCGGAAGATTTCGCCTATATGTCGCGCAAAGCGCCGGGTGCAATGTTCAATCTGGGGGCGCAGTTTGACGAGCGCAACCGCCCGCACCACAGCCCGATCTTCAATATCAACGAGGACTGTTTCCCGGTGGGAACGGCTATGTTAGCCGAAACCGCGCTGCGACTGCTCCAGCAAAAAGCCTGACCCGTTGGATGTGAAAGCAAAGCCCCTCCGTTGTCGGAGGGGTTTTTTATGGCGAGAGACGGGCATCTTAAGCCCGCATATCGGGAATCAGTGCGCGGTGGCGCTCCACCAATGCACGCAGGTGATACAACAGGCGCTCCACCTCGGCGGCGGTACTGTGCTTCCCCAGTACAAACCGCATCTGCCCCATCAACTGATCGGGATGCACGCCCATCGCCACCAGCACATGACTGGGTTCTTGCTGACCGGTGGTACAGGCGCTTCCTCCGCTGGCAGCAATCCCCACTTCGTTCAAATCAAGCAGGATCGAATCGCCGTTCAAGCGCATCATCGTAAAACTGGAATGCCCCGGCAGGCGATCGGTGGGATGACCGGTCAACTCGGCCTCTGGAATGGTTGCTAACACCCCCTGAATCAGGCTGTCACGCAGGGGAATCAGTTGCGCCACTGTCATCTCGCGTCCGGCCTCGGCTAGGCGCAGCGCCTCCGCCATGCCCACGATCAGCGCCACCGGTTCTGTCCCCCCCCGCCGGTGATTCTGCTGGCTGCCGCCTAGCATTTGCGGCAGCAACGGCGCCGCCCGCCGGACATACAACGCGCCAATTCCCTTCGGCCCGTAGAACTTGTGAGCCGACAGACTCAGCAAATCCACATTCAGCGCCTTCACATCCAGCGGCAGCAGCCCCGGCGCTTGTACCGCATCCACATGAAACAGAATCCGCCGCCGCTTCAGTTCCGCACCGATCTCAGCAATCGGATTAACCGACCCCACCTCATTGTTCGCATAAATGACGCTCACCAGAATCGTGTCTTTGCGGAGCGCGGCAAACACCACCTCCGGCGACACCCGCCCATAGCGGTCTACCGGCAAAAGCGTAACCTCGAACCCCTCATCGCCCAGCGCCTTCGCCACATCCAGCACCGCATGATGCTCCGCCGCAGTCGTCACGATATGCTCCCCGCGCCCCCGACCGCGCATCCCCAGCGCCGCGCCGCGCAACGCGAGATTATCGGACTCTGTGCCGCCGCTGGTGAAAATCAATTCGGCAGGATCGCAATTCAGTACAGCGGCTATCTTCTCCCGCGCATCGGTCAACGCCTGCTTTGCCGCTTGGCCTGCCTGATACAAACTGGAAGGGTTGCCAAACAGCGTTGTCCAGTAAGGCTGCATCGCATCTACCACACACGGATCAGTCGGCGTGGTGGCGCTGTGATCCAGATAAACAAACTCGGTCATGAAGTGTTCCTTCCCACTCAACGGCTCAGGCTGCTGGCGGACATCTCGGTGGGCTGGCGGTCATCCAGCGGGGAATCGGCGCGGAAATGGCTGCCCCGGCTGATCTTGTTGTGCTGTGCCGAGAAGGTGACGATACGCGCCACTTGCACCGCATTACGCAGCCCGATCAGCGCATCGTTCAGGCGCTGACGCCGGTAAAACTCCTCGATCTCATGCCAGAGATGGCGCAGTTCGCGTTCCGCCCGCGCCAGTCGTTCTTCGGTGCGAACCAAACCGACATAGTGCCACATCACATTGCGGATGGTCGTCATATCCACTTCGATCAGCGCCGGATCAGGTTCGGTGTCTCCCCGGTACACCCATCCCGGCACCCGCGCATCATCTACCGGTTCGCCGGGGTGCTGTTCGATGTGAACAGCCGAACGATTGCCCCACACCAGCCCTTCTAGTAAACTGGTACTCGCCAGCCGATTCGCGCCGTGCAACCCAGTACAACTCACCTCACCAACTGCATACAGATCGTTCAGCGAAGTGCGCCCCCATTCATCCACCAGCACCCCGCCGCAGGAGTAATGTGCAGCCGGTACCACCGGAATCCAATCGCGGGTGGCATCTATCCCGTAATGGTTGCAGGTTTCCACCAGTTGCGGGAATCGCTGCCGGATAAATTCGGGAGAACGCTTGCTGGCAATATCAAGGTAGACATGCTCGAAGCCCGTCTCCAGCATTTCCATGTGAATCGCCCGCGCCACCACATCACGCGGGGCAAGGTCTTTCCATCCGGGCGCATAGCGTTCCATAAACGGCGCACCTTCCGGGGTCAGCAGCACCGCGCCTTCACCACGCACCGCTTCGCTGATGAGAACGTTGGGCGCACCGCGCACACTCAGCGTTGTCGGATGAAACTGGACATACTCGCCATTGACCACCCGCGCTCCCGCCCGCCACGACATCGCCAACCCGTCACCCCGCGCCCCACGCGGATTACTGGTATTGCGGAAAATCTGCCCCAACCCGCCGGTTGCCAGCACGATATGGGCTGCCAGCACACGGATAATCGCCCCGGTCTGTCGGTTCAGCACATACGCGCCATGACAGGTGATCGGGTCATAAACAGCAACCGGATCGAGCGAGTGATGCGGGAATGTAATCAGATCAACAGCGGTATGGTTTGCGAGCAGAGTCACATTCGGGCGGCTGGCAAGCGTATCCAGCATCCCCTTCACAATCGCGCCACCGGTCTTGTCGCCCACATGAATGATGCGCCGGACGCTGTGCGCGCCTTCCAGTCCATATACCAGTTCGCCCTGCTCATTCTGGTCGAACTTAACGCCGCAGCGTTCAATCAACACGCTACGCACCAGATCGGGGCCTTCTTCCGCCAGAATCCGTGCTGCTCTAGGGGAACTCAGTCCGGCTCCCGCTTCGAGGATGTCGCGCACCAGCAAATCTGGCGAATCTTCCAATGAACGGGTGACGATGCCGCCCTGCGCCCATGTTGAATTGGTATCGGCAGGATCAGCCGCCCGCGTAATCACCGTCACCTGATGAGCCGGATTGTCGCTCAAGCGCAGCGCCGTTGCCGCGCCCGCTATACCGCAGCCAATGATGAGTGTGTTCGTTCGTATATCATCCATTGGCGTGCTACTTCGGGATCGCTAACATACGATCCAAAGACAATTTCGCACCGTGTCGCACCGCAACCGGCACCGTAATCTGGTTGATAACCCGCCCCTGCTGCAAATTCTCCAACACGTTCGCCAGATCAATCGGACTGATGCGGTACATTGTGCTGCACAGGCAGGAGAACGGGGACAGCAGTTCCACCATTTTGTCCGGGTTACGCTGTTTCACGCGGTTCACCAGATGCACTTCTGTGCCCACCGCCCATTTGCTGCCCGCTGGAGCATGTTCAATCTGCGTCACGATAGCCGCCGTCGAGCCGACGTAATCCGCTTTATCCACCACTTCCATCGCACATTCAGGATGTACCATGACGTTCACATCGGGATGATGCTTGCGCCACAAATCCACATGCTCCGGGCGAAACTGCTGATGAACGCTGCAATGCCCGCGCCACAAAATCACCCGTGCGTTCCGAATTTCATCGTCGGTCAGCCCCCCGTAGGGCTTAAACGGATTCCACAATACCATTTGTTCCAGAGGAATACCCATCTGCTTGCCCGTATTGCGTCCCAAATGCTGATCGGGAAAGAAGAACACCTTCTCCCGCCGAGCAAACGCCCATTCCAGTACCCCGCGTGCGTTAGATGACGTACACACTGCGCCGCCCCGTTCACCCACAAACGCTTTCAAATCGGCGGCGCTGTTCATATAGGTGATAGGCATGATCTGTGCAGTCGGGTCGCCGCCTAACACATCTTCCAGTTCTGCCCACGCCGTCAGCACCTGTTCCAGATTCGCCATATCCGCCATGCTGCACCCGGCCTGCATGTTGGGTAGCATCACCACCTGATCTTCGCGCCCCAGCACCACCGCGCTTTCAGCCATAAAATGCACACCCGCAAACACGATGTACTTGGCGCGAACTCTGGAACCTTCCTGACTCAACTGGTAACTGTCGCCCTGAAAATCGGCGAACTGCACCACCTCGTCGCGCTGATAATGATGACCGAGAATAACCACCTCATCGCCGAGCAGCGGACGGATTCGTTTGATCTTTTCAATCGCAACCGCTTCCTGCTGTACCAGAGTCTCGTCATCAGCCATAACCACCGGTATCGTTAGTTCTACCGCCATGTGTAGCTCCTATCCCCAACCCACCCTTACGAACGACTGATCCGCATTGACAGATCCAACGCAGGCGCGGAATGCGTCAGCGCCCCCACGCTGATAAAATCCACACCCGCCCCTGCCACCGCTGGCACACGCTCAAGGCTCATGTTGCCCGAAGCCTCCAGCGGCACTCGTCCGGCGGTAAGAGTTACCGCCTCGCGCATTTGCTCCACCTTCATGTTATCCAGCAGCACCCGATCCACAGCCAGCGGCAGCACTTCCCGCAGTTCATCCAGATCACGCACCTCGACTTCAATCGGAATGCCTGCCGCCTGCGGGTAAGCGCGGACAGCGACCACCGCTTCGCGCAGCCCGCCTGCGCCGTCAATATGGTTGTTCTTAATCATCACCATATCATACAGCCCCATACGGTGATTCTGTGCGCCACCCATCCGAACCGCGTACTTTTCCAGCGAACGCCAACCGGGTGTGGTCTTGCGCGTATCAAGAATAACCGCCCGCGTACCTGCTGCCGCCTGCACAAACCGCGCCGCCAACGACGCGATTCCGCTGAGTCGCTGCAAAAAGTTGAGCGCGGTACGTTCGCCGGTCAGCAAGGCCGCGCCTGCCCCTTCAATGCGGCAGATCAACGTGCCTTTTTCGACTGCCGCGCCATCTTGTATGCAATCTACCACCTGCACGCTGCTGTCCACTTCAGCATATACCCGGTGTACCAGCGGCAGTCCGGCGACCACTCCGGCCTCTTTAGCCACGATGCTCGCAAACAAGCGTGTTCCCGGCGGCAGTGTGGAACGCGAAGTGACATCGCCAGCGTCCATCAAATCCTCACGCAGCGCCATTTTGACCAGCGCCAGCGCCACCTGTTCATCAAATCCTGTTGTCACGGCGAATTACTTTCTACTGTACGTTAGCTTCATCATAAGAAATCAAGAATCCATTGGCAATAGCACAAACGAACCGCGCAGCCTTCAATGAAGCTGCGCGGTAGGCTTTATGGAGATTGTGAGGGGAAAACAATCTAGGTGATGGGTTCCAGCGGATTCGGGCGATGACCGTAACTCAGTTCAGCCAATCCAGACGGCGCAGCCCAGCGCACGCCGTTGCCAATCACAAGTTGCACTTCCTTCTGGTAGTACGTCGGGTAGGTTTCGTGACCGGGGCGGAAATAGAACACGCGACCTTTACCAACCTGCCAGACGCAACCGCTGCGGAAGTGTTCGCCTTTGTCCCAACGTTCTTCAAAAACAACTGAGTCTGGCGGCGGGACGTGGAACGGCTCGTCGTACATCTCCGTCTGCGCCACATCCCACTTTGCTGGGAGTCCAGCGGCAATGGGATGTTCAGGCAGCAACGTGGTGACATGCGACGGCGCACCGTCAGGGCGATACGCGGGGAACACGCAGATTGGCAACGCGAGCC
>CAIPFY010000257.1 GCA_903864435.1 uncultured Chloroflexota bacterium | reverse complement strand
GATCTGACACTGTAGAGGTCATCCAAGCGATTCTCCAGCGGGGTTCCGGTGAGAACCAGTGCGAAGCGCGAGCGCAGGGATTTGATGATGCGGCTGGTTTTTGCTTCCCAGTTTTTGATGCGCTGCGCCTCATCCAGAATGATCAGATCCCAGGGGGAGCGCTCGATGTCCAGATAGTCTTTGAGCACCTGCTCGTAGTTGCAGACGGTGAAAAACGCCTCACTTTGATAGAGGGCGGCCCGTTCTGCCATTTTTCCGCCGACCAACTGGACGCTGCGCCGACTGAACTGATGGATTTCATTTCGCCACTGGGATTTCAGCGAAGCGGGACAAATCACCAGCACCCGGCGGATGCCCGAGTAGCGTGCGAGAAACTCCGCCACGCCCACACCCTGGATTGTCTTTCCGAGGCCCATCTCGTCGGCCAGCACCGCACGTCCCTGGCCGGCTGCAAACGCAATCCCATCCAATTGGTAAGGCAACAGCTCGGCATCGAGCAAGGTCGAGCGCAGCGGGTGGGCCTTTGGGTCGCGGCGAATCTCAGCGACGAGATCGGCCAAATGAAGTTGGTGCAACTGGGCATTCAGGAACTCCTCAGCATCCGGATAGAGGGTGAATTCCTCGCCAGCGTGAGTCAGCGTGCGAATCAGTTCGAACAACTCGCGGATGTCTGCTCCGCCACTCACTTCGCGACCTCGCCATGGGTCAAGCAGCTCTTTCAGATCGGATTTGAGACGGCTGGGAATATCCAGCGCCAATCGCAGTTCGCCATCGTAGCAGGCAAAAATGGCGAGGCTGCTTGGCTTCCACGGTTTGGCCATGGCGGCTTGACCGTGCTTTTTGGTGGCGAACTTGATCACCTTGAGGACATGCTTGCAGGTGCCCAGATGATTGCGTCGAAAATCCGGGCAGGAACAATAACTTTGGCCCTGAGCGCGACCGCGCAAGGCGACCCGGTAGGTTTTGCCGGAAATCGCACTGCTCACTGCGTAATCCACCCAAGGGCTGTCTCCGCTGGCCGGTTTGACCTTCATCGGCTCCTCCTCGGAACGCGTCTGCCGCTCGGCGAGCGCGCGCGCGTCCAACTCGGCCTCAGTAAGCAACTCCCACGGCAGGTTTTCCCGGGGCTCGGTGGACAGCCCCAGCGCGAACTTTTCCTCCAGCACCAGCGAGATCACCGCCGCTTTGAAAAGCTCGGTCGCTTCGCCCTGATGGCTGCAGGCAATTTGCAATCGGTCGCGATGCCCAGGATGCAGTGAAAGCGTGACGACAAGAGATTCGTCGTCGCCCAGAGCATTCGGGAAATTGCACTGAAGGAAATCCGGGCGGAAGAGTACCTGCTCGGTGATGTCGATTTCAATCGTGCCTGATTTCGGAATCAGCGCTGATGCAGCAGGTCCAAGGCATTTTTGGGCTTGGATCAACGTGAGCTGAGACAGCACATCGTGAAGGGTCAATTCAGCAGATTTCTTTACTCGCATGGCAGCCGCACGATGGTCGAAGCAGCCCGCCGGATCAATCTCAATTCAATGAACCGCCGCTACAAGCCAGCTAGAGCTCGATGCGAAAGCGGTTCTGGCACCGGGCCTCGCACGCCACCCCACTGTGCGCCTCTCTTAGCCGGTTTGTTAGGGCTGGCGTTTGAAGGTGACTTCGTGGGCTGCGGAGGCATCCGGTTGGTCGTCAGCTCCGACGTTATAGACTTTGACCGTGAGCGTGTCGTTGTTGACCTTGATGTATTCCGCCGCCATTTTGCGATC
>CAIPFY010000256.1 GCA_903864435.1 uncultured Chloroflexota bacterium | reverse complement strand
GGGAGCATCTGCGTCTGACCGTTCAGGGTGGTGGCAGCCACCGGCGCATTGAAGTTTTGCACCACGCCCTGACCGATCAGCAGAACAGCCAGCACAACTGAAAGCGGCAGCAGGATATACAGTGTCGCACGCACCAGATCGACCCAGAAATTGCCGATGGACTTGCCTGAGTGACCGGCCAACCCGCGAGTCAGCGCGACGAGTACCGCCATTCCCACAGCGGCGCTGACGAAATTTTGCACCGTCAGCCCGATCATCTGGGTGAAATAGGTGAGCGTGGTTTCGCCTGCATAAGCCTGCCAGTTTGTGTTGGTTACGAAGCTAGTCGCCGTATTGAACGCGAGAAACGGTTCAACATTCCCTAACCCTGTCGGGTTGAGTGGTAGCCAACCTTGTACCAGTTGCAATGCGAACAAGAACGCGAATCCGATCAGATTGAACAGGATGAGCGCCAGCGCGTATCCCTTCCAATCCTGTGCTGCGCTGCTATTGACTCCCATGATGCGATACAACCCGGTTTCCACCGAACGCAGTACCGGAGACAGCAGGTGACGTTCACCCTGAAACACACGCGCCATGTAACGACCCAGCAGTGGTGTACACGCCACCAGCAGCCCCAGATACAGCGCGATCTGAACCCAATCCAGTCCGTTCATTTAAAATCGCTCCGGGTACAACATGGAATACAACAGATAGATCAGCAGCCCAATCGCCGCTGCGCCAACAAGGATAAGTTCCCAATCCATCATGACCTCCGCTTATTAGCACGAGGGTCATTATCTCGATTTTGGTGTCAAGCGTGGGTCAAAAGTAGAGGCAAGAACATCAAGAACTTATCAAAATGGTCTGTGGCGAGCGTACAGAGCGGGATTCCTTGTTCAAAGACGATAATGCTTTACGGAGTGGTGCCGATAGCGAAGCCACTTAACGGATTAAGTCTGTAAATTCCGTAACCGTTTTAGGTTGTACAGGTAACACACTCCGCTTGTCCCCAAATTGAGAGCCGTCAAATGTGCGGCAACGTGTGATCGTAACCCTTGTCGTAGCCATGATTGACCCAGTGCAGCAACCGCTTGATGATGAAATACCGCTGGTGGGACAAAATCTGGCGCTCTTTGCCGTCCGCCGCCCACACGTAGTAGTTCTTGTCGAAGGGATTGAGCGCGATCTTGCCGCCTGTCCAACGCCATGCCCTGCCCCACCGCTTCTCGAACTCCGTTGAGCAGAAGTCGAACATCTTGGTGAAGACGCGAAACGGCGCTAACTCGGCGCGGGTCAGTGGCGGGTACGCAATCGGCTTGGGTCGTGTGCGACGCGGCTTGGGCGCGACGATGGGCGCAGTCCCGGCTTGTAGTGTTGGGTAATTTAGCAGCTTTTCTAGCATCCGCTGCCCGACCACTTGCAGACACATTCCATCCAGCGTCTCCCTCTTGCCCGCATAGACCTTGTGCAGCTTCCCAGCGCGACCTTTGGCGTATGCCACCCAGTACAAGCCGCCGCGCTGCTTGATCTCGCAGCGAAACGTGAGCGTGATGAGCGCACCATCCGGTGTGTTGATCGGCATCCGGTAGGCGAAGCGCGAGGCGTTCTCCAGCCAATTGAACCACGCCGCCGACCCGACAGGCAGATTCTTGGCCTCGATTGGGCTGCAATTGGTGAGTTTGCCATCGCGGACGAGTGGCGTGTTACGGTATGGCGCTTTTGGCATGATGCCCTCTAAGTTACCCAACAGTGTGAGTATAGCGCCCTGCGCCCATTCTGACGATCACGCTTGCGCAACGTCTGTCCTCCCCTTCGTATGAGCCATCTTTCCCGGACGCAGCAAAGGAAAAGAGCCGCCCCACAATCGGGATGTCTCATGTTTCCCGCCCTACCCTCAATTTTCTACCCGTGTAGAAAATTTACGTCAGCTTCCCCTACTTACGCCGCGACTGCCCTACCCTGTATTGTTTTTCTAGATGTACAGTCCCATCGAGGGGGGCACGAT
>CAIPFY010000255.1 GCA_903864435.1 uncultured Chloroflexota bacterium | reverse complement strand
TGTCCACTTCGATCTCCGCGAATTGTCCGGCGAAGGGCGGCGGCGACTCGTTGGCGACGAACGAGGCGGTTGCCATGATCTGCCGCTGATCTTGCTGATGGAGCGAGTGTAGCGCGATGGTCGCCAGCGACACGAAGCGCCCATCCGGGGCGTGAGCCATGCGGTCACGCAGCGTCACGCCACTCCAGTCGTTCAGTTTGAGCATCAGGCCAGCGCGTTCTTTGATCTGTTCGCGCACCTGTTCCGCCGCCCGCATCACGGCGCTGCCAGAGACGTAAGTCGTGCTGGAGGCATACGCGCCCGTGTCGAAGGGCGTCATGTCGGTGTCGGACGAGTAGATGATGATGTCCTCTAGCGGCACGCCTAGCACTTCGGCGGCGATCTGCGCCAGCGCGGTATCCGAACCCGTGCCGAGGTCAGTCGCGCCCACCAGCACATTGAACGAGCCGTCATCGTTGATCTTGATGCTCGCCCCGCCCATATCGAGGCCGGGGATGGCTGTGCCGTGCATACACATGGCGAAGCCGAGTCCGCGCCGGATGTGCGGGCGGGCGGGGTCGAAGCGCCAGTTCGGGTCGCTGCGGCGCTGCCAGTGGATGGCCTGCATCCCCTGTAACACGCACTGTTCGAGGCCGCTGGAGGTGATGAGGGGCGCTTCAGCGACTTCGGCCTCACCTTCGCCCAACTGCGGCGCGATGTCCAGCGGATCGCCTACGTTCACCCAGTTCAGCCGCTTGAACTCGATCACGTCCATGCCCAGTTTCGCCGCCACATCTTCCATGTGGGCTTCCAGCGCGAACAACGCCTGTGGTGCGCCGTAGCCGCGATACGCGCCGGGAACGGGGATGTTGGTATAGGCCACTTTGCAGTCGAAACGCTTGTTGGGGCAGTTGTAGGAGCTTAACCCGCGCAGGCCGGTCACGGTTTGCACCGTCAGGCCGTGCGTCCCGTAGGGGCCGGTGTTGCCGATCACGCGCATTTCCTGCGCCACCAGCTTGCCGTCCTTGTTCACGCCGGTTTTGTAGTGGATGGTCTGCGGGTGGCGCGTGCGGCTGGACACAAATTCCTGCTGCCGCGTTAGTTCCAGCCGCACCGGACGGCCTGTAGCGATCACCAGATGACCGACAATATCCTCGATCAGCATTTCCTGTTTCACGCCGAAACCGCCGCCGATGCGCGGCTTAATCACGCGGATGCGCTTGACCGGAATCCCCAGCAGCGGCGCGACCATACGGCGCACATGGAACGGCACTTGCGTGGACGTGCGCAGGTTCAGCCGTTCGTCCGAGTCCCAGTGACCGATGCAGATGTGCGGTTCGATAGGCACTTGCTGCACCTGATGGACGTAAAAGCGTTGCTCAAAAACCACATCGGATTGCTCAAAGGCGCGATCCACGTTTCCGGTTTGCGCATAGATGTGGTGCGACATGTTGTGCGCCGCGTCGTAAGCGCCTTCCATATCCGGCTCGTCGTGGATGATGGGCGCACCCTCTTTGATGGCCTCGTTCTCGTCAAAGACGGCGGGCAGCACCTCGTATTGCACATGAATGCGCTTGAGCGCCTCCGCCGCGATTTCGGGCGTTTCGGCGGCGACAGCGGCCACCCGATCACCGACATAGCGCACTTTGTTGTCGAAGCTGACCTGATCGTGCGGCTTGGGGTTGGGGTAGGACTGCCCGCCGGAGGCATAGCGCACGCGGGGGACGTTCTTGTAGTGCAGCACGGCATGAACGCCGGGTAGGGCAACGGCTTCGCTATCGTCAATATCGAGGATGTGGGCGTGGGCGTGCGGGCTGGTCAGCAGCGCCGCGTGCAGCATCCCGCGCATTTCGATGTCGTCCACGAAGGACGGGTTGCCTTTGGCGAGCTTGAGCGCGTCCACCTTGATTTCCGGCTTGCCGACCACGCTGGTTTCCGGCACTTCCGGCGACACGATGAAGCGCGGCAGGCGGCGGGTGCGTACCGGCGCATCATCGCCGCCCCACCCGGAGTCGCCATCCGGCGCGTCGCTGCGGTAGTCGAACACGGCGCTGTCGCGGTCGGGCAGGTTGATGGGCGTGAGGACGTTGGGCGTGATCTCGGACGGGGCTTCGCCGCGCATGACCGCCGCCGCTTCCAGCACCGCCAGCACCGGCTTGGCATAGCCGGACTCGCGGTCAAGAATGCCGGAGAGCGCGTCGCGCACATCGGCTTCGGTGGGGTTCGGGTTGCGCTCGATCAGGGCTTTGGCGGCGAGAATCATCGCCGGAATCGAGTAGCCGGATTGGATCGCGCCGGTGCGGACGAACGCATCCTGAATCGGGTGCAGCTTCGTTCCCTTCGCCAGCCCTTCCACCGTTTCGAGCGTGTGACCATCGGCCTGCGCCGCCAGCATAATATCGGTTGTGACCAGCTTGCCATCCAGCAGCAGCGCCGCCGCGCCGGTTTCGCCGGTGTCGCTGCCGTAGCGCACGCTGAAGTAACCTTCGCGCCGCAGCACACGCATCAGCGTTTCGTGCGGCAGGCAGTCGAAGGTGTGGTTGATTCCGTTAATGGTGAGTGCGATTTTCATGAGGCTTGCTCCAGCGATTCTAGCACACGGCGGCTGACGATAGCGGCCATTTCCTGACGATACGCGCTTGACCCGCGAAAATCGGCGGGCGGGTTCAGCGCATCCAACTGCTGCGGATCAACCAGCACCGGCACACTGGCGACGCCGCACAGTGCGAGGCGCACCTGTCCCGCCGCGTCGCGCCGACCCACAGCCGCCACGATGGGCTTATCCGCCGGGGTACGCGCCACCTGTGCCACCGCCAACGCGCTGCCCTGATCGAGCAAAACGTCTGTCACCAGCCCGCCGGCCAGCGCCGCGTTCGCATCTTTCAGGAAGTCGGTCAGCGGCATCTGGCGCGAACCGGAGAGCGTTTGGATGCTCACCTGCGCGTCGCAGGCCAGCAGCGCCGCCACCAGCGGACTTTCGGCATCGGCGCACAGGATGACGCTGCTGAGGGTGCGCATGTTGCGGAGCGTGTTCGGTTCTTCGTGCCGGAGGATGTCGCGCAGGGAGGCGCTCACCACCGGATGTTCCAGCAGTGCTTGAAGCGTCACCTGCGCCTGCACGATCAGGGTTGCCCCATCTGCTCGAATCTGGTTCAGACCCACAGCCTGCAAATCCACCACTTCATCAACCGAATCGTCTAGCTGTGCATCCACCAGCGATAGGGCAGGTAGCGCGGCGGTCTTGACCCCGCCCCGCGCCAGCAGCCGCAGCG
This sequence comes from uncultured Chloroflexota bacterium, assembly GCA_903864435.1. Taxonomy (GTDB): domain Bacteria; phylum Chloroflexota; class Anaerolineae; order Aggregatilineales; family Phototrophicaceae; genus CFX2. The sequence continues at coordinate 270 of CAIPFY010000255.1, read as the reverse complement.
CCTCCTCGATGCTTTGCGGACGATGATAAGATCGGATCATCATGCGTTCCCTTCTGGTTGCTCATCGGCGGCGCGGATCGCCGCTTGCAGTCCGGTTGCTGGCAACCTTGTTTGACATTGCTCGTCTAAGTGTAACAAATTCCCTGTGTTCGGTCACATGTTTTAATGCGGGCGGGGTGCATTTGGAAATAGGGTGCGGGGGCTGCTGAAGCGGCTTAGAGGGGGGTAGATTTTTTGTTCATATTAATTTATAAATTAAACTGCGTAATA
>CAIPFY010000254.1 GCA_903864435.1 uncultured Chloroflexota bacterium | reverse complement strand
TATCGCATCGGCTGCTGGAAAATGCCGCAGGTGGGCAGATTATTGTGAGCGAAGCCAATATCGGTTACATCCAACATGCGCTCGGTGCGCTGCCCGATCATATTCACTTGCAAAATCACGATCCCATTAAGGCCAAAGGCCGCCAGCAGTTCACCACTGTTTACGAGGTGTTCCGAACATGAACCCCGGTTTTCAAGATGACACCGCGAAATTTCGGACGAATCAAAGCACCGCGCAGGAGCAATTGCGCCACCTCATTCAGCGCACCAGCGACCTGATGGAACTGCTGCGCGCCCAGCGCGATGTGCTGCGCCAGCGCGGGATGAACCTGCCTTCGGGGTCGTTGGACAGCCTGAAAAGCCTGAAGTCGCATCTGGAAAAGCTCAACAACAATCTAGCCTCCACCCTGACGGAACTAAAACAGTTGCGGGCGCTGGCGGATACCACCTCGCTGATTAACTCGTCGCTGGAACCTGCCGAAGTGTTGAATCAGGTTATGGATACCGTCATTCGCATCACCGGGGCAGAGCGCGGTTACATCGCGCTCAAGAACCGCGAAACGGGCGAGATGGAATATCCGGTGCGGCGCGGGATTGATCAGGAGCAGATGGCGAAGGGCGAGTTGGTCGTGAGCAAGACCATCGTCAATCAGGTGTCCAGCACCGGCGAAGCTGTTTTGACCGACAACGCCAGCAAAGATGACCGCTATCAGGGGCATCAGAGCATCATCGGCTTTCAACTGCGCAGCATTCTGGCGGTGCCGTTGAGCGTGCGCGAAAAAGTGATCGGCGTGGTGTACTGCGACAACCGCGTGATGGCGGCGCTGTTCAAGCCGCATGATTTGAACCTGCTCAAAGCCTTCGCTAATCAGGCGGCGGTTGCCATCGAAAATGCGCGTTTGTTCGAGGAGCTACGGCTGCAAGTGGCGCAGATGACCGAGGCGCGGGATTTGATGACCAATATTTTCGCCTCCATCGCAGGCGGCGTCATCACCCTCGACAACCAGAACATGATTATGGACTGCAATCCGGCGGCGGAATCCATTCTGAACTGCTCGCGGGATGCGCTGATCGGGCAACCGCTGGAATCGGCGGCGGCAGTTTTGCACAGTGTATGCGCCTCCGCGCTGGCGCATGTGCGCGAAATGGGCGCACGCGAACGGCTGGATGCCGAGCCGATCATCATCGGGCGCGGCCAACGCTACTGGAATGTGATACTCAGTCCGTTACGGGATGCACAGCAAGCGGCGCAGGGCGTGGCGATGGTGCTGGACGACCTGACCGAAACCCGCCGCCAGACGCAACAGCTACGCATCGCGGGCGGGTACAGCAAATTCGACCCCGGTTTGCTGCGGCGCGTGGATGAAATCGGCGGTGAGGAGCGCGAGATTAGCGTGCTGTATTCAGACGTGCGCGGTTTCACCAATTTCAGCGAAAAGCTGGAACCCGAAGTGCTGATGGAGATCATTAACCGCTATCTCAGCCTCGCCAGCGACGCCATTAACCTGTATGACGGCGTGGTGGATAAGTATATGGGCGATGCGGTCACGGGGCTGTTCAACACCCCGCTGAACCCGCAGGAAGACCATGCGCTGCGGGCTGTCCGTGCCGCCATGAGTATGCGTTCCGACCTGCTGGCGCTGCACGAAATCATGCCGGAGGCGCACCGCCTGTTCTACGGCATCGGCGTTCACAGCGGCGCGGCGGTGCTGGGGAATATTGGCGGCAGCAGTCGTAAGGAATTTGGCGCACTGGGCGACGCGATGGACTTGGGCAAGCTGTTGCAAGAGAATGCCGAGGGTGGCGAGGTACTCATCAGTCAGGCGACATACAATCTGGTGGGCGGTGTGTTTGAGTGCGAACCGCTGGAACCGCGCAAGACCAAAGACGATCGGTCTGATTTCACGGTGATGTACCGGGTGATGCGCTTGAAAAAGCGTACCGCGCCGCTGAGTTTGGAAGAACTTGGATTTTAGGTGGGTACTCCATGAACGATGATCGTTACGAGGCCATCCGCAAGCGGATGACCGAACGTTACCGGAGTCGTGCCGAGTTCTACGGGCATTTGATCGCATTTCTCATCATCAACGGGTTCGCATGGGCGGTCATCCCCGGCACGTTGTACGAGAGTTCGCGCTCGACCATTCTGACGCTCATGGCGCTCACCAGCGTGGGCTGGTTCGTGGGCATGGCGATTCATGCCATCAACTTCATTCTGGTGGAGATGCGCGAACATGCGATTGACCGCGAGATTGAGCGCGAACGGCGCTGGTTGGCGGGCGAAGCAACGGGCGAGAAGCCTAAGCGGAGTCGCTTGGAACGGCTGACCGATGACGAGGGCGAACTGCTCGATGATGTCTTGGACGCGCAAGACTCCGGGTTCAAGCGGGCGCGTGGTTCGTGACGGGATTGTGAATAGGCTGGCGAGAGGCCAATCGTTGATTGGCGTGTGGCTGAATCTGCCTACAATAGTATGATGAGTTACGCAGTCCGCTGAATGAGAGGACGTAGCGCGATGGTGACGAATCCGATGGCCGTTTTACGGCGCGAGAATACCCGGTTGCAGGCCGAGAATGAGCATTTGGCTGAAGAACTGAGTAGCTTGCGCGAATTTGTGCATGTGTTGAACACGCTGACGCTTTCGGCTAAACGTTTTTCCAGCGACAGTGAGCTATTGCCCCTGCTGGAGCAAATTTTTTCAAAGGCGCTTCATCTGCTGAATGCGCCGGACGGCTCTTTACTGCTGCTGGATGAGGAAGAAAACGTGCTGGAGTTTGTGCTGGTGCAGGGGACGCTGGCGGCCAACCTGAAGGGCTACCGCATTCCGGCGGGCGAGGGCATTGCCGGATGGGTGATGCAGAACGCCGAGCCGACGCTGGTGCGCGATGTGCGCCGCGACCCGCGTTTCTCGCACATGATTGATGACCAGTTCACCTTCCGCACGCAGTCCATCGCCGCTGCGCCGCTGATTGGCGACCGCAAAGTGTACGGCTTGATCGAGGCATTGAATCAGCCCGGTGATGAACCGTTCTCCGAAGATGATCTGGCGCTGATGGGGCTTCTGTGCCGGTTTGCCGGTGAAGCCTTAGCCGATGTCGAACGGATCAAGCCCACGCTGTCGTCGTAAGTTTGCATTCCACTGCTGCACCGCTTCTGCATCGCACGGCGTGGAAGTGTTCGGAAATGCGCGTAGGGCAAAGCTGTTGGCTGTGGCGCGGTCTGCTCCCTCATTTACGGGGACAGACCGCGACTGGTTCGACCTTTCTGCCGGAGCGTCCGAATACCGTACACGGCGTTTAGGGTGTTGTTAGTTCATCGAAATAACTTGTACAATGCCTTTAAGATTGCCCTGAGTCAGTGAGGTAAGATTCGTGAAATCTGCATCCGCACCGTTTCAAATCGCCTTCAAGCTCGTCTTGAAATGGTGGTGGCTCATCCTTCTGTCTGTCGCATTGGGTGCGGGCGTAGGCGCGTTTATTCGTGCGCGTCAGCCGGATGTGTATTATGCCCGCGCGACCATCTGGTTCGGGCAAAACATTGGCACCGCCCTGCAAGACCCCACTGGTTTCTCGTCCCTTCAGGATTTGATGACGATCTACGCCGGACTGACCACCCGTGACCGCGTGTTGCAGCCCGTGATTGAGAAATTGAACCTTAACGTCAGCGCGGCTGATCTGGGGGAGCGGGTTTCCGCTGTGCCGGATCGTAACCTGCCCCTGCTGGAAATCTGGATGGCGGATACCGATGCGATTCGCGCTGCGGACATCGTGAACGCGGTGGCGCAGGAAGTGATTACCCAGAGTCCCACCGAAAAAGTTTCGCAGGAAACCGAGTTCAAGCGGCAGCAGTTGCGCAAACTCGAACAGCAGATTACCGAGCTTCAGGATAAGTACAACCAGTTGCTTTCGGCGGGCGCAAGCATGACTTCGGCTGTGGACATCGCGCAGAACCTCGAAGACCAGACCACCACGCAGAAGGCGCTGCAAGACGTTCAAAAGCTGTATGCCGATATGAGCGCCACTCTAAACGATCCCAGCGGGGCGCTGCAAATCTACGATGTGGCGACGGCGCAGAATGCCATGCGCGTCACCGGTTCCATCACCAGTGTGCTGCTGTCCGGTGTGGCGGGGTTGGTGATTTCGTTAGCGACGATTGTGCTGATTGCATTCTTTGATGATCGCCTTCAGTGGCAAGATAGTGTGGATATGGTGGACGGCGTGAAAGTGCTGGGGCCGCTGGGCATCGTGCCGCGTCCCAAGTTGCCGTTGTACATGATAACCATGCCGGAAGCCATCGAGAGCGAAGTGATGCGGCAGCTTCGCGCCAAGATTGTGCTGGCGGCGGGCGGAAAGCCCCCCCGCGTGATGACCATGAGCAGCTACGACTCAGGCGACGGCAAGACTGTCACCGCCTCGAACCTGTCGCTGGCATGGGCGCAGTCCGGTTTGCGGACGCTGCTGGTGGATGGCGACATCCGCAAGGGGAATTTGCACGAGTTGTTCCGCCTGCCGAACGTGATGGGATTGTCGGACATTCTGGCAGGCCGGGATGATATCGGCGTGCTGATCTCGCGTTCGGTGTTGGAAAGCGGCTACGAAAACCTCGCCATTTTGCCCTGTGGTCGCGCCACCGGCGATCCGGCGTCGCTCTTGAGCGGGCCGCGTTTGCAGATGTTAGTGGATGCCCTCAAGAAGCAGTTCGATATGGTGGTGTTCGATGCGGTGCCAGCGATTGGCGGCCCCGATACCGCTTTCCTTGCGGAACACAGCGACGGTGTGTTGATTGTGGTTCATGCGCAGCGCACCACCCACCGGGGGCTTCAGCGCGTGTTGCAGATGTTCGAGCAGTCCCACAAGGCGAATATTTTCGGTGTGGTGTTCAATCGCCTGCCGCTGCAAGTGACCAGTTCCTACAACCGTCCTTACTACCGGCGCACACTGGCGATCAGCCCGGATCATTTGAGCCGCGAGATTGCCGCTGCCGGGACGCGCCGCTTTAAGTTGAACGCCAACGTCAATCTGGCTGAGGACGGCGTGCGCTTGTACAGCGTGTTAGCGGCGGCGGTGCAGTTGGGCGTGACGACGGATACGATTGAGGACTGGATCAAAACAGGTTATCTCAAGGTCGAAACGCATAGCCGCCGCCGTTGGATTCGGGAAACCGAGATTATGAACCTGCTGGAACGAATCCCGCGTCAGACCGTATCGAAACTGACTAGCGGGCAATCCAACCCGCAGCAGCCTTCGGTGACGGTAGAATTGCCTGCCCCGACCGGGAAACCTGCCAGCGGCAAAATCCCCGACTTGCTGCGCGGTCAGCGCGATAAGCTGCTGGCGGCGGCGCGGGGTAGCGAAAAAGCACAGCAGGACGAGGACTCGCAGTAAATGTTAGCCTTGTTTGGGCGCTCGGAAGTCATCGGCAAACTGCGCTACTACTTCCTCGACCGTTATTCCAGCCTCACGATTCGCGTGGTGCTGGTAACGATGTGTTTGGCGCTCTCGGTGGCGGCGGGCTATACCTTCCGGGGGCTGGAAACCGGCGGCAATCCGCTGATGGCGATGTTCCCCTTGCTGATTGCGGTCGCCTTTGCCGGTTTTGTGTTCCTCTATATGAACATGCACCTCGGCGGCGTGCTGGTGTTGAGCCTGTCGTTGTTTGTTCATGAGGGCATGAGTACCGGTACCGCCACTAAACTCACATTCGCGTTCCTGTTTCTCATGGGGTGGCTGCTCATCTGGGTGATGAAGATGGTGCTGGTGGATCGCAAGATGGAGGTGCGGCCTTCAACGGCGAACCTGCCGGCATTCATGTTCATGTGTGTGGCGGTCATCTCGTACTTTTGGAGCATGGAATACGTCGAACCTAGCGTGAAATACGTTTTTGACGCTCGCCCGTTTCCGCGTTTGATGTCCACTGTGATTCTTGTCGTTTCGCCCGCCACCTATATCCTGTTCGCCTATCATGTGCGTTCCATGAAGCTCATTCGCGGGTTTGTGCTGCTGTTTGTCGTGGCCGGCTTCGTGAATCTGGTGACGAATCTGGCGCGTGTGTCCTTCCCGCTGCTGAACGATCGGGGGCAGTTTGCGGCGTGGGTGGGCTTGTTTGCGATGGGGCAGGTGTTGTTCAACCACGATCTGGATCGGCGGGCGCGGGTGGCGCTGATGGTGCTGGTGGGCGGATGGGTTTATATCACCTTTGGCACGGCGATTTCGTGGTTAAGCGGCTGGGTGCCGCTGATGGCCGGACTCGGCGTGCTGCTGTGGTTTTATTCGCGCAAGTTGTTCATCATCGCTGTGGTTCTTGTGGTTTCGTTGTATGTCGTCAATCTCGCGTTTTTCGCAGAGACGTTTCAGGAAGAAAACACCATTTCCGGTCAGACGCGCTCGAATGCGTGGAGCGAGGTCTTCAACCTCACCGGACGCCATTTGCTGTTCGGGACGGGGCCAGCCGGCTACGAGATGTATTTCTCGACCTACTTGGGCTTCATGTACCAGCTTTCGCATAACAATTACATTGACATCATCGCTCAGACCGGCGTCACCGGAATCACTACTTTTATGGCATTCTGGCTGGCGCAGGCCATCATGGTCTGGCGCATGTATCAGCTTTTACCACGCGGGAATTTTGAGCACGGGCTGGGTATTTCGCTCATCGGGTGCTATGTCATCGTCTTTCCTACCATGATGCTCGGCGACTGGGTGACTCCTTTCGCCTATACGCAGGGGTTGGCTGGAATTGACTATACCATTTGGCCCTGGATGATTTCTGGCCTCACGGTTGCTTTTTACTACTTGCTGAAGGAACAATCCTCGCAATCCGCAGCATTGGTGCCGGTTGGGATGAACGAACGCCTATGACTTTATTGAACGCCTTTGTCAACCGGCGGGCGCTGCTGATCGGCGGCCTGCTGCTCATGCTGCTTCCGCTGATGGTGGCCTACGGACAGAGCGACGGGATCGAACGCTGGTCATCGCCGCAGGAAATCAGCCGGGGCTGGTGGCAGTCTGTCACGCTGGATAATCAGGGCTACCTGCACATGGCATGGTACGACAGCGCCGCCAGTTCGGACGGGGTGAGCCGCGATACGCTGTGGTACTCGCGCCGCAGCCCGGATGGGACGTGGACAACGCCCAACAATGTGATCTATACCGCGATTGGGGGTTACACCGTGCGTAACGCGCTGGCTGTAACCAATGACGGGATGCTGTATGTGGTGCTTCGCGCTGGTGTTCAGCATTTTGTGGCGGGCACTTACGGGCTGCTGGCCGATAATGCCGCGAGCTGGTCTAAAGGTCATGTGATTGACGACAACGGCTATTATGTGGATATGCAGGCCGATGATGCCAATGTGCTGCATGTGGTCGCCAGCGGTTGGGTGGATGTGATTAAGCCCAAGTTGCTGAATGCCGAGGCCAGCCCCTGCGCCCTGTGCTATGACCTGTTTTATCGCCGTTCGACCGATGGCGGAAATACATGGAGCAATCCAGTTCCCTTTTCGATTGACCCGAATACCGGCGCTGACCGTGTGAACATCTTCCGGGGCAGCGAGCGTAACCTGTATGTCACATGGGATGAAGGTGCTGACTGGTATGTGGGGCGCGGTGCGCCGAAAGATGTACGCATTGCCCATTCATCCGATGGCGGCTTGAGCTGGTCAGCGCCGCTGATTCTGGACGGGGGCGCTAACTTAGACCGGCGTCCGATTCAGTTGATCGCCGCCGAGATACGCGGCGGGGGACTGCTGGTCGTCTGGCGTTATTCAACGGATTTTGACCGGAAGATTTATTATCAGGTCACGCAGGATATGAAAACGTGGACGCCGCCGCAGCCGATTCCCGGCTTGGTGGCGCGTGAACTGAACGATACCCCGCTGGATATGTACGAGTTGCAAACCGACCGGCAGGGGCGCATTCATCTGTTCGCGGCGGGGCAGCCCAACGAAAACAGCCGCGCCAACGCTGCTCTCTACCATGTGATTTACCAGCAGGGGATATGGCTGGCACCGCAGCGCGTCTTTTATGACCCTTCCATGCGCCCCGAATGGCCGAAGGCGGCTATCGGCCCCTCGAACGATATTCACCTGTCATGGTTCGTTCGCGGCATCCGTGAAAATCAGCAGCTCTCGAATGAGGATTTCACCCGCGATTTGCGTGTGTACTACAGCCATCTTCCGGGGAATCTGTCCGAACAGCCGTTGCCGACCTTTGCGCCCACGCTCACCCCGCTGCCTTCCGCCACGCCGTTCCAGTTCTTCGAGTCTACATCCACGCCGCAGCCGACGGTGCGCCCGATTGAGAACGTGAACGAGACGCCGATGCAAACCGCCGACAATTACGCGATGCAGGTTTTGCTAGGCGGCGCATTGTTCGCGCTGGTGTTCTGTGCGGGCATTCTCGTCATGCTGCGCTACCGCCGCTGAGTCCGCGTTTGGGCGAACGATAGGGGCGGGGCGTGGACGCGATAGGTTTGTGTTAGGTGCGCTTGCTACCTTGTGAATGTCGTTTGGAACGTAACATTCACTAGGTACAACACATGACTATCGCTGAAACTGCTTCTGAAAACCTCGCTGTGAAACCGGCTGCTCCCAGCGCCAACCTGCAATCGCTTGGATTTGTCTTATCCAGCGTGGCCTTTGGCGCAGTCGGCCAATTGGTGCTGAAAGCCGGCATGAACAGTCTGGGCGCGGGCGGCGTCCAGTTCTCCGGTGAAACGCTAATTCGGATGGCGACCAATCCCCTGTTGATCGTCGGGATCGCTATCTTCTTGGTCAGCACCGTGCTGTGGTTGCTGGCGCTCTCCAAAGCCGATCTCAGTTTCGCCTATCCGTTCCTCAGCCTGACCTATATGGCGGTGCTGCTGGGCGGCGCTTTCCTGTTCCATGAGCAGGTGACTCTCAGCCGGGTGGTTGGCTTTGCCATCATTGTCACCGGCGTCTTGATCGTGGCACGCAGCGAAAAGAAATCGGGCTAACGATGCGAATTGGCATCATCGGCGGCGGCCTGATGGGGGTCGCTCTCGCGTATTTCCTCAGCGAGTCCGGTCTGGATGTCACACTGCTTGAACAGGGGAATCATCTCGGCGGCTTGAATGATGAAATACATTTCGGCGAGATGCGCGTCCCCCGTTACCAGAACCCGATTTTGTCCGGTGATCTGGCGTTGCTTGATCTGTGTGCGCGAATGGGTCTGCAAGATGAGATTGTCTTTCAGAAGGCTGCCAGCGGGTTTGTGCATGAACACAAACTGTACTCGATGGCGAACCTGCTAGACTTCTTGAGCTTCCCTGTGCTGAACATCCGTGACCGGATGCGCTTGGGGACGCTCATTCTCCGTACACAGGGCAAACCGGATTGGGCGAGTCTGGACGCGGTATCTGCGGGGGAATGGCTGTTGCAGAACTGCGGCCCTGAAGCCTTTGATCGCCTGTGGCGTCCACTGCTCGAAGCGAAATTTGACGGGGTGTATGATCGGGTCGCCGCGTCTTATATCTGGGCATGGCTGAACCGCATGTCCTCCATTCGCCGCATGCCGAGTTTAGAAGGCAAAATCGGATACCTGCGGCACGGGCATTATTCGCTGGTGACGGCGCTGGCAAAGGCGTTTGTGGAGCGTGGCGGGCATGTTCAGTATGACACCCGCGTGCAGGAGATTGAACTGGGGGATGGGCGTGTGCAGCGGATACGGGCGACTGGCAACGCGCTGGAGTTCGACCTGACGATTGCCGCGATTGCCACGCCTGCGCTGCTGCCCCTGTTACCCGGCATATCGGCGGAATATCGCGCATCGCTGGCCGCGACCAAGTATTTAGGGCTGGTGTGTCCGGTGATGGTGCTGGATCGCCCGCTTTCCGAATTTTGGACGCTGAACCTGACCGACCCGACTATCCCGTTTGCAACTGTAGTCGAGATGCCGCATCCCTCCTATCAGGGCTATACCGTCGTGCATCTGCCGCGATTTACCGCGCCGGATAACGACTGGTTGGGCGTTTCGGATGAGGTGATCCGCGAGGCGTGGGTATCGCACCTGAAGATGATCTTCCCGCAGTTTGATGAGCGTTCGATATCGCATTTCGCGGTCAGCCGTTCGCGTTATGTCGAACCGGTGTATTCGGTGGGGATGCTGGCGAACCGTCCAGCGGTGATGACCCCTTACGCGGGTTTGGCGCTGGTGAACAGCAGTCAGGTCTATCCTGAACTGCCGACCAGCAATGCCACCGTTGCTCATGCGCAGCGGGTGGCACAGCAGATTATTCAGGGTCAATTTCAGGCCATCGGCTAAATTGTCGGCCTATCAGATGATGAATAGGCGTGGTGAGCTAGAATAGCCGTAGGAATTGGATTTGATCCGCACAGCACAACATGAAAAGGGGATGCTTCTTAAGATGCGCGTTTTGCTGCTCACCCAAGTGCTTCCTTATCCGCCTGACAGCGGCCCGAAGGTCAAGACTTATTATGTGCTGAAGTATCTGGCGCGGCAGCATCGGGTTACGCTGGTGTCTTTCGTGCGCGATACCGACAAGCCGGAATACATCCGCCATCTGGAATCGCTGTGCGAAAAAGTGATTACCGTGCCGATTACCCGTTCTCCGGTGCGCGATCTAGCCTTCCTCGGCAAGAGTCTGCTCACCAGCCAACCGTGGATGATGCTGCGTGATGAACGGGCGGAGATGCAGGCGGCGCTGGCGGAACTGGCCGCGTTGACGAAGGATGAACCGTTTGATGTGGTTCACGCCGACCAGACCAATATGGGGCAGTACGCGCTGCCCTTCACCCGCAGTCGGCGCGTGCTGGATTTACACAATGCGCTGTGGGTGCTGTACAAGCGGCTGGCGGAAACGACGGCCTATACCAGCCCGATGAAGTACATTTTGCTGCGCGATTGGCGGCTGCTGAAACGATACGAAGGCGAGTTGTGCCGTGCGTTCGAGGCGGTCACGGCGGTGAGTGAGGAAGATAAGGCCGCGCTGATGGAGGCCGGCGCTCGCAGCGATATGACGGTCATCCCCATCGCCATTGATACCGATGAGCAGGCGTTCATCCAGCGTCAGCCCAGCGGCCCGCATATCGTCCACATTGGCACGATGTACTGGCCGCCCAATATTGACGGCATCACATGGTTTCTCGATGAGATTTACCCCCGCGTGAAAGCGCAGGTGCCGGATGTGCGCTGCACGTTGATCGGGGCGCGTCCGCCTGCCAGCATCAGCGACCGCGCCAAAACCGACCCCTCGTTGACGGTGACGGGCTACGTGGCTGACCCGCTGCCGTACCTGCGCGATTCGAGTATGATGGTGGTGCCGCTGCGCTCCGGCGGCGGGATGCGTGTCAAAATCCTGAACGCGCTGTCGCAGGGCATTCCGATGGTCAGCACCACTGTGGGCTGCGAGGGAATCGCTGTCACACATGGCGAGGATATTCTGGTGGCGGATGACCCCGCCGCCTTTGCCGATGCCACCGTGCGCGTGCTGAAGGATGCCGCGCTCAATCAGCACGTCACCACACGCGGACGGCAGACGGCAGAGCAGAAGTACGATTACCGGCAGGCGTGTAAACCGCTGGATGCGTTGTATGCAGGCGGGGCGGCACGATGAAACTGCTGTTTATCTCTCCTTACATTCCGTCCCTCATCCGGGTGCGCCCGTATAATTTTTTGCGGGCGCTGGCGGCACGCGGGCATGAGGTGACTCTGGCGGCGCTGCAACCGCCCGGTGACAGTGGCGAGTCGTTGGACAGCCTGCGCAGTATCTGCGCGGCGGTGCATGTCGTGCCGCATCCCCGCAGCCGCACGTTGCTGAACGGGGTGCTGGCGCTGCCCACCGGACAGCCGGTGCAGGCGGCTTATTCGCGGTCATCGGCATTCAATGCGTTGGTGGAGCGTTTGCTGGCGGCGGAGCGTTTCGACGCGGCGCACATCGAGCATTTGCGCGGCGCGGTGCTGGCGGAACGGCTGGGGCGGTTGCCCGTCGTGTTCGACTCGGTGGATAGCATTTCGCTGCTGTTCGGCAAGGTGCTGCAAGACGCACCTAGCCTGAAAAGTCGCTTGATGGCGACGCTCGATCTGGAGCGCACCCGCCGCTTTGAAGGCCGCCTGACGCAGCGTTTCCGCGAAGTGACCGTCACCAGCGAGGCGGATCGCAAGGCGCTGGTGGAGTTGGGCAGCGATAGTGACCATATCACGGTCATCCCTAACGGGGTTGATCTGGATTACTTCCAGCCGTTGAACGTGCCGCGCCATCCGTTGCGGCTGGTGTTCACGGGCAAAATGAGCTACCACGCCAATGTCGCGGCGGTAGAAGACCTTGTGAGCAAGATTATGCCGCTGGTGTGGGCGCGGCAGCCCGCCGCCGAACTGTACATCGTGGGCAAAGACCCCGACCCGGCAGTGCTGGCGATGGGGGAACACCCGCAAATTACGGTCACGGGTTCCGTGCCGGATATGCGTCCGTATCTGGCAGAGGCGGCGGTGGCGCTGAGTACGGTTCGCTACGGGGTGGGTATTCAGAACAAGGTGCTGGAAGCGATGGCGATGTCCACGCCGGTTGTGTGTTCGCCGCAAGCGAATTCCGCCCTGAAAACCACGAACGGACGTGATATTCTAGTAGGTGAGGATGCGGCGGCAATCGCGGCGCATATCCTCGATTTGCTGGCTTCGGCGGAACGGCGGGCCGCCATCGGCGCTGCTGGCCGCCAGTATGTGGAACAGTATCATACGTGGGATGCAGGCGCGGCGGCGCTGGAACGCCTTTACCAACGGGCGGGCAAATAGCGTACAACGTGTAGTTAGGGGATGGGCATGACGACGAAAGCAATAGATACAACGGCTGGTCAGTCTGCTGACCGGTTCGGGCTGAACCCGATGGGGCTGCTGCGTCGCAATCACCGCACGAAACTGCGTATCGTTCAAATATTTCTGATGTTCACAGATACCTTGCTCATCGGGCTGGCCTTCCTCGTCGCTTTTAACATTCGCTTCATTGCGCCGACCACTGGATTTTTCGATCCCGCTGGCAAAGGGGATGCGTTCTTCTACTCCACCTTCGTCTATTTCTTGCTGCCGTCGTGGTTGGTCGTGTTCGCTTTGTTCCGCATGTACGATCCCGGCATTCTGTTCGGCGGGTTGCAGGAATACGCGGCGGCGTTCAACGCCTGCACGGTGGGTATTGTGGGGGTCATCATCGTGACCTACCTCGATCCGTCTGTGCTGATTGCGCGTGGATGGCTGCTGCTGGCGTGGGGCTTGAGCGTCGCGCTGATCTTTGTCGAGCGTTTCGCTTTCCGGCGGTTCATTTACTGGCTGCGGCGGCGCGGGCATTTCATGTCCCCCGCCTATATCGTGGGCGCGAATGCCGAAGGGATTGCGATTGCCGAGCAATTGCTCAGTGCGCCGATTGCCGGCGTGAACATCGTCGGTTTTCTGGATGACGGCCTCAAGCCGGGTGAAGAAGTGCTGCCGGGGATTGTGGTGCATGGGTCTACCGAGCGCACCGAAGTGCTGGTGGCGCGGTTTGGTATCGAGCGCCTGCTGGTGGCGACCAGCGGTGTGCAGCGCGATAAGCTCCTCGACCTGTTCCGGCGCTATGTGAATGATGAGCAGGTTTCCGTGTGGCTGTCGTCCGGCATGTACGAAATCCTGACCACCGGCGTGAAAGTGCAGGATGTGGGCAGCGTGCCGATGGTGAGCGTGAACCGCGTGCGCCTGACCGGGGTGAACATTTTTGCCAAAGCCGTGCTGGATTATGTGGGGGCGCTGGCTGGACTGATGGTGCTGATGCCGTTGTTTATCGCTATTGGCATCTACATGAAACTGACCGATCCGGGGCCGGTCATTTACCGGCGGCGTGTGGTCGGCGTGGGCGGCAAGGAATTTGATGCGTTCAAGTTCCGCACGATGGTGGTGAATTCCAACGAGGTGTTGCGCGAGCTGCTGGAACGTGATCCACATGCCCGTGAGGAATACGAACGCTACTATAAGCTCAAGAGAGACCCGCGCATCACGCGCATTGGCAACTTCCTGCGCAAGACCAGCATTGATGAGCTGCCGCAGTTGTTCAACGTGCTGAAGGGCGAGATGAGCATCGTCGGGCCGCGCATGATTACGATGGAAGAAGTGGAAAAGTACGGGCGCTGGGGGCTGAACCTGCATACCGTGAAACCGGGTATCACCGGCCTGTGGCAGACCAGCGGGCGCAGCGAACTGACCTACGAGGAGCGCGTCCGCTTGGACATGCGCTACATCCGCAACTACTCGATCTGGGTGGATATTCAGATCATGGTGCAGACCATTCCGGCGGTGCTGATGAGCAAGGGCGCGTACTAACCCAGAACCTCACCCCTCACTCCCCTTTCCGTAACGCGGAGTACCGCTGGAGGGGGGATGTAAGGCGCATCTGTTGGTCTTACACCCTTCGCCTTGAGGGAGAAGGGTCGGAGATGAGGGTTAAAACAAAAACAGGGCGCACGCCATAACAGGTGCGCCCTGTTTCGTTCAGGCGGTTAGTTGCTGGCGGTCTGCACCCCGCCGGGGGTGGCGAGGACGGCCGCAAGCTGCGCCTGCCGTGCGAGGTCAATGCTATCGGCCAGCACGCGGGCGGCTTCTTGCGGGCTGTGGAAGCCGGTGCTGTTCTCCGAGGAGATGAAGTCCCATCGCATCTGCGCCCAGCGGTGCAATTCCATCGCCGTCGCCAACTGCTCATCGGTCGCGCCTGCGGTGCGGGCGGTGTTGATGGCATCTATCGTGTCGAGGAGCGCATCTTCCGCCTGCCGCAGTAGTTCGGCGGTGGTGTTCTGGATGTTCACCACGCGGTTGTAGAGTTCGTCCTCATCCACGTTATGACAGGTCTGGCAGGCCGCGCTCAGGTTGTCCAGCGGGCTGCGAACCCAGTGGTCAGAAACCTTCACGCTGCCTTCGCGCACATACGGCATGTGGCAGTCGGCGCAGGCCACGCCCGAAGCGGCATGGATGCCGGTGCTGAACAGTTCAGCTTCCGGGTGCTGCATCTTCAGCATTCCGCCGCCCGTTTCGGCGTGTTTCCAGTCAATATGCCCGACTTCATCATAATACTGCTGGATGTTGTCAATGTTCATGCCGTTCTTCCACGGGAAGGTCAGCACCTTGTTATCGCCCGCAAAGTAGTATTCGACATGGCACTGTTCGCAGACGAACGAGCGCATTTCCTGACGGGTGGCTTTGCTCAGGTCAACGCCCATCGCTTCCATCGCGTTCACGAACGCCGGACGGGTGATGCGCAGTTCCATCGTCTGCGGGTCGTGGCAGTCCGCGCAAGAGCTACCGACATGCAGATTGTCTTTTAGCTCATCATAGGGCGTGTGATTGAATTCTTCCCATCCCATTTCCGCGATCAATCCGGGGGCATCGGCGGAGTGGCAGTTGGCGCAAGCGCCCGGTTGCTTGACGATCTTGACGCGCTCGGTTTCTAACTGGTCTTGCAGCATGTAGGCATGACCACGTTCTTCGTTGTGGTCTTTGCTGAAGGCATAGCCGGCCCACAGCCGCACAAGCGCCGGATTGCGTTCCAGTTTGCTATACGGGTCGGAACCGCCGTAAGGGGTTTGACCGTAGTTTTCGGAAGTCCGCAGGAAGGAGGCGTATTCCACCGGGAAGTTCACACCCCATACGGCCGGGTCTACTTCACCTTCGGGAATCTCCTGCACTTTCAACGGCAGCATACGCCCTTCGGTCTGCCGTGCGGTGATGTTGACCAGTAGCGCCGCCACGCCCGCTGTGAGCAGGGCAGAGCCTATAAAAATCAGTCCATAGATCAGCCATTGACGGGATCGGTTCATGGTTATCTTTTCCGTTAATTCGTTAGCCGGTTTTCGTGTCCTACATTCTCATGACATGAGGTGCAGGCGCGAGATTGGTCATTGTGTAAACCGTAGACCTGACTGACGGTTGTCTGATGACAGCCGATGCAGTTGTCTTGCACGATTCCCGCATTACGTTCTTTGATGCGGATGTTGGCGGGGTAGTCTTGAAGGGTGAACGCCAGACTGTGGTTGAAGCCGTTCAGTGCTTTGGTGAACCACTTGTTCACGAAGTTGTGGGGCATGTGGCAGTCATTGCAGACGGCGACGGCCTTATGGCTGCCCTGCACCCATGCCGTATATTCTTCTTCCATCACATGACAGTTGGTGCAGGCTTGTGGATCATCCGAAAGATAGGATGTCCCTTTGGCATAGGTGAACGTGAAAACGCTCAAGCCCATTAAAGCCCCGATCATCACAAACAGGATGCCGACGAAGAAAGGCGGACTCGCCCTCGATCTGAAAAATTTCCCCACATTTCCTCCTGTACACTCATCAATGCAATCCAATGTGTCACACTGAATGCGAGATTAGCACAGGATGAGAATGAAAAAATTGATCTAGATCAATTTAGCGTGACGGATTGCCGATCTTCGGCAATCGCCACCAGTGCCTCCCGATCAAGAATGTCCACATGTTTGTGAGCGCAGGTCACGATGCCCTGCTTGTTCCACTGGGTCAGCGTCCGGTTGATCGTCTCGACGGTCGTTCCGGCAAACTCGGCTAGATCGCGCTGCGATAGGGGGACATCAATCGAAATCTTGCCGCACATCTGCTTGCCGAATTTGTCGCTGTAGTGCAGCAGGGTGCGTGCCAACCGCCGGTCTACGCGCTCGGCGGTCATATAGCGGATGCGCTGATGAGCGTGATGCACATGCACGGTGAGCAGATCAATGATCGCCAGTCCCAATTCGGGATATTGGAGCACCAGTTGGCGCGTGCTTTGCCCATCAATCGCAATCACCATACTGTTGTGGATGGCTTCAATCTGCGCGGGGTGGGTATAGTGTCCCGAAACTGCCAGCAGGCCAAAAATATCGCCGGGACCGTAAATCTTCAGGGTGACGCTCGTCCCCTTCTCATCCTGCTCCACGAGGCGCACACCGCCTTCGAGGACGGCGTAAAAGGAGTGAATGACATCCCCTTGATACAGGAGAATTTCCTGCGGTTTCAGGCAGTACACCTGTGCGTTGTCTCGCAGTGCGTCCAACAATTGCGGGCTGAAGGGTTTGAAAGCGGCGATAACGCTGAGGTCTTGTTGTAGTAGCTGCCTATGCATTGGTACTCCCGATTTGGATGCGGTGAATCTACACTATTTTATCGAAAACCGCCGTAAAACCCCTACCTTTAGGTACGGGGATATAAGGCGGCTCGGCGTTAGCCGAATGATGATTTTGCAAGGTATACTCCTTTTAATTCGACTGGACAACCACTTCACAAGCCTGTAATGGGATGGCCGTGCGAAAAGTTCAGTGCGGCGCAATTTACCAACTTAGACATGGGTTGCTACGGGAAGTCCGTAGCGTAAAAGTCTAAACACCTTAGACTGCGAGAACCAATGTTTGTGGGCTAGGACATTAGCCCGATGGCTGAGTCGTTGTAAGTCACTATTGACGAGCGCATACGACGTTTGAAGCCAGAAGCCCCTACGTTTACGTGCGGGGAGTATGTCACAGGATGATACGAGTAAACCCTAGTGAAGTTCTATGCTTCATAAGGCGCTAAATGTCATCTGTTTTGCACACCGGCTTGACTGTGCTGTGTTAGGGACTTAACACAAGCAAACTCAAACTGTTGTCCCCTACATTCTGAAACAAAATCGAGCGTCCATCCGGCGAAACCGACCAGTCGCCATTCACAACCGTAAAGGGTTGCGTGTCGGGATCGGTCAGCGGGCGGTTCTCCCCGGTGGAAAAGTGGTAGTACATCAGGTTTTGTAACGCTTGATCGGGCTGGAAGGGGAGGTAGTACAGGCTGTTTGAGTCGCGCCAGCGCCAGCCCCCAAACCATGTTAGGCGTTCCGGTTGGGCATTCGGTTGCGTGAGTAGCGTATAGACCGCGTTCGCCGCAGGGTCATTCTGGAAGGTCTGGTAAAACAACAGTCGTCCGCCGCCGGGGGCGATGCTCAATCCACGCAGGCGATCCCATGCTCCCAGCACGAAAGATGTGTTGTCGGATGTGTTGTAGACGGATAAGGTGGTCAGGGTGCGCTCGCTGGTGGCGATTAGCAGGCGTGTGCCGTCCAGCCATGCAGCAGAAGCGCGGGGCTGGCTGAGAATCGTCCGCGCATTATCCCCTTTCAGGCCGCTTACCCACACTTCCACAAGCGGCGGCGTGGCACCGGGGACGAATGTGCCATATTGTGCCAGCCACAGGAGTTGTTGATTGTCGGGGCTGATGGCAGGTGTAAACCCACCCGTGTTCAACAGCCATTCACTCCCATCGGCCATGCTGCGGATGCGTGTTCCTTCTGTACTCAGGCGGTAAGTATAAGTGCCATCTGGAGAAGCAAAAACAGGTGGCGCAGGTTCAATCAGGCCGGATAACCCGCCAACTTCCACATCCCACTCAAAAATTGCGGCGGGTTGTTCTTCTGCCCCATCAATCACATAAAAATGGTTGGAATCGGAAGCATGCCACCAGAAGTTCGCACAGCAGTCCGCATAGCCGAGTGAGCGTACTTCAGCGCGGGCATCGGCGGGCAAGGAGCCGAGGTCACGGGCGGGCAGGGCGCTGACGGGCTGGCGCTGGTCGTTGGCGGGCGGCCAGCTTTGTGCATAAGCGTTCAGCCGTGCGCCGCCGAAGGCCACCGGGGGCTGGTCTTCCAAACGCATCCAGCGGCGTGCATGGGTCAAATCTTGCTGGAACAGATTGCTGTTGAAGGGGCCGATGGCGGTCAGCACATCCCACTGTGCGTCAATATAGTCAAGCGGGTTGTAGGCGGTGCGGTAGTCCAGTGAGCGCACTTCGAGATGCAAATGCGGACGCGAATCGCAGGTGACATCGGGGTCGCCAGAATAGCCGACAAGCTGACCGCGCTGCACCAATTGATATTGCTGTAGCGGCGGTTTTTCCAGCAAATGACCATAGAGCGTGGTGACGCCGGCCTGCGGGTGGCGCAGGATGAGATTGTGCGGCCCCGCGCCAAAAGCGAGATTATCCACATAAATGACTTCGCCATCGGCTACGGCCACCAGCGGCGTGCCACAGGGCATACTGATATCAATCCCAAAATGCAGTCCTTGACCGGCACTGTACCATGCCGTGCCGAAGTTGAACGCGCCAACCGTATTGCCATAAGGTTGCCCGAACAACCATGTGGAAGGCCCCGCAGGCATAGTCAGCGGCATTCTTAGCGGTTTTGTGCTGTCTTGCGCGTGAACGGGCTGTGCCGCGATGAACGCCAGCATTGCTGCCACTAACCAGCGAAATGCGCTTTGAATGACCATCCTGTTTATCCTCTTGCTTGCCTGACCAGACTATTGAGAAGCGTTGCTGACAAGTAATCTTACATGCTAAATCTTAAAAGATGGCTCGGATTGATTCAGGTTTTTTGAACATCTTCTGAACAAGTTGCCGTTAAAGTAGCAAACATCGAATGAGGAGGCATACGAACGATGGAAACCCAGAACGACGATTTGCCTGTGGGCCGCATACTCAGCCGCCGCGAGATTCTCAAGCTGATCGGCGGTGGGCGCGGGTGATGGCGGCTATGGGTGGCTCGCCGCCGTCAAACGGCGCATAGGCATAGGCTGGAGCGTGAAAAAGGCCGATGCGTCACCGCGTCGGCCTTTTATGATGTTCCCTTCGCCATGACACGCAGCTATAGGCGGCGTTTGGCCTCGTACTGTACCATTGTGATGATGTCCATCAACCCCTGCCCTTTGCCCATCGAGATTTCGCGCCCGAACAGGCTGAACACGATGCTGGTTTCCAGCGCCGCCACCTGTTCCAGCGGTGCGCCGGAGCAGGTTTCACCGAGGACGACGCTCATCGCTTTGGCGGAAAGCCCCTGCGGATTCAACACATCGAAGCTGAAGTGCAGCGTGCCATCCGCGTTCGGTTGCGCCCAGACGAACGCATCCGACTCGCAGGCCGGGACGCGGTGCGCCTCGTCATAGGGCGGCGTGGCAACGTCCGGCGGCACTTTCACCGAGGCGAAACGGTCAGCGATTTCGATCAGGTATTCAACGCGCTCGTTGCGGTCAGTGATGAACGAGAAATCATCCAGAACCGCCAGCAGTTTTTCGGGATAATCAGCCATGATTATTTCTCAATCGGCACGCCGACCGAATTGCCCCATTCCGTCCATGAGCCGTCGTAGTTGCGAACCTTCGGGTAGCCGAGCAGGTGCGTCAGCACGAACCATGTGTGGCTGCTGCGCTCCCCGATGCGGCAGTAAGCGATGATGTCATCACCCGCTTTCAGCCCCTGTTCCTGCTCATAAATGGCGCGTAGCTGTTCGGCAGATTTGAACGTGCCATCTTCGGGATTGGCCGCCCGCGCCCACGGTACGCTTTTCGCGCCGGGGATATGCCCGCCGCGCAGCGCACCTTCCTGCGGGTAGTTCGCCATGTGCAGCAGTTTGCCGCTGAACTCGTCCGGGCTGCGCACGTCCACCAGCGGCAGGTTGGCCTCCACATGCTGAAGCACCTGATCGCGGAAGGCACGCACCCGCCCGTCGTCTCGCGCCGGGGCGGTGTAGGCGGTGGCGGCATAGGCTGGCACTTCGCGGGTGAGGGGGCGGTTCTCTTTTTCCCACTTCAAGCGCCCGCCGTCCACCACTTTGGCGTTGCTGTGACCGAACAGTTGGAACACCCAGAAGGCATAGCACGCCCACCAGTTGTTCTTGTCGCCATAAAAGACCACCGTCATGTCGTTGGTCACACCGATGCGGCTCATCAGCGCCTCGAAGCCAGCTTTGTTCAGGTAATCGCGGCGCAGCGGGTCGTTCAGGTCGGTTGTCCAGTCCACCTGTACCGCGCCGGGAATGTGACCGCTGGGGTAGAGCAGCGGGTCTTCGTTGGATTCGATGATGCGAATCGTCGGATCGTTCAGATGCGCCGCCACCCAGTCCGTCGAAACAAGTGCATCGGCGTTGGCATAGCCGCGTTGGGAAATATCGCTCATTGGTGTTCTCCTGACCACTCAATTGAAAAGATGTTGGTAATCAATATACCTGTTTTTGGGATAGGGTGGCAGTCCAGAACGGTTGACCCGCGTCGTTCGGTCTGCAATACTCATCAACATCTCACCTGAAGGCCGTTGCGAGGCTTGCACCATGTCTGAAACCAAACCCCTTGCGGATCGCGTTCGTCCCGCTTCATTGGAAGGCTTCATCGGGCAGAAGCATCTGGTCGGCCCCGGCAAACCATTAGCGGTGGCGATTCAGCAGAACCGCATCTATTCGATGATCTTCTGGGGGCCGCCGGGGGTGGGCAAGACCACGCTGGCGCGGATTATCGCCACCCAGACCGATCGCCCGTATTTCGAGCTATCGGCGGTGTCGGCGGGCAAAGCCGAGATTCGCGCTATTGTGGAACAGGTGCGGGCCGCCGGACAGCGCGATCTGTTCAGCGGCGATAGCAAGCCACAGGGGGGTAGCGCCGTCCTGTTTCTGGATGAAATTCACCGCTTCAACAAGGCGCAGCAGGATTTTTTGCTGCCCTATGTCGAGGACGGAACGCTGATTCTGATCGGCGCGACCACCGAGAACCCCAGTTTTGAGGTCAACTCGGCGCTGCTCTCGCGCTGCCGCGTGTTCGTCCTCGAACCGCTGTCGGCGGACGACATCCGCCCGATTGTGCAGCAGGGCGCGGTGGCGCTGGACGTGAGCCTGTCGCCCGAAGCAGTGGATTTCCTCGCGGAGTTCGCGGGCGGCGATGGTCGGCAGGCGCTCAACCTGCTAGAAGTGACGGCGGGCTTGTACGGCGGCGAGAATAAGATGGTCACGGTGGAGTCGCTCAAGACTGCGCTCCAGTCCAAGTTCCTGCGCTACGACAAGGCCGCCGATGAGCATTACAACACCATCAGCGCCTTCATCAAGAGTATGCGTGCCAGCAACGTAGACGCGGCGCTGTACTATCTGGCGCGGATGGTGGCGGCGGGCGAAGACCCGCTGTTCATTGCGCGGCGGCTGGTGATCTTCGCCAGTGAGGATATTGGCATGGCGCAGCCGACGGCGCTGGTGGTGGCAAACGAGGTGTTCCGTGCGGTAGAAACCGTCGGCCTGCCGGAATGCCAGTTCAGTCTGGCGCACGGCACGGCGTATATGGCGCTCTCGCCCAAAGACCGCACCGCCGGCGATGCCTTCTTTGCCGCGCTGGAGGATGTCAACCGCACCGGCACGTTGCCCATCCCGCTACAACTGCGCAACGCGCCCACCAAACTGATGAAAGAACTGGGTTACGGCAAGGGCTACGAGATGTATACCACCGATGATTTGCTGCCCGAAGACCTGAAAGGCCGTAAGTACTATCAAAAATGAGAGCAATCCCTGCCGCTTCGGTCTATAATAAGTAGACAACGTGTTTAGAAACGTGCGGTTGACGGTCAAGATCGTTCATCCTGCTCTGGCAACAGGCAGGGTTTTGAAGGAAGTTCCAAAATGACCGAGTGTTTTGATTTTGTGGTCATTGGTTCTGGTTTTGGCGGCAGCGTGTCGGCCTTGCGGCTGACGGAAAAAGGCTATCGCGTGCTGGTGCTGGAACGCGGCAAGCGTTACCACGATGAGGATTTCCCCCGTACTAACTGGAATCTGCGAAAGTATTTGTGGTATCCGCAGTTGCGCTGCTTCGGCATTCAACAAATCACCCTGCTGAACAACGCGATGGTGATGCACGGCAGCGGCGTGGGCGGCGGCAGTCTGGTGTATGCCAATGTGCTGATGGAGCCGGAAGATAAGCTGTACGACCTCCCCGGCTGGAAAAGGTTGGGCGTGGATTGGCGTGCTGCGCTGCGTCCGCATTTCGATACCGCCAAGCGCATGCTCGGCGTTACGCCGCACCCGCACCTCACGCCTGCCGATCGCGTCCTCAAAGCGATGGCGGAGGAACGCGGCATGGGGCATACCTTCCGTCCTGCCAATGTGGCGGTGTATTTTGGCGAGGCGGGCAAAACCGTCCCCGATCCGTATTTTGGCGGCGACGGACCAGACCGCGCTGGTTGCCAGTCCTGCGGCGGGTGCATGGTCGGCTGCCGGCACAATGCCAAGAACACGCTGGTGAAGAACTACCTGTATTTTGCCGAGAAATGGGGCGCAGAAGTGCGTGCCGAGTCTGAAGCGATGGAGATTCGCCCGCTGCCCGCAGATGAGCCGGACGGGGCGCGTTACGAGATTGTGTACCGGCGCTCCACCGCGCTGCCGGGGCAGGGCAGCACGCGCATTGTGCGGGCGCGGAACGTGGTTGTTTCGGCGCATGTGCTAGGGACGCTGCGGTTGCTGTTCCGCTGCCGTGACGAGGTGCAGACGTTGCCGAATCTTTCGCAGGCGATGGGGACGATGGTGCGTACCAACAGCGAAACCATCCCCGGCACGACCAGCCGTAGCCACGACACCGATTATTCGACGGGCGCGGCCATTACCTCAGTCATCGGGCTGGACGAGAATACTTTTGTGGAGCCGGTGCGCTATCAGGCCGGATCAGGCTTCATCCGAATGCTGGCGATCCCCATGATTAAGGCGGGCGAACACCCGCTGGAACGGCTGCTCAAGACGATCTGGCACGGCCTGACGCACCCGTTGGATTTCATGTACGTCAAGTTCTTCGGCAACTGGTCGAAGTATTCCACCATTCTGCTCATCATGCAGACGGTGGACAGCACTATGCGGATTCGCGCAGGGCGCAACTTCTTTACCCTGTTCCGGCGGGCGCTGGTTTCCGAACTCGATCCGGGGCAGAAGATTTCGCCGCCGATGGAACTTTCGCAGGGACTCACGCGGGACTTCGCGGCGCGTACCAACGGCATCCCGCAAGATTCCATCCCCGAAACCTTGCTCAAAATTCCTTCCACCGCGCATCTGCTGGGCGGTTGCCCGATGGGATTGAGCGAGGCCGATGGCGTGGTGAACGCAAAAGGTGAGGTGTTCAACTATCCGGGGCTGTACATTGCCGATGGTTCGATCATGCCGGGTAATCCGGGCATCAACCCCAGCCTGACGATCACCGCGTTAGCCGAACATGTCATGAGTTATATCCCGCCGAAAGCGGGCGCAGATGCACAAAAACCAATTCGTTTTGAGGGAGAGGTTGTGCAAAACATCCAAATGACAGCAAGTTAATGTCTTTTACAATGTAAATGCCCTACAAAGATGGTTAAAATGTAGGCATGAATATGGTCATTCGCTCATTCGGGAGGAGTCCTTTAAGGTACATCTATGGCTAACAATGTGTTGTCGAACCTGCACTACAGCTACATGGATAAAATCCGTCACTGGCACAGCGAGTCCGAACGCTATACGGGCGGGGATGCGCTGTACACCGCGATTGAGAACGGTTGGGCGATAGGCGAAGTGGTCGGGTTTGAAGAATTTGAAGGGACTGGCATGAAAGCAGTCGCCGTGTACTATTTTGAACTTTCGCGGGGAAGTGAACACCTGACGATGCCGGTACTCAATAACCCGTTTGTGCGTCGTCTCATCAAAGAATCGGGCGTGAAACCCGTCCCGATGCCGAAAGTGGTCAAAACCGATCAGCGCACGGCGTAGGCTGTGCTTTTACAACTGTGACCGGACGGGCGCGAGCGATTGCGCCCGTTTTTATTTCGCCCCCCACGCTGCGCATACGGCGGCGGCGCGGCGCACTGTCTCGGCGTGTATATCCACGATGTCGCTCACCTCGCGGGCATAGCCGCCGGCCATCGTCACCGCGACGGGCAACCGCTGCTGCTGGCACACTTCCAGCACGAAGCGATCCCGCGCTGCCAGCCCCGCCTTGCTCACCTTCAGCCGCCCCAAACGATCCCCGCTGAACGGATCTGCTCCGGCGAGGTAAATGGCAAAGTCGGCATGTGCCAGCGCCAGCGCCCGTTGCACTCCTTCTTCCAGCATATCCAGATACACCTGATCTTCGGTGTGGTCGTCCAATTCCACATCCAGATCGCTCTGCTGCTTGTGGAACGGGAAGTTCTTTGCTCCATGAATCGAAAAGGTGAAAATGGTCGGGTCAGCCGCCAGTATCGAGGCGGTTCCGTCCCCCTGATGCACATCACAATCGAGGATGACCACGCGCCGCGCCCGTCCTTCGGCTTGCATGGCACGGGCGGCTATCGCGCTGTCGTTGAACACACAGTAGCCTGCGCCGTGATCGCGGGCGGCGTGATGTGTGCCGCCGGCCAGATTGACCGCCACCCCGTCTGTGAGCGCAGTGCGACAGGCTGCGATGGTCGCGCCGGACGAGCGCCGCGAACGTTCGACCATGCCTTCCGACCACGGGAAGCCGATGCGTCGGATTTCCTGCCGCGTCAACTGACCGGCTACCACGCGCTGTACATAGTCGGCATCATGGGCGCGTAGCAGTTCCTCATCGCTGGCGGCGGCAGGTACTTGCAAATCTTCAGCGGCGATGATGCCCTCGCGCACGATGCGTTCACGCAGCAGCGCGTATTTGCTCATCGGGAAGCGGTGGTCGGGCGGTAGGGGCAGAACAAAGTGGTCAGTGTAGAAGGCTTGCATACGGCTCCAGAATGGTGCGGTCGTGCAAAATATACGAATCAGGTGCAATCATAATTGCTATTAGGCTGGTGGATAAACGATATTTTGCGAAAGTTTTTGGTCGGTTTGGACAATATTTTTAGATACATTCGTGCGAAAATACTGTATAGTGAAATGAAAGGTGATTCTTCATACTTATTGGGTACGTGGCTTGTCGCTGGTCTTCGCTGCTAAAGATACCGGTCATAGCAGAAGTAGAAAAGGGCAGGGATCATGACACAAATAGAACTCCTTTTGTTGGACGAATCAGATGACTACCGTCACTGGCACTCCGGTTCAGAACAGATCACGGGAGGCGACAGCCTCGCCACACTTTTAGCACACGGTTGGCAAATCAGGCCTCTGGTATTTGAAGACGTTTTTTACTGCTCCGGTTTGCGCCCTGTTCACATCTACCATTTTGAGTTGACCCAAGATGACGAAACGGTTGCCATGAGTGTTCAGGGCAACCCGTATGTCGAACGGGTGATCGCCAGCAACGGGCTGCGCGTGGTACAGGTAGACCGCGCCCGTGCGCCGCGTATCGCCCTGAACCGGATGTTGAAACAGGCCGCGCTGGAGGGACAGAATCCCAGCGAACGCGAAACGACTGAAACCGAAGTGGTGCCCGTGCGCGTCCGCGCCTATTAGGTTGGCGGCACGAACGTAATCACATCCAACCCGAAGGGTAAGTGGGGGAACGTCCCCGGCACGGCCAGCGAAAATGAATCGAAGTTGGTCACGTACAGGCGCGTCCCATCTGGCGTGGTGTCTACATCGCTTGCGCCGCGAAACAAGCCGGCGATATACGTCAGCTGCCCATCGGCGACGCGCACGATCCCGTTTTGTTCCAGCGCCGCCACGTAGATTGTTCCATCCGGCAGTACGGTGACACCATCAAATCCCGGCGCATCCGGCCTGTCGCCATGCTGGTACAGCAGGGTGCTGCTCTGGTCTGCCAGCGCCACACTGTAAACCGTATTGGCGAGGCCATCGGTGATGATGAGCGCCTGCCGTCCTGCATCATAAGCGAGTCCGGTAGGTTCATAACTTTTCACGCCGTCCAGTGCGGGCGGCGTCCACCACGCTTCGCCTGTGCCATCCGGTGCGAAACGCCACACTTCATCGCGCCCCCGATCGGTCACATACACATTGTTGCTGCCGTCCACCGCCACATCATCTGCCGCGATGAACCCGCGTTCATCGGGGATGGTGGCGAACGGGCTGATCGTGCCATCTGCGGTTATGCGCTGAATCTGCCCGCCGCTGGTGCGCGGGTCGGCATCTTTTTGATCCACGATGTACAGGCTGCCATCTGCGCCAAAACTCAGACCGGCCACCGAACCCATCGCTTCGGCGGAACCCGGTACTTCGGCAGGTTGACCGTCCGCGCCGATCACCCACAGCGTCCCCGTTTTGTAGCTGCCGGTGTAGACGCGCCCATCCGGGGCGACGGCAACGGCGGCGGGGAAAGCATCTGCTCCCGGCAGGACGGCAAATTCAGCGACGGTGATGGTATCGGTGAGGGCGACGGCTGTCCCGCGTGGTTCGGCGTTAATCGAGCCGACGACCAGAAAGACCGTCACGCCGATCAGCAGCGCCAGAATGCCGCCGAAAATCAGGATGAAAATAACGAGTCGCTGACCGCGTGGGAGGCCTTGAATGTTTTGCAGCATACGATAATCCCCGTACTAGGTAGACACACAACCGGAAGGCGTTCAGCCCGTGCCGAGTGCCCACCGGATAAAGAACACCAGACCGAGGCAGACCGCCCACGCGCCATACCCCGCCGCGATCATCGGCACCAGATGCCAGCCCGCCCGCGCCGCCAGCCAGACCACCAGCAGAAAAGCCAGCGTGGGCAGGATGTTGATGAACAACGAACGGGTGAAGGTTTCGATGGTGGCCGGTGTGCTGTCTGCCGAGACGACCCACAGCGCCAGCGGAATGTTGATGGGCATGGTAGCAAGGATAGAGGCCAGCGTTTTGGAGGTTTCGCGCAGGATGGACACCAGAATGATGATGCCGATGGAGATGAGAACCGGCAGAACCCGTGACCAGACAATTTCCATGAGGATAACTCAGACTTTCGCCAGCTGAAAAAGTACCGCCGCTATTGAGTGTATTCGGATTTTGGGCAGTCACCCCCGTCCCCCGTCCCCTTTCTCCCTCAGGGCGAAGGGGAGCAAGAGGGTTACACGATTCTTAAGTCCCTCTCCCTCAGGGAGAGGGATAAAGGGTGAGGGCTTTGAACATCTGCCCCACCCCCCATTTCCGAATGTACCGCTGCTATTCTACGTCCGCCCCGCCCGGAAAACCACGCGCAGGCTCATTCGTAGCGCAGGATTTGCGTCACCCGTTCGCTGGTGGCGACCCGTGCGCTGAGTAGCGTGGCGACCCACGCGATCACCACCGAGGCGATCAGCAGGCCGACGGTCAGCAGACGGGCATCATTGGGGATGGGGATGGCTGAACCTGCCCCTAGCAGCGTCATGATCGAGACGCCGAGGGCGCTCACGCCGATTCCCATCAGCCCGCCTAGCAGCCCGATCACCGTGTTCTCCAGCAGCATCACCCACAGCACGCGGCGGCGCTTCAGGCCGAGCGCCTTCAGAATGCCGATTTGCCGCCGCCGTTCCAGCACCGTGAGCGAAACGGTGTTCGCCATGATGACCGCCGCCGCCAGCAGTGAGAGCAGCCCGACCACAATCGGCACCGCGCTCAACTGATCCACCAGCCGCTTGAGCAGCCCGTCGAGGAACGAGACATCCAGCGCGAACACCAGCGGCATCGCCGACATATTGGTAAGAAACTGGTTGATCTTGTCCGGTTCGACCTGCACGATGTTAATCAGGTAGTTCTGCGTGATTCCGGGAACGTCCGGGGGCAGGAACGCGCCCGCGATATTCGGCGTGAGTCCGTTGGCGCTGCCCACGATGCCGACCACTTCAAATACCATGTTTTGCCCTTGCACCCGCATCGCCACTTTGGAACCCACCGAGACGCCGATGCTTTCGAGGCTGTCGAACCCGTTCATCAACGAACCGAGTGCGGTTTGTTCGGACATCACGATCACGTTTTTGCCGCGATCTTCGGGCAGTAAATCGCGTCCGGCGATCAGTGGGCCGCTGGTGAGCGCCGGATTGTCGGTGTCGCGGGTCATCAGCGACAGCGGGAACTGCCGCAAACCGCTGTCCAACTGCACGGGCGCGCCGTTCACGCCGGTGATTCGTCCGGCGTTCATGTTGAAGATGGTACGGTACTGCACGCCTTCTTGCTGCGACAGTACGACATCGAGGAATGGTTGGGCGGTTCCACGCGGCAGCAGCGGCACGATCATCACGTTGCCGCCTAACGTCTGCGCGAACTGAATGCGCACAATTTCGCGTGCGCCCATCCCGAAGTAGCTAATACTGCTCAGGGCGAACATACCGGCTGTCAGTGCCAGCAGGGTTGTGGCGGTGCGAATGCGGCGGGTGGACAGGTTGCGCAGCGCGAGGTGCAAATCCACCGCGCCGAAGGTGGGCATGTGACCGACCAGCCACACCACCACCCACATCACGCCCGTGAGCGCCGCGAGGATGAGCAGCACCAGCGCCACCAGTACGATGCCGAGCGCATACGGATTGGGCTGGTACCGGCTACCTATGAACGACATCTCGCCCACAATCGGGCTGATGATCTGCCCGGACACCAGCCCCAACACCACCACAATGACCGACAGCGCAATGAGGGACTGCACCACGCCGGCACGCGGCAGGTGCGTTTCGTTCGGGCGCAGCACAATCGCCGGACGCACTTTGGTCGCCATCAGCACTGGCAGTACGCCGAATACTAGCGTCACGATCATCCCCAGTGTGACGCCGTAGAACAACGCCTCTGGATGCACACGCAGCGGTAGCCGCTGCTGCAAGAAGGCCTCACCGTAGGTGTTCACCACGCCGCTGAGAAGCAGCCCTGCCACGATGCCGGCGGCGCTGCCCAGTAGCCCCAGCAGAAAGGCTTCGCTGATGAACAGCGCAGCGACCTGTCGCCCCTTCAGGCCGAAAGTCTTGAGCGCGGCGATTTCCATCGAACGGCGGCCTACCAGCACCAGCATGGTGTTCATGATGCCCACCCCGCCGATGAGCAGCGCCCCTAGTCCCATCGTGACGATGAAGCGCCCGATCATGTCCGCGATCAGTGCGTTGCGGCTGAGTAGCCACGGCGTCGCGTTGATGTCACGCACGCGGACAATGCCCATAATCTCGTTGGCGGCGGCTTCGATTTCCTCGCCGGGGGTGCCGTCCGGCAGCACAATGCCGATAGTGTTGGGGTTGGCGTTCAGTCCCAGTACGTCGGCCTGCGAACGGTCAAAATAGGCAAAGCCAAAGAAGGCTGCGAACACGTTGTTGATGCTGGCTTCGGTTTCGGTGGGGATGATGCCCACCACTGTGAACAATTCGGCGGTGCCGCTGATATGCACGCTATCGCCAATCACAAGATGCTGGTCGTCCGCCAGATTGCGGCTGATGACGACTTCTTGCCCGCCTGTGAATAGGTCGCTCAGGGGGGTGTTCGGCGGGTCGAGCGCGATAATCGGGGCGCTCTGGTCGAAGGTGGCGGGGTCAATCAGGAAGGAACTGGTGAACTGCGGACGGTTGGAGGCTTCCTGTCCGGCAGGTGTGATCTGGATATTGCTGGCAACCGCGTATGTGCTGATCGTCGCGTTCCGGTTGGTTGCCCACTGACGGACGGCTTCAACCTGATAGGGCTGGAAAATGGAAGGTTCGTCGGCACCGCGTTGAAAGGTGATTGAGAAGGGGCCAGCGCCGGAAACGCTGCTGATGTTGATGTCGCCGTGATTGTACTGGCGCAGGTTGCTCAACAGCGAGTCGGTGATGGCGAGGCCCAGACTGCGCAGCGCCACCACCGTCGCCACGCCCGCCGCCACACAAAAGATCGCAAAAGCTGTCCATTGGCCGTTAGTGCGGAGATGGGTGGCCGCGTAGCGCAGGTAAAAAATCAGTCGGGACATACAGGTTTATTTCACCCCATTCCGGTTATGGAAGGGGTGATTGTATCACATGCCCCGCGCTTACTCGGTGACGACGCAGGTGTTTCGTAGGGTGCCGATGCCGTCAATGCTAATTTCCACCACGTCCCCGTTCTGGAGGTAGGTCGGCGGTTTCATGCCTTCGCCCACCCCGGACGGCGTGCCGGTCAGCAGCACATCGCCCGGTTCAAGGGTGAACATGCGCGAACAGTAGCTAATCAGCGCCGGAATAGTGAAGATCATGTCCTTCGTGTGACCGTCCTGACGCAAATTCCCGCTGACGACGGTTTTCACGCTCAAGGCCTGCGCGTCGGCGATTTCGTCACGGGTGACGATCCAGGGCCCCAGCGGGCAGAACGTATCCAGCCCTTTGCCGCGTGTCCATTGGGCGTCGGTGCGAATCTGGATGTCGCGGGCGCTCACATCGTTGGCGATGGTATAGCCAAAGACGTGTTCCAGCGCGTCTGCTTCGCTCACGTTGCGGGCGCGTTTGCCGATGATGACCGCCAGTTCGCCTTCCCAGTCTACTTGCTGGGTGAGGCTGCTGCTCCATGTGATCGGTTGTTCATGACCGGTCAGGGCGCTGGGGAACTTGGCGAAAATGAGGGGCGCTTTGGGGACGTTGCTGCCCGTTTCTTTCGCGTGTTCCTCGTAATTCTTGCCGATGGCGATAATTTTGGAGGGCGTTACCGGCGGCTCGAAGCGGATTTCGTCGAAGCGATAGGAATGTCCGCCGCGCCCCGGCAGCAAGCGCCGCCGGATGAGATACTGCATATTGCCTTCGGTGGTGGTGGTGATAACGCGGTCATTTTCCACAATAACGACCTGCGCCCGATCCCGGATACTTACAGTTGCCAGTTTCATCGTTCCGTCTACCTTATTCTCTGACTGATACGCTAGACCAATAAAAGGGCGTATGCCCTGAACTACCGTTTTTCGAGATGCGCCGCCGCCAGCGCTCCCCAGACCGATTCCGGTTCATCCTGCCACAGGCTGAAATAGGCGCG
The DNA here is from genome assembly GCA_903864435.1 of uncultured Chloroflexota bacterium. Classification (GTDB taxonomy): domain Bacteria; phylum Chloroflexota; class Anaerolineae; order Aggregatilineales; family Phototrophicaceae; genus CFX2. Next base: position 24,826 of record CAIPFY010000254.1, on the reverse strand, counting down.
GCGGGCATTGTCGCGGTCGCCGGTGGCCTCGTAGCTCACGGCCTGCACGTAGCGCCCCGAACTCACCAGCGGCGCGGTGGAATGGGTGCTGATGGCCGTGTTGATGATTGCCAGCGCCTGCTGCGGGTTGTCCTCTGCCAGCAGCGCATCGAAGGCGGCGCGGGGCGTTTCGAGGCGGGTGATGGGCGTAGCGGTGGCTGTAAACGCCGGCGGCGGGCTGATCCGTTCGGCAGTATACACATCATCAGCCAGCGGTGCGAAGGCCCACCATGCATCCGGCGCACTCAGATCAAAATGGATGGCCTGCCGATCCAGATGCCCGACTTCGGTAATGGTGACTTGCGCCTGTACCGTTAGCCCTAGCCGTGCGGCCTGTGCGTCGAGGGATTCATCGCGCCGCAGCGGTTGGTCGGCAAAGACCCGCGCCAGCACCGCGTCCACATCGCACGCGCCCTGCGGGGTGGCATTTTGCAGCGCGGCACACAGGCTGAGGGGCGTGCTGTTGCTCTGGCGAATGCCATCCTGAAAGGCTTTGGCCTGTGCCGCTGCCCACGAGTCCGGCGGTGCCATTTCCGCCAGCAGATTCACCTGCGTTTGTGCGCCGTTGATGTCGCCCTGAAACACCTTGAGCATAGCGATGAGCATCGCCGCCCGCACCGCCGCGATGCTGTCGTTCTGGTCGGCTTGCGGTAGCAATTGCTCGATGAGCGCCTGTGCCGCCGCCGGTGGCATACTCAGCAGCGGTTCGCTGGCATAAAGCTGGCAACCGAGTGTGTTCTGAGGCACGAACTCCGCCAGCGTTTCGGGCGCACGATAGAAATTGCTGCTCCATGTCCATGTCACCGGACGATCCGCTAGGCAGTTCCATGCTGCCGATTCCACGCGGTTTTCGCTCACGACCAGCGGTTGGCTTGCGGGCGGCCAGACCAGCGCGTCGTGAAAGTGGATGGTCTGGCCGGGGGCGGCCAGACCTACCGCGCTGCCGTTGCGCCAGCCGTAAATGAACAAATCGGTGTTGATCTCTCCGGTGATGGTTTGGCTGACGGCCAGTTCATCCAAGCCATCGCCGTTCACATCCCGCACCCCCTCGAACCAGACCGCTTCCACATCATCGAGCGGCGCTGCCGGAAAATTGGGCGCGGCGCTGACGAGGTGAATGCGCCCATCTGTGCCGACGGTGGCGATGGTGTAATCGCTGTAGAACAGGGCGGCGCTGTCCTGTGCGCCGACTGGATAGGTGGTGCGGATGACCGCATCCCCCGCGCCCTGTCCATCAAAATTGGCGGGGAGGATGGTGAGCGCGAACCCGTTGGTTTCCAGACTGTTTTGCTGATCGAAGGTCACTTGCATCTGGTTGAGCGCGGTTTCGATGGTCGGGCGCACAACCGGGCGCAAATCGAGCATACCACGCGGGGCATTCAGCATGGCGCTCAACAGGGCTTCACGGGCAGTCGGGTCATGTGGTGCGCCGGGGAAGCGGCGGGCCAGTTCATTTTGCAGCAACCGGATGCCAAGCGCACGGGCTGTATCCCCGTCTTGCAACTGCTGCACTTGATCGAGAATCAGGCCAACGAAGGTGTTTTCGTCCCAGCGCCGCAGCGCGTACTGCTCGAAGGGTGCATCTGGCCTGAACACCGGTCGGAGGGTGGGGATGGGCGTATTGGTCGCCATTGCGGGCATCCCCGGCGCGGCGGGTAAGTCCACTGGCGGCGTGTTGGTGGCAAACAGCGGTGGTGCATCCTGAGCAGTCAGGGGGAACACAATCGCCAGCAGCGCGAACGGTAGCAGTAGAATCAGCGCGATGAGCCGACGCATGAAACACCTCCTGAATAAGCGCAATCATTAAATTCTTTCTGAAAGTGTGCCACAAAAGACGGGCGCTTCCAAGATGCCCTGCTTCGCCCAACCGAGGTACACTGGTTGTATATTTCGGATGAGGGCGGTTTATGCGACTTTTGTTCCCTTTTCTATTAATTGTACTGGCAGCAGTGATTTCTCCGACAGTCGCCCAATCGCCGCCAACGCTGGCGGATTGGTGGGAGGGGCGGGCGGATTGGGTGGTGGATGTGCCGGATGCCGGGTTGCCGGTGGGCGAGAGTGATACGCTCGACCGGGGCGGCGGCGTGTTCTGGGCTTATCTCCACGCCAGTCAGCAATCTGCCGGGGTGGTGGATCAGTGCGGGGAACCCGTTACGTTTCCCGGTTGCCTGACGCTGTGGCAGAGTGCCGATGGCGGACAGAACTTCAGTTTGCCTGCGCCCGTCTGCTTGATGTCGTGCCAGTCTTGCCCGTGCGACGATCAGCGCGACCACATCACCGCCCAGCAGTATCCGCGTGTGGTGTCGGCGGGGGACGAGTATTACATGGCCTACGAGTGGCACGCGCAGATTATGCTGCGCCGGTCTGCCGATGGAATCACATGGTCGGACTGGTCGTATTTGCTCACCCCCGGCGGAACGTGGCCTAGTAGTTACATGCCGTGCAGCGCCACCGAGAAAATCGGCGCACATCCCAACATTCGCGGTCAGGCGGATGATTGCTTGGTGGGGGCGCCGCCGGGGGTGTATGTGGAAGGCGATACGCTGTATGTGTTCGCGGCGGCGGGCAGCGCCCCCGGTCACATGCGCTGTTACAAAGGCGATCGGCACGGCGATCTGGGGGCGCTGCAACCATGCGCGACTGACCCGTTGTTCAGCGGCGCGGCGGAATATGGCCCGCTGGACGTGACCGAAGGCGCGGCGATTGCCCCCTATTTTGACTTTCGCTACGTCAGCAGCGCCGAAGTGCTGCGGGTGGGCGACCACTACTACATGGCCTATGAAGGTGTTCGTGGGCCGGACGTGCTGGAACGCGGCATGGATACGCAGTTCGGGCTGGGGTTCGCCCGTTCGGCGGGCGCGGCGATTGATGGCGCGTGGGAAAAGTTCCCCGGCAATCCGGTTTTGATGCCCGTCAGCTTTAACTGGGGGATCGGTCATGCCGATTTGCTGGTGGTGGATGGTGTGACGTACCTGTACACCGCCACCTCGCAGGACACACGCGGGCGTTATGTGCTGCGCTGGCGTTCAGCACATTCAACATAACACCCACTTAATATTTTGTGCGTTTTGTCCTTGCCGTTTTGTGCAGGGGCGGTAAACTTGTTAACCGTACTGAGGTTACCCTATGAGGAGGAACCGTATGTTGCGAAAGTTGTTGTTGGTCGTCGTTCTGGTCGTGCTAGGGGCGCTGGTTGTATTGCCCGCTGCTGCGCAGGACGAACTTGTGTTTGGCTTGGTCATGGTCGGCTTTAAGGACGACAAGGGCTGGAGCCAAGCGCATTATGAAGGCGCTGTGTATGCACAGCAGCAGGTGCCCGGTTCAAAGTTGGTCTATGTTGAGAATATCAACGCGGGCAACACCGAAGTTACTTTTGAAGCCGCTGTAGATGAATTGGTGGCGCAGGGCGCTTCCCTGATTATCACTTCGTCGGATGAATTTGAAGAAGATAGCGCGAAGGCCGCCACTGCTTATCCCGATGTCACGTTCGTGAACATTTCGGGGGATGATGCTTATGCCGGTACTGCGCCTGCCAATCTGGGCAACCTGATGGGCGAGATGGAATGGGGCAAGATGATCGCCGGTTGCGCCGCTGCTCTGGCGACCAATTCGGGCAAGGTCAGCTACCTCGGCCCGTTGATTAACGACGAAACCCGCCGCCTCGTCTCCTCGGCCTATCTGGGCGCGAAGTATTGCTACGAGAACTACGCTGGTAAAGACCCCGCCACCCTGAGCTTTGAAGTGAAGTGGATTGGCTTCTGGTTCAATATCCCCGGCGTGACCCTCGACCCGACCGAAGTGGTGAATAGCTTCATCGCCGGTGGTTCGGATGTCGTCATTTCTGGCATTGACACCACCGAAGCGATTGTGGTTGCCAGCCAGAAATCTCAGGAAAACCCGGACAGCCCGGTTTATGCTGTTCCTTACGACTACGCCGGTTCCTGCGAACTGGGCGCGAACATTTGCCTCGGCGTGCCGTACTTCATCTGGGGCGGTTCGTATGTCCGCCTGCTGAATGCCGTCAAGGATGGCAGCTGGACTCAGAGCTGGGATCTGCTCGGCCCGGATTGGTCTGACCTGAACAATGTGGACACCTCGGCTGTCGGTTTCGTGTTTGGCGAAGGTCTGGGCGAGAAGAAGGCTCAGCTGGAATCGTTCATCGCCGAACTGTCTGCCTATGCCGGTGACGAAGCGAATGCCAACACCATCTTCCTGTGGTCTGGCCCGCTGAAGTATCAGGACGGTACGGAAGTGGCCGCCGAGGGCGTCACGCTGCCGGTCATTCAGCCGGAAGCCGATGGCCCCAGCGTGTGGTACACCAAGCAGCTTCTGGAAGGCTTGATCGGCCCCAGCAGCTAACGCGCTTGTGGACGGCAGAGCTTGAGTTCTGACCGCACAAATTTCAAATTGAAATTGGAAAGGGTGTTTGGTCGTCAAACACCCTTTCTCGTGTTATCCTCAATTTCTGTTTGATCTGCATCCTTATTCATTAGGCAGAGTTTATGGAAATAGAACTGCATCATATCCACAAGCGTTTCGGCCCCGTTCACGCCAATAACGATGTCAACCTGACGTTTCACGGCGGGCGCATCGTGGGCATCCTCGGTGAGAATGGCGCGGGCAAATCCACGCTGATGAAAATCCTGTCGGGATACCAGCCGGCTGACAGTGGCGAAATTCATATTGATGGGCAGCGCGTGATCTATCACGGCACGCAGCAGGCCATTCAGCACGGCATCGGGATGCTTCAGCAAGACCCGCTGGATGTGGCGGCATTCACTGTACTGGAGAATTTTATCTACGGTCAGCCGGGCGGACAGCAGTTGCCGCGCAAAGCCGCCGCCGAACAACTCAGCACCATCAGCCGCCGCTTCGGGTTTGAACTCGACCCCGATACCCCGTGCTACCACTTGAGCATCGGGCAGCGGCAGCAGTTGGAGATTGTGCGCTTGTTGGCGTTGGGCGTGAAAACGCTCATCCTTGATGAACCGACGACCGGCATTTCGGCGGAACAGAAGCAAATCCTGTTCGATGCGCTGCGCGAACTGGCGACCAAAGACGGCATGAGCGTGCTGCTGGTGTCGCACAAGCTGGAAGATGTGATCGCGCTATGTCATGAAGTGGCGGTGCTGCGTGCAGGCCGTGTGGTGGGCGCGAAAGAGATGCCGGCCACCACACGCCAGTTGGTGACGCTCATGTTCGGGCAGGAACTTGCGCCGCAAACCCGCACCCGTGAGAATTTGCAGGGTCGGCCGGAAGCGGTGCGCTTGGACGGCGTGACGTTGCGCGGCAAACGTTTGTCCGTCGAGAACCTCTCGTTGAGCATTCGGGCGGGTGAAGTGATCGGTCTGGCAGGGTTGGACGGCAGCGGGCAGGAATTGCTGCTGCGTGCCTGCGCCGGACTGGTGAAACCCGCCTCCGGGCGGTTGTACCTCGGTGGGCACGACATGACCGGCCAATCCTATCGCCAATTTCTGGCGCAGGGCGTGGCCTTTGGCGCGGCGGGCCGTCTGGAAGAAGGGCTGGTAGGCGGTCTGACGCTCACCGAGCATATCGCGTTGATTACCGAAACCAACACGGTGATTGACTGGGGGCGGGCGCGGCAGCACACCGCCGACCAGATCAAACTGTACGATGTGCGCGGCAGGCCGGAAAGCCGCATTGAGACTCTTTCGGGCGGCAATCAGCAGCGCATGTTGATGGCGCTCATGCCGCAGAAGCCGCTGCTGCTGGTGCTGGAACAGCCCACACGCGGCCTCGATGTGGACTCGGCGCGGTGGATTTGGGAGCAACTGTTCACGCGGCAGGCGACCGGCGCGGCAATGGTGTTCAGCACGCCCGATCTGGATGAACTGGTGACGTACAGTGACCGGATTCTGGTGTTCTACTCAGGGCAGGTGTACGAAGTGAAAGATGCCACGCGAACCACGATTGATGAGCTGGGACGCCTGATCGGTGGGCATTTTGAGGAGCAGACGCAATGAAGAAACCCTCATTAGGTCTGCAAGTTGGTCTGACCATTCTGCCGATTATCGTTTCGCTGGCGATCACCGCCATCCTCATTATCGCTGCCGGAGCCGATCCGCGTGCCGTGTTCGAGAAGGTGTTGGAAGGCGCGTTCCGCAACAGCCGTTCCTTCGCCAATGTGCTGAACTTCCTCATCCCGCTGACGCTGGTGAGCATCGGTCTGGTGGTGACGTTCACTGCTGGCCTGTGGAACATCGGCGTGGAAGGCCAGATGATGATGGGCGCGATCTTCATGACATGGGGTGCGCTCAACCTGACGTTGCCGGAACCGTTCCAACTGATCGCCCAAATCCTGATCGGCATGTTGGGCGGCGGCCTGTGGGCGCTGCTGGCCGGCATCCTCAAAACCCGCTTGGGCGTGCATGAGATTTTCGGCGGCGTGGCACTGAACGCGCTGGCAAACGTGCTATCCATTTACCTGATTTCCGGCCCGTGGCAGCCCCCCGAAGGCGGCAGCGTGCGCTCCACCGTGCCGTTCCGACCGGAGTCGTTGTTCACCGTGATCGCGCCGGACTTTTCCGTGAGCCTGTTCGCGCTGCTGATCGTGCTGGCGGCGCTGGTGATCGTGTGGTTGGCGCTGCGCGGGACGCGCTGGGGCTTGCAACTGAAGGCCACCGGCAAGAATGCGCGTTCGGCGCGTTTGCTAGGCGTGCCGACCACGCGCAGCGCCCTGAGCGCGTTCGTGGTGTGCGGGATGCTGGCCGGCATCGCGGGCACGCACCGCGCCATCACCGTCTACGAAAGCCTGCGCCCGCTGGCTTCCGGCGGCATCGGCTTCCTCGGCCTGCTGGTGGTGTTGCTGGCGGCCAACCGCATCCTGCTCGTCCCGGTCATCACCTTCCTATTTGCGGTGATCGTGGGCGGCAGCACGCGCTTGAAGATTGCGTTGCAGTTAGATTCGTCCCTGTCAGGTGTTTTACAGGAAACGCTGGTGCTGATGATGCTGCTTTTCGCGGGGGTGCGCCAGCGTGTGCTGACCCGCCGCGACACGTCATCTACGCCGGAAGCATCTCCATCCACTCCGGCGGAGGCCGCCCATGAATGAGCAGTTAATCAACATTCTCGCCGGGATCGTCGCCACCGCTACGCCACTGGTGATCGCCGGTCTGGGCGAAACCATCATCGAACGCGCTGGCGTGGTCAACCTGTCGCTGGATGGCAGCATCACTCTATCGGCGCTGGTGGGCTTCATCGCGGCGCTGGCGGCGCAGGCCGCTACCGGAAGCGATGCGGTTGCGCTGCTGTGTGGCTTGCTGGCGGCGGCGCTGACCAGCGCGGTGATCGCCTTCATTGTGGCGCTAGGCGGGATTACGCTGCGGCAAGATCAGGTGGCGGTGGGTTTTGTGCTGACCATGCTGGCGGCGGACATCGCGCAGTTCATCGGTCAGCCGTATACCGGGCAGCTTGGCCCGCAAATCCTGATTACGCCCATTCCGATTTTGAGCCAGATTCCGATCATCGGGCCGATTTTGTTCCGCCAGACGATACTCGTGTACTTCAGCTATGTGCTGATGATCGGCCTGTGGTACTGGATGTTCCGCACACGCGGCGGGCTGGCGCATCGTGCGATTGGCGAGCGTCCGGCGGCGGCGTTTGCGCGTGGGACAAACGTCAACCGCCTGCGCTACTTCTACACCATTCTCGGCGGGGCGCTGGTGGGCGTGGCCGGCGGTGCGTATTCGTTGAGCGTGAAAGCGGGCTGGACGACCCCGCCGAATATGTCCGGCGACGGCTGGATCGCGCTGGCGATTGTGATTTTCGGCGGCTGGCATCCGTTCCGCGTGGCGCTCGGCGCGTACCTGTTCGCAGGGCTGCGGGCGCTGGCCTTCGCGGTGCAAAGTTCGCCGGACATCGGCATTCCGGTGGTGCTGCTGAACGCCATGCCCTGGATTTTGATGATCGTCACGCTGTTGCTGGTGAGCAGCGGTTCGATTGAACGCCTGCTGCAAATCTTGCCGCGCTCGGTGCAGAAGCGGATGCGTAACTTCCTGCGCGCCGAACCGCCTGCCGCATTGGGGACACGCTTCGATCCTGAGTAGGTGAGGAACGGTCGAACACGATGGAACTTGCTGCTTTCCGCGAATGGACAGCGCGGTTGCATACCAATTTGGAGCGTGACCCGCGTGTGCTGGGGCTGGTGATGGCCGGCTCCAGCGCCGAGGTGGAGCGTGTGCCGGATGCGTGGTCAGATCATGATTTCTTCGTCATCACGCAACCGGGGGTGCAGGAAGCCTTCCGCGCCGATTTGCGCTGGCTGCCGGATGCCGCGCAGATTGTTCTGTCCCCGCGTGAAACCGAACACGGCTTTAAGGTGCTGTTCGCGGACGGGCATTTGATCGAGTTCGCGGTGTTCGACTGGGAAGAAACGCGCCGCGCCCGTTTGAACGATTACCGCGTGATCTTCGCGCCGCCGGATGGTCGCTTGGAGGCGATGCTGGCGGAAATCGCCCGCGACTCGGCGCCTACGGGTTTTGACCGGGAGCGCGAAGTGGGGCTGTTCCTGTCGCTGCTGCTGATCGGCTCCGGGCGGGTGCGGCGCGGCGAAATCCTCAGCGGGCAGCGGTTCATCAAGGACTTTGCCTTTGCGGGTATCCTGCGGGTGCTGGCGCATGACCGCCCACAGCCCCGTGCCGACAACCTCGACCCGTTCCGCCGCGTGGAAGCCTGCTACCCCGATCTTGCGCCGGAACTGCACCATGCGCTGCTGCTGGAACCGCTGGCCGCCGCCGCCGCGCTGCTGGACTTCGCGGAGGCACACCTCGCGCCGCTGCCCGCCCCTGCGGTGGCAGTCGTGCGGGCGGCGGTGGCTGGACGATAAACTCAGGCTTTCCCTGAATGATTGACGGCGAAGGCGTACACCAGCTTGAACAGGTAGGCATAGCCGAACCACGTCAGATAGGGCGGCGGCGTGATGAATGCGTTGTAGCCGACCATGCCGAACGCCATCAGCGCGACAGCCAGCACCTGATGCGAGGGGACGCGCCGCCGTCCGACGACCACGCTGCCGGCGATCAGGCTGTAGCCGTATAGGAACGCGAAGAATGCGCCGTCCGCTTTCAGGAACAGGACGGCGATAAGCGGCTGCGCGGCATGAACGACCAGAAATAGGTACGACAGCGCAGGCGCACGGCTGGCGTACCAGTCGTTGGTGGCGCGGGTCAGGTTGGCGACCATGCCCCCCAGCACATCCAGCGCCAGCACCAGCAGGATGATCTGCTGAAGTGGCGCAAGCGCCCCCGCCTGCCGCATGACCAGCGCCGCGCCGCACACGGCTGTCGCCAGAATCAGCAGCACATCGCAGCGTTCCGGGTGCCTCCCGAAAAGCAGTTCGGATACCCTGCCCACGCTAGATCGCATCGCTATTTTGCTCCCGTGTGGTCTGTTGCCTCACGGATATTGTAGGACATTTGGGGAAGCGGGGGGATGAAAAGCGCCACCCTTGTAAGAACTTCCCCCGCCACCTTCTCCCTCAGGGCGAAGGGAATCAGACAAAGACGGGCATTCGTAGGGAAACGACGCATGTCGTGTCCTCTGCGGTTTTTAAGGGGAAAACAGGACACGGCGCGAGCCGTGTCCCTACGAAAGAACCCTCGATTCCTAAAAACCTACCCTTGTAAGGGGGACGGGGGTGAGGTTTTTGCCGCAGCGGGGGAATTTACCGATCTAGATTCGGATACATTCCGTCTATGCAGATGATGTATCGGATGGGAAACTTCCCACCATCATTTTCCACAGCGGGTGCCAGATTCGGCAGATGGAAGGTCATACTGTTGTAGCTATAAGAGGACTCCTTTCCATACTGGATGTCGAGAATCGAAAATACGGCCTGACATTGACGTATACGTAACTCAGCCCCGTCGCAGAACATCCATCCTGTGGGCGCAAAATCCCCCGCGAAAAGCCGGATTTCACCGATTGTGCCGTCCATCATCATAGTGATTTGCTCTCCTTGTTATTGAGTAGTTGATTTGAAAAGGTTCGGTCAGCCGCGCCCAGATTACATTTAGGGACGGCTTGGATAGAGGCCTTCATGGCAGATCACGTAGCGTACTGTGGATACAGCGTCACCCTCATGACCGGAAGCCGTTTCCTTCAGCGGCGCCAGATTCGGCAGATGGAAAATCTCCCCACTGCCGCCATACTGATAAGCGATGACGCTCCACAACGCAGAATACTGTCTTTGGGGTATTTGTTGCCCTTCGCAGAACAACCATCCTATGGGTGCCCATTTCCCCACAAAAAGCCGGATTTCGCCAATCATTCCATAGTCCATGTTGTTTGATCTCCTTTATGAGTGTCGAACGAATAAAAGCGTGGATAACGGTTGGGCTTTGCGCCTCTCAACCTGATCCACTCTAGCTCTGAAATTGCGCTGTTGATCTGGAATGCCCGTGAACCATTCCAGTCCGCCCATGCTGCCCGTTTCCCCTGTGACGAATGCCTTCGTTTTCAGGCGCGGAATCGCCCCGATGGTCACTCCCGCCCTGAAACGATTGCTCTCGACCTGCTTTAGGGGCGTTCGGGGTAATAGCCTTCAGTGGCAATCATGTACTGGATAGGTGTTGTGCCGCCATCGGCTTCCTTCAGCGGGGCCATCGAAGGCAGCGCGAATGTGGTTGAGCCATCGCCACCATAATTGGCACCGATAAACATGTATAGTGCGTAATACCTTCCAATCTCCAGCACTTGTCCGTTGCAGAACAGCCAGCCTTTCGGGGCATAGTCGCCTGCAAACAGGCGAATCTCGCCAATTGTGGCATCCATCGAGTGTCTCCTTTTTGATAACCTTACGTTTCTGCGAACAATTAATGTTACGGATTTTGTCTCCATCTGCGTTGCACCTGCCCGCCGGGTGCGAAACCCGTGCTGCGGTTGGGAAAATGGCTTCCTAAGTGTGCTGTGTTTTTGGAGGTCAAAAAACGTATTGCGGACTATAACGCCTAACCCCCGGAAAGAAAAGCCAGTCTTTCTGGTTTTTTCAGAGGGTTTTTTGGGGTCTTTTTAACCATAAAAAAACTAAAAATAAACTGATATGTAATATTAAGGCTCAAAAACGGCAAATTTTTACGTTTTTGGGCGCTGGCGGCTGAATGATGATCCGGGGTGTCGGATGCGACAGTGTGGTGTATGATTGCGTCGCATCGGATTCTCTATGAGGTGTGGCATGGCATTCCGTTGGACTGAACTATTCAGCACCTACAGCATTGTGGCGCGTGACCCCCAAACGGGGGAGTTGGGCGTGGCGGTGCAAACGCATCAGATTTGCGTGGGGGCGCGGGTTCCGGCGCTGCTGCCCAACGTGGGCGCGCTGGCGTCCCAGTCGTTGGCGAACTTCAAGTTCGGGCCGATGGGGCTGGAAATGCTGGCGCAGGGTATTTCCGCCGAGCGCGTGGTGGCCGGTCTGGTCGCCACTGACGAAGGCGCAAACCGCCGTCAACTGGGCGTGGTGGACGCGCAAGGGCGTGCCGCCGCATGGACGGGCGAGGGCTGCATCGCCCATGCCGGTCATCAGGTGGGCGAAGGCTACACCGTGCAGGCCAACATGATGACCCGCAACACCGTCCCGGCGGCGATGGCGAAAGCCTACGAGTCCACTGCGGGCGATCTGGCGGCGCGGATGCTGGCGGCGCTGCAAGCCGCGCAGGGCGAGGATGGCGATATTCGCGGGATGCAGTCCGCCGCGCTGGTGGTGGTGCCGGGTGGCGCGGATACGCTGTCGTGGCACTATCGCTATGACCTGCGGGTGGATGAACACGCCGAACCGCTGCGCGAACTGGCGCGGTTGGTGGCGATTCGTGCCGCGCAGTTTCTGGATGCCGCCGGCCACGAGGCGCTGGAAAAGGGCGACCTTCCCGCCGCGCTGGAGTGCTGGCAGCGGGCGCGGACGGCTTCGCCCGATCAAGAGGAACTCCCCTTCTGGCAAGCGGTCACGCTGGCGGACAAGGTGGGGGATGTCGCCACCGCCGCCGCCATCCTGCGTCCGGTTCTGGAAGGCGATTCGCGCCGTGCCGAGTGGATTGACCTGCTGCGGCGCTTGCAAGCCTGCGGGTTGGTGGAGCGTGCGGGCATCGCGGAGGCGCTCATCACCGCAATCGGGTGAAAATACCCGGAATTTCCTGGAATTTCCCGGAAAAATGTGGTTTTTCACAAAGAATTCCAAACTTTTCCTTGTTCCAAGCAGGGCGAGTCATCTATACTCACCTGTATTCTCATTCATCCCTTATCCGTTTCTAGTTAATCGAGGCATCCATGCGGCTTGGTATTATTGGTCTTCCTAACAGTGGCAAGACTACCATCTTTAATGCGCTCACCGGTCAAAATCTGGCAACGGGTGCAGCGACTAGCGGGCAGTTTGAAGTGCATACCGCAGTTGTGAACGTACCCGATGCGCGGGTCGAAAAGTTGATCGCCATGTATAAACCGCGCAAAACCGCTTATGCCACCGTGACCTATGCCGACATCGGCGGGCTGGAAAAAGGCATCAGCGATGGCGGCCTGAAAGGGCAGTTCCGTAACGAGTTGGGTCAGGTAGACGGGTTTGTGCATGTGGTACGCGCCTTTCAGGACGATACCGTGCCGCATCCCTATGGCGATGTAAACCCGCAGCGCGATGTGGAAACGCTGGATGGCGAGTTCATCCTTGCCGATCTGGTCATGGTCGAGAAGCGTCTGGAAAAGCTCCAGAGCGACATGCGGATTCGCGGCAAAGCGGTGGATAAGGCCGTGCCGGTGGAACTGGAATTGATGGAGCGTTTTAAGGTGCAGTTGGAATCCGAGAAGCCGCTGCTGGAACTGGAAATCGCGCCGGATCAGGAAAAGTCCATTCGTGGCTACGGCTTCCTGACGCTCAAGCCGGTGCTGGTAGTGGTCAATCAGGGCGATGTGGCTGGCGACCTCGCCAAGCAGATGAACTATACCCGCGCCGGTAGCCGTGTGGTGGGCCTGCAGGGCAAGATCGAAGCGGAACTGGCGCAGTTGAGCGCCGAGGATGCCGGGATGTTCATGCAGGAATACAACATCACCGAACTGAGCGCCGCGAAGGTGATCCGCCTGTCTTACGAACTGCTGGCGATCCAGTCGTTCTTCACGGTGGGCGAGGACGAAGTACGCGCATGGAGCGTCCATATTGGCGCCACCGCGCCGGAAGCAGCGGGTGCGATTCACTCCGATTTGCAAAAGGGGTTCATCCGCGCCGAAGTGATGAAATACGAGGATTTAATTGCGGCGGGTAGTGAAGCCGCTATGAAGGCGACGGGCAAGATGCGGTTGGAGGGTCGCGAATACGTCGTGAAAGATGGCGACATCGTTCATATCAGACATAATGCTTGAGGATAGGTATATTCGGTGAGCATCCAAATTGGCTGGGACGAAGTTGAAGGCGATACGTTGCACTGGACATTAGAAGGACGCTGGACGTGGGGTGAAGTGTTGGAGCGTGCCTGCGAAAGCCGGACGATGATCGAGACTCGCGGCTTGCAGGTGTACATGGTGGTGGAACACCGTCATGCGGTGTGGCTACCGGGCGCGTTCAACACTGGCTTAAAGAGCGCACTGGACTATTATCACCCGAATACGATAATGGTACTGATTGCCACCCAGAGCATTGTGTTGCATAGCATCTTATATGCCTTCAACCTGTTCACCGCTTCGCTGCCGTTCCCATTCCAATTTGTCGAGAAGGTTGAACAGGCTCAAAACTGGATTACCGAAAACCGTGTGAGCAACTATGTCCGGCAAACGCAGCCTCGTTAAGGGTTCAACTTGAAGATTTTCGTTCCTACAGGTATTTTTCATCCAGAAGTTGGCGGGCCTGCCACCTATTTGCGAGAGATATTGCCTGTTTTTTTGTCACGCGGTTGGGATGTTCGTGTGCTTACTTTTGGCGACGGTGCGCTGGACGGTTATGGGCATTCGCTTACCCGTATTCCGCGCCGCGCCTTGCCGTTGCGCTATTGGGATTACGCTCGTGCTTCCCGCCCCCTGTTGGGTTGGGCTGAACTGATTTACATCATGGGGCCGGGTCTTCCTGTTTGGGGTGGGCGGCACGCGCCGCGTGTGATGAAGATCGTGGGGGATACCGCATGGGAGCGTGCTGTTCGCAAGAATTGGGTTTCCCCTAAACAGGATATAGATGCTTTTCAAGTGCAGCGTTTCAATCATCCAATGATTGAGATGGATAAATCGGCACGATCACGCGAGGCGAAATCAATGGATGCCGTGATCGTGCCGAGCTTGTATTTGAAACAAATGGTTGTCGGGTGGGGCGCATCGCCTGAAAAGGTGCATGTTGTCTACAACGCGCTTCCGCCGCATGATGATACGGTATCTATCACGTTAGCTCAATCGCGCACTGTGTTGGGCTTGCCGCAGGATGTCCCGCTGCTGCTCACCGCTGCACGGTTGACCGCTTGGAAAGGTGTGCAGTATTTGATCCCGGCATTACGAGCAGTGCCGAATGTGCGCCTGCTGGTGGCTGGTAATGGCGAAATGCTCCCGGCGCTACGGGCGCTGGCATCGGAACTGGGTGTGGCTGATCGTGTGGATTTCTTAGGCAGTGTTCCGCACGAACGAATGCCGCTTTATTTGCGTGCGGTGGATTATCTGGCGCTGTATTCGGGCTATGAGGGGCTTTCACATACACTGTTGGAAGCATTACGCGAGGGTACACCAGTGATTGCCAGCGATAAAGGCGGCAACCCGGAAGTGGTTCAGCATGGGGGTAACGGGTTGTTAGTTCCGTATGTGGATGTGGATGCTTTGTCTTGTGCGTTAAGGGATGCCTTCGCTCCCGGTCAGCGCGAAAAGTTGGCGGCACAAAGTTCGATGGGAATGGATCGCTTCACATTCCAGTCAATGGTGCATGGGACGATGGCTGTGCTTGAACAGGTTATGAGGCGATAATCGGCGTTGTTCTAAGCGGTGTTGGTCACACAACAGGTTTGTGGTATATCGTCTGCGGAGGGTATTCGTAGTCGAGTAGTTTGTTTTTCATCTGCTCCCTGTATATCTCTTCCCTTATCTATTCGTTTTTCAACGATATAATTCTTGCAACTGATGAATAACTAGAAGTGCGAGCAAGCATGGCGATTTTGATAACGGGTGGTGCTGGTTTCATTGGCAGCCGACTTGCCTGCCGGATGGTTCAGGAAGGGCAACCAGTCATCGTCCTCGATAACTTCAATGACTACTATGATCCAGCGATTAAGCGTGCCAATATCGCTTCTGTGCAGGCACTTGGTGGTCAATGCATTGTTCTGGAAGGCGATATTCGGGATGAGGCGTTTGTCGAGAATTTGTTTCGCACGAACAAGATTGAGCGTGTGGCGCATCTGGCTGCCATGACGAATGTGCGGTTCTCAATCGAACAGGGGCGGCAATACAGTGATGTAAATGTCAGTGGGACAATCGGATTGTTGGATATTGCTAGACGCTATGGCGTAGAGACGTTTATTCTCGGTTCGACTTCCTCGGTTTATGGGAATACGTCACAGATACCCTTCCGCGAGGATGATGCGGCGATAGCGCCGTTAGCGCCTTATCCGGCTTCTAAACGAGCTGCTGAATTGTTTGCTTCTACTTATCATCATCTCTTTGGCCTGAATGTCACGGCACTCCGATTTTTCAACGTCTATGGCCCGCATGGACGACCCGATATGATGCCGATGCGCGTTATTGACGCTATTCTGAATGAGAAACCGGTGCAGTTATTCGGTGGTGGAGTCCTCAAGCGCGATTGGACATACATTGATGATATTGTGGATGGAATCGTCATCGCCAGCGCCCGCCCTTTGGGATTCAAGATTATCAACCTCGGCTATGGTAGCCCGATCACCCTATTAGAGTTCATCGAAATATACGAGGATTTGATCGGGAAGAAGGCGATACGTGTGGATGTGGCTGCACCAACAAGTGAGCCTTTTATCACCTATTGTGATAATACACGCGCTCGTGAACTCCTCGGGTTCAACCCTAAAACCTCGATTGGTGAAGGGTTGCAGCACACTTGGTCGTGGTATCGCCAGCGCAATTTGGGGTGATAGCGGTGGTGCAGCGTACCGAATCGCTGCTCAAACCGGGCTGAACCACCAGCGTCCCTCATCCGTTTCGCGCTGCTGGATGCTCCCGCGATTTTGCAGCACCTCCAGATGGGCGAGTGTTTCAGCCATCGCAAAGCGCCATTCATGCGGCGAAAATCGCTGACTCTGGAACACCTGCAAACTGGTTGTATAAACGGTTGCGCCAGCGCCCACCGCCATCTGCGTGTGCTGAAGCCGCGCTGCGTGGTGCGCCCGCAGTTCAGCCAGCCGCCCGTGCCAGTCCTGTATCAACGTTTTGTGTCCCGGCAGCGCCAACCGCACGGGATAGGCGTCCAGTGCTTCCAGCGATTGCAAATAGCGCCCCAACGGGTTTGGCTCATTGTCCGGCCACAGCCCGATATTGGGCGTGATGTGCATCAACACATGGTCGCCGCTGAGCATGAGTTGATCGTCCGCATCGTAGAAGATGAGCTGACCGTCGCTGTGACCGGGCGCAGATAGTACCCGCAGCACCCGTTGCCCCACGCGCAGGCTGTCGCCGGCTTGCAGGGTGTCCAGCACCGGGGGGTGCGGGAAGGTGCGTTCAGCGGTAAAGACCAGACCTTCCATCACCGCCGGAATCTGTTCGGCAGGCATTCCGCAGCGGTGTAAATAGGCGTCGAAGGCCGTCGCCAGCAGCCCTTCGCCGCCCCACAGCAGCCGCGCCAGATCGCGTTCGCGGGGGGACAACAGGATGGGCGCGTGGTTTTGCTCGTAGAACCAGCCGGCCATGCCGTAGTGGTCGGGATGCACATGCGTGAGGATCATGCGCTGGATGTCGGCGGGGGTGATGTGCAGCGTATCGAAGGCGGCTTGCCATGCGGCTTGCGCGGGTGCGGTGTTCAACCCGGTATCCAGCAGCGTCCAGCCCGCGCCATCCCGCAGCAGGTAGCAGTTGACATGATTGAGGGCGAATGGCAGCGGAAGCCTGATCTGATAAATGCCTTCAGCCACTTCGCGGACAGGGTTATCGCTCATGCTGACCTTCCTACGAATGTGATGAGAAACCTGATTGCGGAGTGTACCTTGTTCGGCCTTTTCGTTAAAATCTACTCAACGGATGATGGGGTTACGGGATGGTTGTTGTTCCACGCGCCGGACGCGGGTTGCGCTTTTGCGGGCTGGCCTACGGGATTATGGTGTTCATCTGGCTCAGCCCGGAGGATAGTCTGGTCGGGTTGCCGGTTGCGCTGGGCGTGCTGGGAATGCTGCTCCTGCTCATGCGCTGGCTGCTGAATCGGTGGGGAGGGCAGTCGCTCCCCCTGCTGCTGTCCGGGGCGCTGATGGGCGTGGGGGTCGGCGCGGGTGCTGCGCCAGCGGCGGCTGCGCTGATGTTCTTCAAGAATGCGCTGCACGCGCACGAGTTTCCTGATTACCCGTTGCCACTGCTGTTGTCTGTTGTCGGGCGAACGCCAGCGTGGGCGCTGATCGGGCTGTTGATCGGTGTCGGGCTGGCGCTGTCGGTATTGGCTGCCCGGTCTGTTCGAGGTGAGAATTGAATTCTAAAACCCGTTTCTTGATGGATTGGTTAGCCGCCAATGCGATTGGTTTCCTGATTGGCAGTTTGCTCGGCGCAACCGACAATGGGCTGGTGGACGGGATCGCGGGTGATGTACTGTTTGGGGCGTGTTTCGGGGTGGCGCAGGTGCTGGTTCTGAGCCGTTATTTTTTGCTGTCACGCTGGCAGATGGGGTTCTGGGTGCTGGCCTGTGCGCTGGGCTTCCTGTTCGGGGCGCGGCTGGGGGCGCGGTTTTCGTTTGCCTTCGCCAGCGAACGGGTGGCGATTGGTACGGTGTTTGGCCTCATTATGGGAACGTGCGTGGGACTATCGCAGGCGGCTGTGATGCGGTTTTCGTGGAAATTCCCCCATGCTTATTTGTGGATTCCTGTGAACATCGTGGCATGGGTGCTGGGCGAATCGTTGGCCTTTCGGGTGAGTTTTAGCCACGCTTTCGTGCCGCTGGTCGCCATCCTCATCGGAGCAGTACAGGGCATGATACTGGTTCGCTTGTTTCCCGCGCAGTTCGTTCAGCCGGACTTGCGGCATGACTGAGAAGGCGGGCGGGGCGATTC
This sequence comes from uncultured Chloroflexota bacterium, assembly GCA_903864435.1. GTDB lineage: Bacteria > Chloroflexota > Anaerolineae > Aggregatilineales > Phototrophicaceae > CFX2. The sequence goes on along the minus strand of CAIPFY010000254.1, from coordinate 6,611 downwards.
GCAAATGGTTGTGTGACCATTTGACCCCGCTGATGAATGTGCAGCGTTGTGCATTCCATGTGCCGGGGGTGGGCACTGTGCCGGTGCGTGAGCCTGATGTTCAGGTGTTCACATGGGCGGGGGTGGTCATCCACATTCACTTGATTGACGAGGTGATTAAGCCGCATAAGATCAGGCGCGTTCTTGAATGGGCCACCGATCACGGTATCCCTTCGCTGTTCATCGTGAACGCGGCGCTGCTGCCGCGTGATGGCGAACGGGTGGAGCCGGACAAATGGTTCGTGACGCTTCAAACGCTGGTGAATGATCGGGCGTATGCCTTCCGCATCCTCGATGGGCAACCGGTCATCCAACCGGTGCAGTTCAAAGCCTACACGCGCACGCTGGTGGAAACCAGTTTTGGCGACCCGCTGTTGATCGAACAAATTCGCCATTTTCGCGCTACGGTGCGCCACCCAGCCCTGAAGGGCTACTGGCTGGTGGCGGATTTCGAGAGCGACCGCAGTTCCAACCTGCCGCCCATTCGCCGCGCCGATTATTCCTCGTATGAGCAGTATATGCCCCCACCGCCGCCCCCGCGCCCGGAACCGGACGCGCAACCGACTCCGCGCACCCCTAAAACCGCGCTCGATCGGTGTTATGAATTGCTAGGCGTGACGCGCACAGCGAACCGCGAACAGGTCAAAGCGGCCTTCCGGCGGCTGGCGTTCCAGACGCACCCCGATGTGAGCGCCCTGCCCAAACCGGAGGCCGAAGCGCGTTTCCGCCTGTTGAGCGAAGCCTACGAAGCAATCCGCAGCGCCAACGACTGGTAAGCGCAACCCGTATCCCTCTTTGTGCGTATAACGCTGTAGATAACAATCGGTACGCATGGGGGGATTTTTAGCATGGCGCATTCATCTTCACGACCACTCGCCGGATATGGCTTGATCGGACTCGGTTTGCTGTTTCTGATTACGCAGCTCACAGGGTGGAGCATTTTGGGCGCGTTCTGGCCGTTCATCGTCATGGCGCCCGGTCTGGCGTTCCTGTATGCCGCTTATACCGGCGGCATCAAACAGGCGGACATGGCGATCCCCGGCAGTATCGTCACCGGCATCGGCGGCATCCTGCTGTTCCAGAACCTGACCGGACACTGGCAAAGCTGGGCGTATGCGTGGGCGCTCATCCCGATGTTCATCGGCTTCGGCCTGAGCTACGCGGGACAGCGCAAGAGCGACGCAAAAATGCTGGAAACCGGGCAGGGGATGGTACGTTGGGGCGGGCTGGCTTTCATTGCCTTCGCCGCCTTCTTTGAACTGTTCATCTTCGGCGCGGCGGGCGGGTTGAGCGGGCTGCTGATTCCGGCGCTGCTGATTGGCGGCGGGTTTCTGGTGCTGCGCCAGCGCGGGCATTCTGCCGGGAGCCAGCATGAAGTGGTGGTTCCGGTGGTCGCCGAATCGCGCTTGATGGACGAGAAACCCAAGCGCGATGGTGTGCTGGCCGGCGACGCGCTGCAAAAACGCATTGACGAAGTGCTGGCGGAATCGGACAAAACGCAGCAACCGCCGATTGTCTAACCCGCACCAACGATTCACGACCACAGCCTCTCATCCGTCAGGGTGCAGAGGCTGTTTTGTGCAGTGGGTCGGGTCTGTTGAGAAGGCGGACTCTCCACTACACTAGGGTGACGCAAATCAGCATAACGAAGGTGTGGCGATGGGCAGCAGTTTGACGGATGGATTGAACCCGCAGCAGCAGCAGGCTGTGACCGCAGGCGAAGGGCCGATACTGGTGCTGGCCGGGCCGGGCAGCGGCAAAACCCGCGTGCTGACGCATCGCATCGCCTATCTAATCCGCGAGCGCAAGGTGCATCCTAGCGCGATTGTGGCGGTGACGTTCACCAATAAGGCCGCCGGAGAAATGCGCTCCCGTGTGGATGGGCTGCTGGATGGCACGCTCAAAGGGCTGACCATTGGCACTTTCCATGCCATCTGTGCGCGGTTGCTGCGGCGCGAGGCGGAATTTACGCCCCAGCGTGCCGACTTCCTGATCTACGACACGGACGACCAGCTTTCGCTGATCGGGCAGGCCATGAACGAGATGAACGTGGACTCGAAGAAATTTCGTCCCCGTCAGATTTTGAATGCGATTTCGTCCGCCAAAAATGAACTTATCGGCCCGGACACCTATTCCGGTCAGGGCTATCCGGGCGAAGTGATTGAACGGGTGTACAGCCGCTATCAGGAATTGCTGATCGCCAGCAACGCCCGCGATTTTGACGATTTGCTCATGGATACGGCGATTCTGTTCCGCGACCAACCGGATGTGCTGACGAAGTACCAGCGGTTTTATGAATATCTGCTGGTGGACGAGTTTCAGGATACGAACGCCGCGCAGTATGTGCTGGTGCGGCAACTGGCTGCGCCCCAGAACAATGTGTTTGTGGTCGGGGATGAAGATCAGGCGATTTACGCCTTTCGCGGCGCGGACTACCGGAATGTGGCGCAGTTCCGCACGGATTTCCCCGCTGCCACCGTGATCCTGCTGGAGCAAAACTATCGTTCCACGCAGAGCGTGCTGGATGCGGCGCGTGCTGTTATTGATAAGAACACCCACCGCACGCCCAAAGCCCTGTTCACCGATCGCGGTTTAGGCGAACCGCTTTCGGTCTATGAAGCCTATAGCGATTCGGAAGAAGCCGAGTACGTCATCAAAACCCTCGAAGAACTGCGGCGCGAGGGTTTGAGCTATCGTGATTTCGCGGTGATGTACCGCACCAACGCTCAATCGCGCTCGTTGGAAGATGCGTTTATCCGCGAGGGCGTGCCGTATAAGCTGGTGGGCGGCGTGGGTTTCTATAAGCGGCGCGAGGTGCGCGATTTGATCGCTTATCTGCGACTGGTCAACAGCGGCGATGACACCGTGAGCTTCAACCGGATTATCAATGTGCCGAAGCGTGGGATTGGCAAAAAGTCGCTTGAAGATTTTCACGCATGGGCCGCCAAGAGCCGCTACCGTACCGGACAGGCGCTAGAGGCGCTGGCGGACGGCGAGGTATCTGCGCTGGGGGCGAGTGTGGCGCGTAAATTTGTGGAGTTCTACACGCTGCTGACCGAATGGCGGGCGCTGGCTGGGACGGGTGATCTCTCGGCGCTGATGGATGACATCATCGGACGCACCAATTTTACCGGCTATCTGCATGACTCCAGCGATACGACGGATGAGGCGTTGGAACGCGACGAAAACGTGCGCGAGTTCCGCGCTGTGCTGGCCCGCAAGCAGGAGCAGGGGATCGCGCTGATCCAATTCCTTGAGGAGATGGCGCTGGTGGCGGATGTGGATAGCCTCGAAGTGGGCGCGGAAGCGGTGACTCTGCTCACGCTCCATGCGGCGAAAGGTCTGGAATATCCGGTGGTGTTCTTGACCGGACTCGAAGAAGGGCTATTGCCGCATCAGCGTTCGCTGGATGAGCCGGAACAGATGGCTGAAGAACGCCGTTTGATGTATGTCGGTCTGACGCGGGCAATGCGGCGCGTGTATCTGACGTATGCCTTCCGGCGCTTGATGTATGGCGATAGCACGCCGGGAGTCCCGTCGCGGTTTCTGGCGGATATTCCCGCCAAGCTGACTGTGGGAACTACGCCGCGCTTGCTGGATCAGCGCGACCGCCGCAGTTTCCACGAGGAAGTGCGATGGGAACGCGGACGGAGCGCGAACGAACTGCCTGCGGCGAGCAGTCGTCCGCTGCTGCCGCTGACCAACCCGAATAAGGCGGCGGCTTCATCCAGCAAACTGCGTTACAAAAGCGGTCAGCGAGTGCGTCACTCCAAATTCGGGGAAGGGATTGTTATCACCAGTCAGGTGATGGGCAGCGATGAAGAAGTCACGGTCAGTTTCAGCGACAAACAAGTGGGTATTAAGCGGCTTGCGGCCAGTTTTGCGAATTTGACCGTTTTAGACGGGTGACATCAGCAGGGCGATCATCAGCAGCGGGATCACCGCGCCGACAATCGTGCCGGCCACCACCTGCGCCGGTGTGTGCCGGTGCAGCTTCAGCCGCGCCGCGCCTACCAGCGGCACCAGCGGCGACACGACCAGCGCCGAGGCCGGGCCGAATACGTAGCCGGTAGCGACTACGGCGACGGCGATGCTCATGGTGTGCATACTGATCTGCCAGACCAGCGTAATCAACGTCATCACCATCAACTGCACCAGCGTAACCCCGGCCACCAGCGGCAGAATGGGCGGCGCACCCATCAACCGCAGGATGCTCCACGCGAGGATGGCGCAAACCATCGAAACCACAAAGGGGCCGATGCGCTCCTCACGATCTTTCATGTGCAGATCGGAAATATGCCCTTGATGAACCCTCCATGCAATGTACAGGATGGGCAGCAGGCATACGGTGATACCGTAGGTGAACGCCCAGATGAGCGCCTGCGAACGCGAAGTCGCGTAGTGAAACGCGATAGGAAACACCATAACGCCCCAGACGATGGGCGGGCTGAGCAGATTAGAGATGATCCGCGCCCAGTAAATCTGTGATGTGTTCAAGTAGATTCCTCGTGTGGGCGCTACATAGCAACCCAATTCATCCTGATGACTTGAGTACAATAGCACGTTTTTTTGAAACTTGGTTTAAGAAAGTGTGAGCTAATGTACTGTATCATCCTAAGGTTGAACGTAGTGTTGTGTCAATGATGAGTCGCTTTATGTCGCCAATGCTTATTTTCGTATTTAACCGTGATGTTGCTGCGCGATGGTGGGGATGAGATAGTCTCCGAATGCCGTTTGTAAATCATAAGCCGGCTTCCAACCCCAATCGCGGCGGGCAGCTGTATCATCCACATCCGCAGGCCACGAGTCCACAATGGCCTGTCGTTTCAGGTGCGGCGCGTAGTGGATATTGGCTTTCGGGAATGCTGCCCGCGTGATGTCGCACAGTTCCGCCGCCGACGGGTTAAAACTGGTCACATTGTAGACCCGACGGCTGAGGCGCTCTGCGGGGGTACTCGCCAGTGTGAGCAGGGCGCTAATGGCATCCGGCATCGCCATAAAAGGAATTCGCGCATCTTCACGCACGAAGCAGTCGTAATCTTTGCCCGCCGCTGCCGCATGTAGCATTTCCGGCGCGTAGTCGCTGGTGCCGCCGGTCGGCATGGTCAGGGCGCTAATCAGGCCGGGGAAGCGCACCGCACGGAAGTCCACACCGGGCAGCGGGTTGGTGGCCGCAAGCTGCTGATAATGGAAGGTGTAGTAGCGCCCCAGATGTTCGCAGTACAGCTTATTGCAGCCGTACATGGTGGTGGGCTGGGTATACTCATCCTCTTTCACGGCTCCAGCGGCGGCTTTGGTGGCAAGGTCAGGCAGGCCGTACACCGCGATGGAACTGGGGAAGATGAATTTGACGGCTTCCCCGCGCAGCCGCGACTGCTGGGTTGCCATGTGAAGCAGGTTGACTGTGCCTTGCACGTTCACCCGATGCGCCCCTTCCGGGTTGAACTCCGAATGGGTGGAGAGCAGCGCCGCGAGATGAAAAATGGTCACAATTTCGTATTCGTTGATGAGTGTTTCGAGGAGTGCTGTATCCAGAATGTCCCCGATTTTGGTTTCGTAAACCAGCGGGTGGATTCGTTCGTCCAGCCCGCGAATGTCCAGCACGACCACCGGCGGCATATCCGGTTGTTCGGCTAATTGGCGGATCAGCCCATGTCCTACTTCGCCGTTCGCGCCGGTAATGAGAATGATTTGCGGACGCATTCGCTGACTCCTTTGTGACGCGGTTCATCTCAGCCCTTCATTGTAGCAGCGGTCAGGGTTCCGCACCTCCCTATAGATTAGCACTGGATATCTTGTATATTATGAGTATTTCAAATTACTCAATACTCTGTACAGGAAATATCCGTTATACTCCTAGTAAGTGCTGGTTTCATATCGTACAACCTGTTGTGGATGCGCAGTGGAGCCGTGATGGGATCATCCTGCTGCGCTGTTTTTGAATAGGCTGTCTATCATGATGCGCTTTACGTATGCCCTTCGTGACTACTTTACCGTGTTGGATCGTTTTGACCATTCGGATAATCTTCAGCTTCAGATTACGCAGATCAGCGCATTCATCGTTTTTTCGCTGGCCTGTTCTTATGTCGTTCTCGCGTTGTTCGTGCCGACCTCACCGAGCCAATGGGGTGCCATTCTGTGCATTGTCCTGCTGGCAGGGTTGGCGGCGGTTCAATCTTTGCGCGGACATCAGCGGATAGCGGCGATGATTGTCGCCCTTGTGGGCTGGTCGGCGGTGGCGGGCGCTGAATTGGGGCTAGATTGGACAGGGGCATACATCAATGATGCCAGCTTATTCGTCCTCATCATCATTCTGGCGACGGTGATGCTGGGGAGCCGCGCTGGAAGTGTTGTGGTGGTCTTCAGTACGGTAACGACCTTGCTCGACAGCGCATTGCGTCCGCTGCCTGCATTGTCCTACGACCACGATTTGATGATGCGCTTAGAGGTAACGCACTGGATAGAACGCAGCCTTTTATTTGTGGCGACCCTGTTGTTCGTTCGTATGCTTATGAACCGCCTGATGGGAGCCATTCACCGTTCGCAGCAGAGTGAGGCTGCGCTGGTAGTAC
>CAIPFY010000253.1 GCA_903864435.1 uncultured Chloroflexota bacterium | reverse complement strand
GTTTCGTCCGGGGTGAGGTTTACCTATTCTAACCCCAACTTGCGCCATCTCCGAATGGGGGGGCATTCGGAAATGGGGGCAATGACCCTCACCCTTTATCCCTCTCCCTTATGGCGAGGGACTTAAGAATCATGTAATCCTCTTACTCCCTTCGCTCTGAGGGAGAAGGGGTGGGGGATGAGGGTGATGGCGCGGCGGTTTTAGGCCGGGGCGGAGATTTCTGGCAGCGGTGGCGCGTAATCGTGGACAGCTAGAACCCACCCATCCGAATGCGCCCCGTATCGCTAGACTGACGCGGGTTTGGTGGGCGGTTGCTGCGCATCGTGGGTGCGCATAATTTCTTCGGGAGACATGCCCAACACTTCGCTGTCGTACAGGAATTCGGCGGCCACGCGCAGATGTTCCGGGCTGGCGGGGAGGTTTTGCTCCAGCCCATGCGCGACGATGGCCTGAATGAAGCTCTCGCGGCTGAGGAGATAATCCAACTGCTGGTGCTTGCGTTTGGCTTCGATGGCGTTGTGGATTTCAGTTTCCAACTCTTGCAGTTCAGCCAGCGTAATCACATTAGAATGAATAGCGTTCTTCAACACTTTCATCATACTGCTGTGCATCGTCGGTCAACCTTTCCACTCTGACAATACATCCGGCAGATCAGGCTCCTCATCTGCCGGATGATTCCTAGTATACGTCTAAAATACTGCGAAACCCTTAACCTTCGTAGAACGAGTCTACTTTGGTCAGGGCGTGGTCAAGGATGTCCAGCCCTTCCTTAACTTGCGCGTCGGTGATGACCAGCGGCGGGCAGTTGAAAATTAAGTTCCAGCGGACGAAGGTCGCCATGCCTTCTTCCTTCAGCGTCTTGTTGATGATCTGCATCGGCTCCGAGAACGCGCCTTGCCAAGGGGACAGCGGTTCGCGGGTGTCGCGGTTCTTGACCAGTTCGAGGACATGGTGCAGCCCCGCGCCGCGAATATCACCCACTACCGCGTGCTTCTCGGCCAGATCCATCAGCCCGCGCCGCAGAACCTTACCCATATCGCGGGCATTTTCGATCAGATTTTCGCTGCGGTAAACTTCGATGTTTGCCACGCCGGCGGCCATTGCCAACGGGTGCGAGCTGTAGGTTAGCCCCATCGAGAGCGTATGATCGTTGAAATACGAGGCGATTTCCTCGCTCACGATGGCCGCACCCAGCGGCACGTATCCGCTGGTCACACCTTTGGCGATGGCCATGATGTCCGGTTGCACGTTCGGGTAATGATCCACGCCGAACCATTCGCCGGTGCGCCCGAAGCCACTCATCACTTCGTCCACGATCAGCAGCATATTATAGCGGTCGCAAATCGCGCGCAGGCGGTTCCAGTAGATAGCGGTCGGCTGGATAATGCCACTGGTGCCGCTGTAGCCTTCGATCAGGATGGCGGCCACCGATTTCGGGTCTTCCATCTGCACGATTTCTTCCACCATGTCCGCCATGATGGCATCGCCTTCTTCCTGCGTGCGCCCGCGATAGACCGGGCTGCGGTAAGCATACGGATCGGGCAGGCGCACAATGTCGCTGATGCCGGGGCCATGCCCGTGCCGGCGCGGGTCGCCGCCGGCAGTCGCCGCGCCGAAGGTCGCACCATGATACGAACGGTAGCGGGTGAGAATCTTGGTTTTGCCGGTGAACAGCCGCGCCATCTTGATCGCGTTTTCAATCGCGTCGGTGCCGCCGTTGGTGAAGAACGCCTTGCTCAACTTGCCGGGGGTCACTTCCGCCAGCATTTGGCCCAGTCGCCCGCGTGCTTCGGTGGCATAGCTGGGGGTGGCATAGCTAATCTTGGCGACATGATCCTGTATGGCCTTGATGACGTGCGGGTGGCTGTGTCCCACGTTCACATTCACCAGTTGCGACGACCAGTCAATATACCGCTTGCCTTCCGTATCCCAGAAGTACACGCCCTCGGCATGATCCATCACCGCCGGATTCCAGACGCCCTGCGCCGTCCAACTGGTGAGTGTGTAATCTTTATTACTCTTGATGATGTCGGAAGTTGAAGTCATTTTGAGTGTGCTCCTAAAAGCGAAGGCGTTGGATCAGCCTCCACGCCTTCTGGTTCTTTCAAATGATTGCGTCGCCGATGCGGAAACAAACCGCGCAGGCGCACAAAAATTGTATCCCTCGATTTGCCAAGCTGCAAGCAAGCCGGTTGGCGGGAAATCCCCTATCTCCGCCCCCGTGTAAAAACTTTCTCATCAAAATTACATAGTGCATAAATGCAAAAGCGTATAGAATAATCCCTGTAATCAAATCTGGAATAGACATGCGGCAACCTCAAGGTATTTCTGAGGGTTATCCGTCGCCTCTGTGGGCGGTTCGGTTTGAATTGCTCTGGCGGCGCTTGACTGATCCCCCGCCGGCGATTGTGTCGCCGTTGGAACGGGAACGCGCACGCTTGCTGTCTTCCATTTTGATCCTCTTTCTGCCGCTGGTCATCGCGCTCATCATCTTCCTGCAAATAGTCTCCCCGGAAAATCTCCATGCGCCGGTTCTGTCGGGCTTGGCGCTGGTTGTAGCCTATTTCGCCAGCCGCACCCGCTTTTACAATCTGGTCGCCTTGCTGGTGGTCATGGTCATTGTGGCTGAACCGCTGGCGGAGGCGCTGGCTGTTCCGCCGCAAATCGCGCCGCTGCCCTTTGTGGCGATTGCTATTCTGCTGGCGGGAATCCTGCTAGAAGGCTGGTACATGATCGGCGTGACGAGCATCACGCTGGCAGTGCTGGTGATTCTGCCCGTGATTAACCTGTTTTTAGACCCGGACGATGTGCTGCCCTCGCTCATTCTGGCGGTCATCACCGCTGTCGTTACGGTAGCGGCGAATGCCATCCGTGCGCTGTACCGCACCGAACTGGAACAGCGCACCCGCCAGATCGCGGAAAGCGAACGGGAGTTTCGCCTGATCGCCGACCACGCCAGCGATATGATTGTGCGCTGCACGCCGGACGGCTGGCCGCTGTACGTATCGCCTTCGTCGCGGGCGATTCTGGGGTATGAACCCGCCGAAATCCTTCAGCAATCCACCCTCGATCTGGTTTATCCCGAAGATCAAGCGATGGTTCGGGATTTTGTCCGCCATGTGGAAAAGGACGATCAAGCGGCGGCCTGCGTGTTCCGAATGCCCCACTACGACGGGCGGCTATTGTGGTTCGAGATGCAAGGCCGTCGGGCGCAGCGTCACGATGGACAATTCGAGATCATCACCATCGTCCGCGACATCAGCGACCGCAAGCGGGTGGAACAGGGTTTACGCAACGCCGAATACCACAACCGCGCCCTGATGAATGCCATCCCGGATGTGATTCTGGTGTTGACCCGTTCGGGTGTGTATGTGGATGCACGTTCCGCCGTGAAGGAAGACCTCGTTGCGCCGCCTGAACGGTTGATCGGGGCGCATCTGTACGATTTCTTCCCGCCCGAACAGGCCGCCCCCATGCTGGCGGGTATCCAGCGGGCGCTGGATACCCGCAGCCTGCAAACGCTGAAATATACCATCCTCACCCAGCGCGGGATGCAGAGCTTTGAAGCCCGCTACGTGGCACTCGACCATGAACAGGATCAAGTGCTGGTGATTGTGCGCAACATCAGTGAGCAGGAAGAAACCGAACGAACGATGCACCGGATGGCGGTGAATCTGCGCGAACAGATGGCGATGCTGGATACGGTGCTGGCCGCCACGCCTGACCTGCTGCTGATTCTCAACCGGCATGGCAGCTTTATGTATGCCAACCCCACCGCCCTGCGCTACCTTCAGCGCGAACTCAATCAGGTCATCGGGCGTTCGTGGAGCGAGTTGGGGCTGAATGCGGAAGCGATTGACCAGCTAGACCGCGACCATGAGCAAGTGATCGTCAACCGCAAGCCGGTTTCCAGCACGGTTCAAGTCACCGTGTCCGGTCAGACGGTTGATTTGAGCTATACCGGCTCGCCCATTCTGGACGGCGGCGGGCAAGTTACGACGGTGGTGATGACAATCCGCGACATCAGCCAGCTCCGAAAAACGGAATCCGAACGCTTGGAACTGGCTGTCCAGCGCGAACGGGTGCAAATGCTGCGCCACCTCATCAGCGACACCTCGCACGATATGAAAACGCCGCTGACCGCCCTGAATACCAGCCTGTACCTGCTGCAAAAATCCATGTCTGATCCTGAGCGCCGCGCTCGTTACACCAGCGCCTTACAAGATCAGATCGTCCACCTGACTCAACTGCTCGACGAGATGAATGGCATCGCCAAACTGGAATCCGGAAACGTCACTTACGAGTTAGAACCGCTGGAAGTGGGCGCATTCATCAGCCGACTGATTAGCGACCATGAACCGCTGGCGCTACAAAAGAACCAGCAGTTGAGCTTTGAACGCACCGACTCGGCGCTGATGGTGCGGTTGGACGCCTCCAAATTCTGGCGGGCAGCCAGCAACATCATCGGGAACGCCATGAAGTACACGCCGGATGATGGCCTGATCGCGGTGCGGGTGTGGCGCGAACAGCAGGACGCGATTATCGAAGTGCGCGACTCCGGCATCGGCATCGCCACCGAAGAACTACCGCACATCTTTGAACGGGCTTACCGCGCTCGGAACACCGAAGAAGCCCATGCCAGCGGTCACGGTCTCGGGCTAACCATCACCCGCCAGATTGTAGAAGGACACGGGGGGCGCGTGGAAGCGGACAGCGTGATCGGGCAGGGCAGCGTTTTCCGCATCATCCTGCCACTCCTGCCGGACTAACCCGAACGCCTATCTTCACGCAAATACAGATACAGCGGCAACGACAACGACAGACCAACAGTCAAACTGGCGGGCAGAACCAGCCACCAGCGCCGGATGTGATTCTGGCGCGAGTCGTTATACGACCACACCCAGAACACCAGCAGCGAAATCAGCACATCTGCCGAAAATCCGCCCGCCGCGCCATTCACGAACAGGCTGGAAACAAACTGGGGGACATTCACGCCCTGCGTGGCAAAGAAATTCCCAAAGAACAACCAAGGAATCAATGTGCCGATGATGGCACAGACCAGATAGAAGGTTTTGAGCATAGCCTATCCTTGTACCTACTGTGGCGTGCTTTCCAGTGGGGGTGTCGGCGGGGTCAGCACAGGCCGCCACGCCGGAAACCCATCATCGGCGCTGTTGTTCATCAGGGGGCGCACATCCCCGCCGCAGGCATACGACCTGCAAACCTCCCAATCGCCAGTGCGGTCGGTTTCAAAAGCGATATGCAGCCCATCCAGCGACCATGCCATCTTAGTCAAGCGGCGCAGGTCGCTGCTATCACGCTCGGAGGTGCGTCCCGATCTGGTCGCTCAGGAAATACGACCCGAAAACTGACCCGTCGCGGAGCGCATCACTCATGGCGGCGCTTTCTCGCGTGCAGCGGGGGCCTTATCAATTGAATTGGGACTGGAAGAACGCGCATAACTCCGGCGCGGTGGACGCATACACATATTCCAGCGTTTCGTTGTTGACGATCTTCTGACCGGAACCGCCGCAGGGCTGAATCTGGTCAACGGCCTGTGCCGATACGCCCGTATTAAGCGCACATTGCAGGAAGTTGCGCCCTAAGCGGGTGGTATTGACGACAGCCAGCGCCCCGATTTTGGGAATGCCAAGCAGGTTGGGGTTTTGTTCGGTATACACGCGGGCAGAAACCGCACCCACGCTTTTGTAGCACTGGATCATGCCGTCCAACTTGGCGATAACCCCCGCCAGCGGCACATTCCCGCTGAGGGTAGAACCGGCGATACCGGCTTTGGTCAACGCATCGCTGATGCTGGTGGCATCGGTCACGGTGTAACCGGCGACACTTTGGGGCACGAAGCGATCTGCGGAAGCGGCATCGTTGATGCTATCGCCAGTGCCGGGAACCAGACGGCAACCCGCCAGCAACGCCGCGAGAATGGCAAAAAGGACAAACTTGCGCATAACGTTTCCCTGCGACCTTCCCCATGCAATACGGATAGGTATGATGATACCGCCGCCGGGGGTACAGAGCAATTCGTCCTGCGCCCCGTTTTCTGCCAGATGGTTGCGCCTCCAACCGCCGTTTGTTAGCCTTTGCGTGTTTAGCGGTCATCAGATGGCGATGATGTGGCACACAATGGGGTTTGCCACCAACCTTCGCTGGCTCGTATGTCCCGTATGGTTTTGTGCGGTGGCTGTTCGTGGTCTACATTCCGCCATTTTTGCATGATTCAGTCCGAAATACTTGAATACAAGCGGGACATCGTGACAATGTTTGCATTCTATTCGCGCAAGATGCGTGCAGATCGCCTGTTTATTCTGATGAGCGCGGCGGCGGCACTGGCTACCGGATTCGTATTCGCCGTCAACATGGTCTATCAGGTGCAGACCGTCGGCCTGTCGCCGCTGCAACTGGTGCTGGTGGGGACGACACTGGAACTGGCGATCTTCCTGTTTGAAATCCCGACGGGCGTGGTGGCAGATGTCTACAGCCGCCGCCTATCCATCATCATCGGGTTCATCCTCACCGGGTTGGGGTTCATGACCGAAGGGCTGAGTGGCACATTCGGCGGAATCCTCGTCGGGCAGGTGCTGTGGGGAATCGGCTACACCTTCACCAGCGGCGCACAGGAGGCGTGGATCACCGATGAAGTGGGCGAAAGCCGCGTAGGGCCGATCTTCGTGCAAGCCGCGCAGATCGGGACGCTGGTGGGCATCGGCGCGGGGCTGATCGCCATGCTGCTCGGTAGCTGGATGGTAAACCTGCCCATCGTCCTCGGCGGGGCGCTGTTCATCGGGTTTGCGCTGTTTCTGGTGGCGGTCATGCCGGAAACCGGATTCACCCCCGTCCCGCCCGATGAGCGCGGAAGATGGGCGCACATGGGTGATACGCTGCGGACAGGGGCACAGGCTGTGCGTGGGAGTCCGGCGCTGCTGGCAATCCTCGGCATCGGGCTGTTCTTCGGCCTGTACAGTGAAGGGTTTGACCGCTTGAATACCGCGCACCTGCTGGAGAGCTTTAGCCTGCCCACGCTGGGCGGGTTGCAACCGGTGGTGTGGATGAACCTGATCGGGTTGATCGGCGGGCTGCTGGCGGCGGGGGCGCTGCATATCGCCCGGCGGCGGTTGGATATGAGCGCGGGGCGGGCGCTGGCGCAGGCTTCGGCGCTGCTGACGGCGGGGCTGGTGCTGCTGCTGGCGGGGTTTGCGCTGGCGGGTAGTTTCGCGCTGGCGGTGGTGCTGCGCTGGGCGATCACCATCAGCCGGACGCTGATCGAGCCGATTCAGACCACATGGATTAACCAGCACGTCCCCTCCAATGTGCGGGCGACGGTGATCTCGATGAGTGGGCAGGTGGACGCGCTGGGGCAGATTGTCGGGGGGCCGCCGGTGGGCTTGATCGGAGAACGGTTGGGCATTCGCGCCGCGTTGCTCGCCAGTGCCGTCATCCTGTCGCCTGCACTGGCGCTGTACGCCCGCATCCTGCGGCGGCGGCGGGAAGACGTGCAAACGACCTAGCGAGGGTTGAAAGACGGGACGCGAATTGTCCCGCCTTTCAACACGGCGAATAAGTGCCATTTGTGATTTGATGCGTTTGCCCTAACCCCCTCGCGGCCTGTCTCGATAATCCAGCGGTTGTCCTTTATAATCACCCTTGTCTCTCATCCCATTACAAGGCTAGGGCATCTTATGGCGAAACCGTTGAATTTCCAGCAGATCATCATGAAGCTGCACGACTTCTGGGCCGAACAGGGCTGCTTGATCTGGAATCCCTACAACATACAGGTGGGAGCCGGGACAGGCAACCCCGCCACGCTGTTGCGCGTCCTCGGCCCCGAACCCTGGCGCGTGGCCTATGTCGAGCCGAGCGTTCGCCCGGATGATGGCCGTTACGGTGAAAACCCCAACCGGATGCAGTATTACTTCCAGTATCAGGTCATCCTGAAGCCCGATCCGGGCAACCCGCAGGAGCTGTACCTGAAGTCGCTGGAGGCGTTGGGCATCAACCCGCGTGAACATGACATCCGTTTTGTGGAGGACAACTGGGAAAGTCCGGCGCTGGGCGCGTGGGGCTTGGGCTGGGAAGTGTGGCTGGACGGGCAGGAGATCACCCAGTTCACCTATTTCCAGCAGGCCGGCGGTCTGGAACTGGAGCCGGTATCCGTCGAAATCACCTACGGTCTGGAGCGTATCGCCATCGCCCTACAGGACACCAACGCCGCGTGGGACATCGAATGGGTGCCGGGGCTGACCTACGGGGATGTGTTCCTTCAGAGCGAAAAAGAACACTGCGCCTACTATTTTGACCTTGCGGACATCGAAGGGCTGATGCAGACCTTTGAAGTCTACGAAGGCGAGAGCAAGCGGGCGCTGGCGGCGGGCGCGGTGCTGCCGGCCTATGACTACGTGCTGAAGTGCAGCCACCTGTTTAATGTGCTGGATACACGCGGCGCGATTGGCGTGACCGAACGTGCGGCTTATTTCCACCGGATGCGCGCCCTCACCCGCGATGTGACCAAAGCCTTCGCCGCCCAGCGTGAGGCGATGGGCTACCCGATGCTAAAGCAGTCGCAGGGGTGGGAAGCGCCCGCGCTGCAAAAAGCTGCCCCGTTGGGCGAACTGCCCGCGCTGGATAAGGCCGATTTCCTGCTGGAGATCGGTGTGGAAGAACTGCCCGCCGACGATGTGAGCGCGGCGCAGGAACAACTGGAAGATATGGCGCTGAACCTGTTTGAACGACTGCGCTTGAAGCCGCCGCAGGGCGTGGAAGTCTATGCCACGCCGCGCCGCCTTGTGCTGGCCGCGTGGGATGTGCCTGCCCGTCAGCCGGACGAGGAACGCCTCGAAAAAGGGCCGCCCGCCAACCGCGCTTTCGATGCCGACGGCAAGCCGACGAAGGCCGCCGAAGGGTTCGCACGCGGGCGCGGGGTGCGCGTGGAAGATTTGAAGGTGCAGGAGATTGACGGCGGGCAGTACGTGACCGCCCTCGTGCGCGAAACCGGACGGCCTGCCGTCGAAGTGCTGGCGGAGGCGCTGCCCAAGCTGGTCGGCAGCATCAAGTTCGGCAAGGCGATGCGCTGGAACGCGACGGCGCTGGCCTTCTCGCGTCCGCTGCGCTGGTTCACCGCGCTGTTTGGTAACACCGTCATCCCGTTCGACTATGCCGGCATCGCCAGCGGCGCGGTCACACGCGGCTTGCGCCCGTTCGGGTCGCCGGAGATGACCGTCTCCAACCCGCGTGCTTATTTCGACGCGCTCAAAGAGCAGGGCGTGATTCTCAACCAAGAACTGCGCCGCGAGACTGTCCGCGAACAGATCGCCGCGATTGCGGCGGGCGTGGGCGGCCATGTGCCGGAATCGAACGCGCTGCTGGAGGAAGTGACCAACCTCGTTGAGCGCCCGACGGCGCTGTTGGGCAAGTTCGAGGGACGCTATCTGGAATTGCCGCGTGAAGTGCTGGTGATGGTGATGGCGAAGAAGCAGCGTTACTTCCCGGTGGAGGACGCGCAGGGCAATCTGCTGCCGTACTTCATCACCGTCCGCAACGGCGATGACCAGCACCTTGATAAAGTGGCGCATGGCAACGAGCAGGTACTCCGCGCCCGCTTCGAGGATGCCTCGTTCTTCTATGCCGAAGACCGCAAGAAGCCGCTGGCGGATTACCTGTCGCGCCTGTCTACGCTGACGTTTCAGGAGAAACTCGGCTCGATGCTGGACAAGAGTGAGCGCGTAGCGAAAGTCGTTGCGCCGCTGGCCGCTGCGTTGGGCGTGAAGGGTGACGAGTTGCAAACCGCGCTGCGGGCTGCCGCCATCTACAAGGCTGATCTGGCGACCCGCATGGTGGTCGAGATGACCTCGCTGCAAGGCACGATGGGGCGCGAATATGCCCGTCTGAGTGGCGAAACCCCGGCGGTGGCGAATGCCATTTTTGAACACTGGCTACCGCGTTCGGCGGGCGACATCCTGCCGGAAAGCGCCGCCGGTACGCTGCTGGCGCTGGCAGACCGCCTCGATAGTCTGGTCGGCCTGTTCGCGGTGGGACTCGCGCCGCGTTCGACGGCAGACCCCTACGGCCTGCGCCGCGCCGCGCTGGGCGTGATCCAGATCGTCGCCAGCAAAAAGCTAGATGTGAACCTCGCGCAACTGGTGAAGGTCGTGGCGAGCGTGCAGCCCGTGCCGGTATCGGCGCAGGTGCAGTCGGACGTGCTGGACTTCATCGGCGGTCGCCTGCGGGCATGGGTGGAAGAACAGGATTGGCCGCGTGATGTGATCGCGGCGGTGCTGGCGGAACAGAGCGCCAACCCGTATCGCGCCCTCGAAGGGATGCGCGAACTCTCGCTGTGGGTCGCCCGCGACGACTGGGAAGGGCTGCTAGACGGCTTCGCTCGCTGCGTCCGCATCACCCGCGCCGAAAGCGAACGCTACCCGTTAAATGCCGATGCACTGGTAGAACCGCAGGAGAAGGTGCTGTTTGCGGCCTACCAGAAGGCGGCAGCCAAACTGAACCCCGATGCCAATGTCGCGGTGTTCCTGACGGTGTTCTCGCCGCTGCTGCCCGCCATTACCGATTTTTTCAATCATGTGATGGTGAACGCGCCCGAACCGGAACTGCGGCGCGGACGCATCGGCCTGTTGCAGGCCATCAGCGCCCTGCAAAAAGGCCGCGCTGACCTGTCGCACCTGACTGGCTTCTAAACCGGAACATTCGCAACCCCAAACCCCTGCTCACCCTGAACAGGGGTTTTTGATTCACGGCGGGTTTCAGGCGGTTCGTGATCTATCACAGCCTCCCTTTTCCCCCGTCGGGCGTATAATAAAGGCACGCGGATGAGCTTGTAAGCCGGAGGAAGTGTATATGACCGCGAACACCGCTGTCATCCAGATTGAACAGTTGAGCAAGACCTATCAGCGGTCGCGCAAAGAACAGGTGGATGCGCTGAAAGGGCTGAATCTCACCATTCAGCAGGGCGAAATCTTCGGCTATCTGGGGCCGAACGGCGCGGGCAAAACCACCACCATCCGCCTGCTGCTCGACCTGATTCGCCCCACAACCGGGCGGGCGCTGCTCTTTGGCGAGGATGCGCGGGCGAACAGCGTGGCGCTGCACCGCCGCATCGGGTTCCTGCCCGGTGAGCTGAACCTGTGGAAAGGGTATACCGGGCAGCAAGTGCTGGACTACGTGGGTAAACTGCGCGGCGGCGTGGATGCGGCCTATGTGCGGCAGCTGGTAGACCGCTTGCAGTTCGATCCCACGCTGAAGGTGCGTACCTATTCGTCCGGTAACAAGCGCAAACTGGGGCTGGTACTGGCGCTGATGAACCGCGCTGACCTGCTCATCATGGACGAACCCACCGGCGGACTCGACCCGCTGATGCAGCAAATCTTCAACGAACTGATGTTGGATGTGAAAGCCGAAGGGCGGACGGTGTTCCTGTCCTCGCATGTGTTGAGCGAGGTGCAGGCCATTTGTGACCGCGTGGGCATTCTGCGCGGCGGCGAACTGAAAGCCGTCGAATCCGTATCCAACCTGATGCACGCCGATTTCCAGTGGGTGACGCTGCATTTCCGCGAACCCGTCGCGGCGAACGCGCTGGCACAGGTGGTCGGCGTGAGCGAAGTGCAGGCGCTACCGGACGGGCTGCGGTTGCGGCTGGTTGGCGATTTCGACCCGCTGCTACGCGCCCTCGCGCCCTACTATGTGACCGGGATGGTGACGGAAGAACCTACGCTGGAAGAAGTCTTTTTGACCTACTACAGCGGCACATCTGGAAAGGAGGCGACCCGATGAACGGCGTGATCTTCACCGAAACGCTGCGCCGCAGTTGGAAGCAAATCGTGTGGTGGGGCGGCAGCATGGCGGTGCTAGGCTTTTATATCGCGGTGGTCGTCCCCACGATGGACACCCTGAAGCAGTACGCCGATTTGATGGCGAGTATGCCCACCGCCGTGTTTAAGCTGCTCGGCGTGAATGACGCAGCGGCGATTGCCACGCCCGAAGGCTTCATCAGCTTTAGCTACTTCGGCTATGCGCTCCTGATTCTGGCGGTGTGGGCGGTGTGGGCGGGGATGAACATCACCGCCAACGAGGAAGACGAGGGCATTCTGGATGTGGTGTTGGCGCTGCCTGTCCCGCGCTGGCGTGTCGTGGTGGAAAAGTTCGCCGCCTACGCGCTGATCGCTGTCGGAATCGCGCTGATCTCCCTGCCCGGTCTTGTGCTAGGCTTGAACAACTCGGCTTTGAAAATCAGCACGCCCAAGCTGGTCGCCAGTACCGTGAACCTGATCCCCGGCCTGCTGCTCATGCTGGCGCTGACCGCGTTCGTGGGCGCATGGGCGCGGCGCAAATCCACTGCGCTGGCTGTCACATCCACGATCATCGTCGCCAGTTATTTCGCGGATTTCATCGGGCGCAACGGCAGCGGTTTACTGAACGATGTGCTGCGGGCGCTGTCGTTCTTCAGCTACTACGACAGCATGGGGGTGATGACCAACGGCCTGAACGGGGGCAACGTTCTGCTGTTGCTGCTGGTGGCGGCGCTGCTGGTCGTCGGCAGCGTGTGGTGCTTCCAGCGCCGTGATGTGGGCGTGTAGCGCCCTATGAGCAGTCCATGAAAGCGGCTTGCCGAGTCGCAAACATTTCGACTACAGTAAGAGCAGGGGCGGACAGATGCGGTTCGCCTCTCTTTTTGTATGGACTGTCCCGATTTCAACGGGCAACAGGAGCGTGTGACGATGTGGAAATGGTTGATTCTCCTCGTGGTCATCGGTGGGCTGCTGGGCGGCGCGGCTGTCGCACAGGATACGCCTGATCTGACTACTTTTGTCCCCGCCGATTCGGTTGCCACCCTCGAACTGAACCTGACCGATGCTGCTGCCACCCTGCGCACGCTGAACGCCTCCTACTTCGCTGCCGCGCTGGTGCAGCCTGAACGGGTGATCGCGCAGCAAGGCGGCATCGGCTGGGACGGCTTCTTCCCGCTTGACCAGTGGTTTGATGTGGAAGGCGTGACCTTCTCGCAGAACGTGCTGTCATGGTTGGGTGATGATCTGCTGATTGCCTACCGGGGCTTCAACGGCGGGCTGATCGCCAACCCGGACAATGTGCTGCTGGTGCTTTCCAGCAGTGATCTGGTCAGCGCGGCGGCGCACCTCAGCCCGATCATTCAGGGGCAGGAAGGCATGACCGAAAGCACCTATCGCGGTGTCCAAGTGTACGCGGATGACCAGACCGCCATCGCCCTGACCACGCCGGCGGTGTTCATCGGTGCGCCGGATTTTGTCCGCGCCGCGCTGGATGTGCAGGCGGGCGCTGCGCCTGCCCTGAGCGAACAGACCGCCTTCCGTGATATACGCGCCTCGCTACCGGATGCGCTCGCTACCGCTTATGTGCAGGGCGATCATTTGCTGGCGGCGACCAACGGCCTGCTGAACGGTCTACCGGATTCGGAACGTTTGCTGGCGGCTTTTGGCGAGTCGTGGGCGCAAATCCGCCCCGAACCGTCATGGCTGTCGCGGTTGCTGACCGGCGCGTATGACGCGGCGGGCGCGGCGCTGCTGTGGGACGAAACGACGTTCCAAACCCAAACACAGGTGCGGTTGCATGGCGCGGTGGATGTGAACACCCCCGTCAGTTTTCCGGCGGAATTGCTGGATGCAGTGCCGCGCAGCGCCTTTCTGCTGCATAGCGGCGCGAACCTGCGCACCTTCCTGTGGGACGCGCTGGCCGCCGTGCCGATGAGCAACTACGCCCGCGAACTACTGGGCGGCCTGCCAATTATGACGGCAGGAACGGCGGATACATTGAACGCCCCGCCTACCAGTTCACAGCTTCAGGCCGCCATCAGCGCCTTTCTGGTGAACTTGCAGCGGTATCAACAGGTGGACGTGCAAACCGCGCTGCTGGACAAACTGGGCGATCCGTATGTGCTGGCGCTGCTGCCGCGTCCGAATAACCCGCTGCCGCTGCTCAACACGCCGTTCGACCTGTTGCTGCTGACCACCTCGCCGGATGCGGAAGGGGCGGCGGCGGGCGCGGCCTCGCTGCTGCAAGCGATTTTCACGCTGACGGCGGGGGATGTGCAAACGGCGGGCGATTGGACGCTGACGCCGCTGCTGGCGGACGGCGAAACCGAGCCGATTTTCACGCTAGGCGTGAATGGCGACCAGTTGCTACTCACGACGGGCAGCGCAGACTCAGTGCTGAACGCCCCTGCCGGAGCGATCACCGCTGCCGAGTGGTGGAGCGGCGCGTCGCCCGATCTGTATATAGACCTCGCGGGATTCAACAACACGTTATTCCCGACGGCGGGCGGGTTCACGATGGGCGAAACACAGCGTTCGCGGCTGCTGCTGCGGGCGGAACAGGCGGGCAGCATGGACGCGCTCACCCTGACGGTGGCGCTGCCAAGCGGCTAAGACCTGCGGGGAACTATTTCAGCGGGGGGAACTGGTAGCGCGTGTGGAAATTTTCGTCGCTCATGTGATACGGCTCCCCCTGTGAACCGATGCACAACCAGCGTCCGACTGGCACCAGCACCGGTTCAGGGCTTTCCAACGACTGCATCATAATCGCCACCGGCAGTTTGAGCGCCCACACGCCCAGATGCTTGAAATACGGTTTGCAACCGTTCAACATCAGGTGCTTTTCCGGCTCATTGGGACGCCACATCGGATCATCCCATGCCTTATAGGTTTTCTTGAACAGGTCGGGCTGCACCGGCCAGTGCTCATAGCCCTCCAGCGAAGGTTGCACCTGATCGCCGGGGGTGTAGCACACGATGTCCCCGCTGTCGGCGCGTAGAACTTCCAGAGTCATCTCGATGTCCACTGCTTTTTTAATCACCCGCGCCATCACCAACCGTTTAGTGGGCGCATAGTGACAAAAACCGGCTTTCACCAGTTCTTCTTCTGTCCAATTCCGCTGGCGGAGAACCTGTGAGCGTGGCATAAATGGATCGCATTCTATGAGCAGTTGAACGCCTTTATATCCATTGTATAAGAATTGCGGAAATTGCCTAGCGATTCCCCGTTAACGAATCGCTACCCGCCGCTGTCGGCGTCGTGGTCATGCTCGATCACCGCGTTCGGGTCATCTAGCGGCAGGTCACAACGACGGTGCAACCACTCATTGCTGCGGATGGCGGCTACGGCCTGCATCATTTGCAGCGGGGACGAGTTGAACACTTCGCGGTAGCCCGTCGCCAGCGCGTAATCGCCCGGTTGCCCTTCGGGGTTGTACACCGCCACCCGGTAGCTGCCCGCAACCGTCACCGTCCAATCGGTACGCACGGACTCGTAAAAGACCGTTCCCCCCACTGGCTCGACAAATGTAGGCCGTTCGCCCTCCGGTTCGGGCGTAGCTTCCGGCTGTGCCGCTGGCGCGGACGTGTAGACGGGGACGTATCCCTCCGGCACATCGAACGGCAACGTGATATCTATCGCAGTCAGGCCGTCCGCTGCTGGCGCGAAGATCACCATTTGCGGGTAGAAATCAGCGTAGTGCGCCCCGCACACCGGAATCAGCAGTTCGGCGCGTAGCAGCATGTCGGCTTCGGGGAAGTCCAGCGCGAACACGTCCACATCGGCCTCGTCCAGATAACCGTACAGCGCATACGAAACGGTTGCATCGGCAGTCTGAAAAGGCGCGTCAAAGCCGCCCCAATCTTCTTCTTCGATAGACGGGTCATGCGCCGCCGCCGGGAATGCCATCAGCAACACCAGCGCCAGTATGATCCCGCCCGAAGCACGTATCCAGCCCATGTTCGCCCCCTTGTGCCTGTTCTCAACCGTCCAATGCGCCATCAGTCTAAAACGGATACCTGAGCGCGGGGTGAGCAATAGCACAAATGGCGCATGAAAAGAGGACGGTTGTCACTTCCCGCGTTCATGCGAACGGGCGTATTGTGAGAGTAGAAGTAGTCTAATGAGGAGGGGAAGATCATGCAGAAAATTGAACAAGCTGCGCTGCTGGTCTTGATGGCGCTGGTCGCTGTGCTCTTCATCAGTGGCCTTGCCAATAATCCGGCACTGCTGGACTGGTCGCTGCCCATCGGCGCGGCCATCATCGCGGCACTCTGGCTGTACGGAGGACACCGCCCGCATCAGCAGCACTAAGCGCCGCCGATCTTACGCGGAGCGTTCAGACCAACCCGTAGCGTAAGGCGGGGTTCGGCTCGCGCTCCACCTCATCCAGATTGCACACGGCCAGCCGTCCGTGCTGGTACAGATATTCGACGTGCGCCCCCACTTCTTCCAGCACCAGAAGCACATCGTAGCCGTGCCGATCCGGGTACATGCGCCGCGAAATGTCGGTCAGTGTCAGCGGTTCGCCCGCCTCGCGCAGCGCGTCCTGCACGCGCTCCAGCTTGCGCTCGTGGCTGGCGCGAATGTCGCGAATGCGCCCGTACAGGTCGTCTATCGGATCTTCGTGACCGCCCAGTGCCAGCCGCACCCCTTCGATTTGTGCCACCTTCCGCAACGACTCGAAGTAATGCCCCAACCCTGTGTAAGCAGTAATGCTCTCCGGCGCTTGGTGCGGCGTGATGCGCGACAAGACGTGATCGGCGGTGATGAGGACATCCCCGATGTGGATGCACACCTGCCCCGGACAATGCCCCGGCGCGTGAATGAAGCGCATCCCGTCCAGCGGGGTATCTTCGTCCAGCGAGAAGGCCACCGGAACAGAACGCACATGCTTCTTGGCGAAGCCGTACATCTCCAGCAGGGAGGCCATGCGCTCCGGTTTCACGCCTGCCCGTTCCAGATACACGCGCATATCTTTGGTGGCGATCACCACGCGCTCCTCGTAAGCGGTCAGCACGCGCCGATCAATCTCATGCACGCCGACTTCTGCGCCGGTCTGCTCGACCATGAAGGCCACGCCGCCGAAGTGGTCAATATGCCCGTGCGACACCAGAATACGCCGGATGTCCTTCAGCCCCAGCGGTTCGCCAAATGCCTCGCGCACCGCTTTCAGCCCCTCCAACAGATGATCGTTGCTGTTGCCGAAACCGGAACCGGTGTCAATCAGCATGGGAACGCCCGCGCCCAGCAGCAGATAGGCATACACGATGAAACCGGGAAAGGCTTCCATAGCGATGCGGTAAATGCGGTGGCCTTCGGACGACTCGAACCGCTGCACAGGGGGTAAAGACATGCGTTCGCTCCGGGGTATGTGATGCGCGTTTCATCATAGCGCAATTACGGCGCGGGAATAAGGTGCGGCAGAAAAGAGTCCCCGCCCCTAGCCCCTCCCCATACAGGGGGCGGGAAAAGGGACGGGGACTCTTGGTATGTGCCTTTCCCCCCCCATTTCTCCATGTATGGGGAAAGGGGACGGGGGACAGAGGACTCTCGCCCTACCCGTGAACCTTGATGTCCTTCGGGTTGATGATGCCTTCGCGGGTGCCGCGCATGATCGCCAGTTTCACCTCGCCAATGGCGCGGGTGACTTCGATGCCACGCGGGCAGGCCGGTGTACAGTTGAAGATCGTGCGGCAGCGCCACACGCCATCCGGTTCCGCCAGCACCGCGATGCGCTCCTGCGAAGCCTGATCGCGGGTGTCGAAGATGAAGCGGTGCGCCTGCACCATCGCCGCCGGGCCGACGTACTCGCCGTTCGCCCAGAAGCTGGGGCAGGAGGTGGTGCAGCACGCGCACAGGATGCAGTTCGTGGTGTCGTTGATGATCTGCTGTTCTTCCGCGTCCTGCAAGCGTTCGCGCCCGTCCGCCGGAACAGGGTCGTTGTTCACGAAGAACGGCATAACCGAACGGTAATGCGCGAAGAACGGCTCCATATCCACGATCAGGTCTTTCAGCACCGGCAGGCCGAGGATCGGCTCTACCTGTACTTTGGGGCCACAGCTGCGGATGAGCAGCTTGCAGGCCAGCGCGTTGCGCCCGTTGATACGCATGGCATCCGAACCGCAGATACCGTGCGAACACGAGCGCCGGAAGCCGAGCGTGCCGTCCTGCTCCCACTTCACGCGGTGCAGCAGTTCCAAAACGCGGTCGGTTTCCTTCACATCTTTCAGGGTAAATTCCTGCCAGTACGGCTTGTTTTTACCCGGTTCTTCGGGATTGTAACGTCGAATCCGAAAGGTGACTTCCATGTGTGACCTCACCTACTGTTGTTTTCCATATTTTTGCGAAGTTCTGTTTCATAAGCCTTCACGCCGTGCCGTAATTTGCGGATCAGGCTGTACGTCCAGTAAAAACCGAACACCAGCACCCCCACCGCGAACGCCAGCACGACGAGATTGACCCCAT
Source organism: uncultured Chloroflexota bacterium (assembly GCA_903864435.1). Classification (GTDB taxonomy): domain Bacteria; phylum Chloroflexota; class Anaerolineae; order Aggregatilineales; family Phototrophicaceae; genus CFX2. The sequence goes on along the minus strand of CAIPFY010000253.1, from coordinate 11,935 downwards.
CCGGCCCCAGCGTCTTATACAGCGGCGCATCCTGACTGTTGCTGTCGAACAGCTTGTCCGAAGCCAGCAGGTAGATCATCAATACACCGACGATGATTACTGAGATGGACTTCATCAGGTTTATGGAGGCTACGCCCCGGTAACGGGCGACCGCCTGCCGGATCGCTTTCTCCGAATCGCTCATGGCTAGTACACGCGCTCTTTCGGAATGAAGCGCGGGTCTTCCGCCGCCAGCGACATATCCACCTTTTTCTTCAGGTTGAGTTCGATGCTGGTCTGACCTTCCTGATAGACCGCGCTGCCCTTGCGATAGGCCAGCGTATGCACCAGCCAGTTCTTATCGTCACGATCTTTGTAGTCTTCGCGGCTGTGACCGCCCCGGCTTTCCTTGCGTTCCAACGCGCTCACCGCCGTCACTTCCGCAAGGTCGAGCAGGCAGCCCAGTTCCCACGCTTCCAGCGCATCGGTGTTGTACTTGTAGCCACGATCATCGAAGGTCAGGTCGGTGCGGTAGCGTTCGCGCAGTTCGCGCACCACGTTCAGCGCGTTCTGCATGGCCTTCTCGTCGCGGAACACGCCCACGCCTTCCATCATCACCTTCTGCATCTGCTTACGAATTTCGTAGGGGCGGGTCTTGCCCTTGCTGGCACGCAGCCGCTTGAATTCGGCTTCGGTCTCGCCCGCCGGATTCGGCGGCAGGGGGATCAGGTCGGCCTTCTTCACATATTCGGCAATCTTCATGCCACCGCGCCGCCCGAACACGATCAAGTCCACCAGTGAGTTCGTCCCCAACCGGTTCGCGCCGTGACAGCTCACGCAGGCGCATTCGCCAGCGGCGTACATACCGGGCAGAACCGTCCAGTTTTCGTCAATCACCACTTCGGCGTCTACGTTGGTGGGAATGCCGCCCATCGCATAGTGCGCCGTCGGCTGAATGGGCATTGGCTCGGTCAGCGGGTCAACGCCGGCATAGGTGCGGCACACGTCCAGTGTTTCTGCCAGCACGCGGGCGACATAGGCTTCGTCCACGCGGCGGGTTTCGCCGGCTTCCGCCAGATAGCGGTTGACGGTGCTGGGACGGATGTCCAGATGCACGTAATCTTTATTCGGCCCCACGCCGTTGCCCGCCCGCAGTTCGAGATAGATCGAACGGCTGACCACATCGCGGCTGGCGAGGTCTTTAATCTTGGGCGCGTACTTCTCCATGAAGCGTTCGCCGTTCCGGTTGAGGATGATGCCGCCCTCACCGCGAATACCTTCGGTCAGCAGCACGCCCAGCCCGTACAGGCCGGTGGGATGGAACTGGTAAAATTCCATATCCTGCATAGGGATGCCCCGGCGGAACACGGCAGCCGCGCCGTCGCCCGTCAGGGTGTGCGCGTTGCTGGTGATCTGCCACACACGCCCCCAGCCGCCCGTCGCAAACAGGGTGGCCTTGCCGTGAAAGACGTGAATCTCGCCCGTGCCCAGTTGCAGGGCGACCACGCCCACGCAAGCGCCCTGATTCATGATGACATCCACCACATGGAATTCATCAAAGAAGCGCACTTGATTCTTAATACATTGTTGGTAAAGAGTCTGCAAAATCATGTGACCGGTACGGTCAGCCGCATGGCAGGCGCGGCGCACCGGTTTCTCGCCAAAATTACTGGTGTGGCCGCCGAAACGCCGCTGGCTGATGCGGCCTTCCGGGGTGCGGTCAAACGGCAGCCCCATATGCTCCAGTTCGATCACCGCGTCCACCGCGTTTTCCGCCAGCACCTTCGCCGCGTTCTGGTCGGCCAGATAGTCGCCGCCCTTCACCGTGTCGTAGGCATGCCACAGCGGTTTGTCTTCCTCATAGTTGCCCAACGCCGCGCCAATGCCGCCCAGCGCCGCCCCGGTGTGGCTGCGGGTGGGATACAGCTTGCTGACTACGGCTACGTTCGCGCCACCTTTGCTGGCGTACAGGGCGGCCATCAGACCTGCGCCGCCTGCGCCAACGATGATGGCATCAAATTGATGCGTCTGCATTCGCCCAAACTCCTCTACAAAGCCCTTGCAATACGGGTTGCCAGTAAACGTCCCAACCCTTTATCCCCGCGCACAAACAGACGTTTACTGATGCAGGTTCGCCATTGCTTCCTGCGCCATCTTTTTCATCGAATCGTCAATCGTGCCGAACAGCGCACCCGCGCCCAGCACCAGCAGCACCACCGCGCCGATCACGCACAGGTAGATCGCGCCGCGCTTGAGCAGCGGGCTGAAGCCGGTGTAATCGGTCAGCACGAGGCGCAGGCCGTTGAAGCCGTGTACCGTCACCAGCGCCAGCAGCGCCAGATCGTACAGCCGCCAGATCGCCAGCGGGCCGATGAGGTAGTTCCAGCGGTTCGCCACGAACTCGACCGCTGTTCCGGTGACGTTGGCTGTCGTCGTGCCGACCACTGTGAAATCGGCGGCGGTGATGTCGAACACGCCCTGAATGACGTGCATCATCGCCAGATGACCGAACACCAGCGGCAGGATAACCAACCCGCTGAGGCGCATGAATGACCACCAGAAGCGTTCCAGCTTGCTGCCCTTCGGCTTCACGCCGGCCTTACGCTCCGCTTTGCTCTGTTCGGGGCGGATGATGCCCACCACGCCGGAGAACAGGATCGCGCCGATGATGGCCGCGCCGATGCCCGCCGCGAATGGCAGTTGCGCTGTTAGCACATCGCCGATGCCGAGGAACTTGCTTTCCGGGTCGCCATAGAAGCGCATCACATGACCGAACATGCCGATGAACACCGGCACGAGGATGACCAGTGTGCCGATCAGCACCCAACCGGCGGCCTTCTGCTGATACTTCCACCACACCGGCTTGAAGTCAAATACGACGATTCGCAAGCCGTTGAGCGCATGGTAGATCACGCAGGCCACCAGCACAAACTCGCCGATGGTGAACAGCGGTGTCTGGTAGGTGGCGATGGCTTCCACGTATAAATCGGGATAGAACAAAGCCCATGAGGTATCCACCACGTGTAACGTGATGAACAGCACGACGCCCAGACCGCTGAGGCGGTGCAGGACCCAACTCCACTGCCCAATCGCCCCTCGATAGCGCAGTGTCTCGGTAATGGTTAAAACAAGAGAAGTCACTGAACTTTCCTCCTCCGAAAAAATAAATCGTGAAACACGATTTTTACAAACATTTATGGAACTAGCGCGTGGCCTGCGAATTATAACACCCGCCCTTCCCCGCGCCAATAAGACCACAGGATGGGTTGTATTCGGGAATGGGGGCAATGGTGGATGGCTACTAAGGGGCAAACGCGCCGGTTCGCCCCTCTGGTCGGGCGGGCGGTCAGCCGGTTTACGCGGATTGGACTTCGCTCATGCGCTCAGGATGGCGACCCTGTTTGTCGGCATAGAAGGCGAGGATGGTACGCATGTCGGCTTCATAATCGCCAGTCGGGGTGAAAAGTGGGCCGAGGCCAGTGCGTTTGGCGGAGTAGTCCACATAGCCCATCACAATCGGAATACCTGCCTCCAGCGCGATGTAATAAAAGCCGGTTTTCCAGCGGCGCACCTTGCGGCGCGTGCCTTCCGGTGCCAGTACCAGCACCATGCGCGGATGCTCACGAAAACGCTCAACCACTTCATCTACTGCATTGATGGAGGTTTGCCGATTGATGGGGATGCCGCCAAGCAACCGGATGAGCCACCCGAAGGGCGGGCGAAACAGCGTGTGCTTGCCCAGAAACAGCATCCGCACGTTGAGCGACATCGAAAGCAGCAGCATCAAGATTCCATCCCAGTTGGACGTATGCGGTGCGCCGATGACCACGAATTGATCCAGATTGGGCAGTTCACCTTCGACGCGCCAGCCCGTCACCCGGCAGATGAAACGGGCGAGGGCGCTCAACCAGTGAGGATAGTCTGCGAGACGGCGGACAGAATGGGAGGGGGACAAAGAAGCCATGACGATCCCTTCCTGCGTTCAGGCGTCTGCCGCTGGTTTTTCGGGCGCAGTGGGTGCGAGTGTAATGGGACTCATGCGCTCAGGGTGGCGCCCGATGATCGGCGCGTAGAAGGCGCGGATTTGCTCCATGTCGGCCTCGATGTTGCCGGATGGATAGATGACCGGGCCGAGGCCAGCACGTTTGCGGTTGTAATCCAGATAGCCCAGCACCAGCGGAATGTTGGACGCCAGCGCGATGTAGTAAAAGCCGGTGCGCCAGTGCTTGACCTTCTTGCGCGTGCCTTCCGGGGCGATCACCAGCACCATGCGTTCGCGTTCGCTAAAGGTTTGCGCCACCTGTTCCACCGCGTTCTTGGTGGTGGTGCGGTTGATCGGCACGCCGCCGAACGCCCGCATCAGCCAGCCGACGGGGGGGCGAAACAGGGTGTGCTTGCCGATCCACAGCAGGCGGACGCGCAAGGCAAACGAGGCCACCACAAGAATGAGGCCATCCCAGTTGGAGGTGTGCGGCGCAGCCACCACGACGCACTTGGGCAAATTCGGCACAGCGCCTTCCGCCGCCCACCCGAACAGCCTCAGCAGGAAACGCGCCACAGCAGTCCAGAATGCGTTGAAATCCGGGGGACGGGAACCTGTATCCACAGCCTGCTCGATTCTCTCTAGGGTTCACGAAAGAGCATGAGTCATACCTTAAAACACCGTCACCCGTCAAAAGATGTAAGGTATGTTTCAGGACACCGGACGGATGACGCGGGCGGGGTTGCCAGCGGCGATCATCCCCGCAGGCACATCGCGGGTGACGACGCTGCCCGCGCCGATCACACAACCGCGCCCCAGTGTAACGCCTTTCAGGATCAAACATTGCATCCCGATGAACACATCATCTTCGATCACGATGGGCGCAGTCGCGCCGTTCAGCGGTGCGAGGCGGCGTTCGGCGGGGTCAAGTGGGTGAAAGTCGGTATCCGCGATAATCGTATTCGCGCCCACCGCCACCCGGTTGCCGATGGTGATGCGCTCCTCCGCCACGATGCTCCCGCCCGTCATGCCGAAGTCGTCCCCGATGATGAGCGCCGCGCCGGGACGCCGCACACTGAGGATGACCGGACGGTGCGGCCCCAGCGGGTTGCTGCGGGCGGTGGAGCGTAGTTCCAGCCGCGCCCCGATGCGCAGCACACCGCGCCGGTGCTTCTGGATGATCGGCAGGCCGTACAACTTCCAGCCCGCGCCCCACGCCACACCTGCCCATGCGAAGCCGAATCGCGCCAGCGGCAGCAGCAGCAAGCGTTCGACCTCGTTGACGGCTTTCCAAGGGGTTTCCAGCGCCAAACGCACCGCCTCCAACGGGGTGAGGCGAGGCGGCGGGGAATGGGGTGCGGGTGCAAGGTTGGGCATGGGCGGGTTATCCACTCAAAGCGTGTAGGTCAACATGGATGGACAGGTTAGCCAAATGATTACATGTGGCGAGATTCAGAATGGTTAAACCAACGACATCCCCGGTATCAGGATCAACTCGCAGCAGCACATCGGCTTCATCATCGTAGGCCAGTTGCATCAGGTCGTTCATACCGGTCATGATAGACTCATTGAGGGCGGGGGACAATGCGGAATTTTCCCCCGCCCCTAACGCCATTAGGACACGCTGCGGCGCACCTGATCGCGCTCCACATAGTCCGCCCACCCGCTGTAAACCGTGATGCGCCCGCCGTCCAGCAGCCAGATTTCGCCGCCGAAGTTCTGCATGAAGCGCCGATCGTGCGAGGCGGCGATCACCGCACCGGGGAACTCGCACAGTGCCGATTCCAGCCCTTCCAGCACATCGAAGCTGACATCGTTGGTCGGCTCGTCCAGCAGCAGCAGGTTGGCACGCCCGAAGATCAAACGGGCGATTTGCAGCTTGCGCCGCTGACCGCTGCTCATCCCACTGACGGGCGTTTCCATATCGGCATAGCGGAACAAGCCGGAGCGAATCAGCACCGTCACCATCGCCTGCTGCTCCAGTTCCAACCCGTCGCGGAAGGCTTCTAACAGCGTGTGCGCCGGATTCAGCGCACCGCGCTCCTGATCGAGATAGCCGAAGCGCACCGCCGGATTGCGATACACTTCGCCGCTATCGGGCGCTTCCAGCCCCGCGAGGATTTTGACCAGCGTGGACTTACCCGCGCCGTTCGGCCCCGCCAGCAGGATACGCGCCCGCGTCCCCACCGTGAAATACACATCGTCCAGCACCGCCCGTCCCCCGAATTGCTTGCTCACGCCAGACACCACCAGCGGCAACCTGCCGCGCAGCGCCGCCGGATCGAAGTGCGGGTCGAAGTGCAGCGGCACAGGCGGCTGTGGCAACGCCTCAGCCTCCAGCCGCGCCAGCTTTTCCTCGGCGGCCTGCACCCGCTTGGAAACGGTGTGGTCATGCTGCGCGATTTTGAAGTTGCGGATGTACTTATCGCCGTCGGTTTGGGGACGGTAGTTGATATTCTGCCGCGCCGTCTGCCCGACGGTCAGCCGCAGCACCGCCATCTCCTCCTGTTGGGCGGCGTAGGTAGCCTCCCACTGGCGGCGTTCGCTGGCTTTGGCGGCGGCATAGGTGTCGTAGTCCCCGCTGTAGCGTTTGCTTTTGCGCGTGGGTTCGTCAATCTCCACGATGGCGGTCACGGTGCGGTTGAGGAATTCGCGGTCATGCGAGACGATCAGCATCCCGCCACGATAGGCCGAGAGATAGCCTTCCAGCCACGTCAGGCTCGCGCCGTCCAGATGGTTGGTCGGCTCATCCAGCAGCAGCACATCCGGCACGCCTAGCAACAACCGCGCCAGCCCCACGCGGGCTTTCTCGCCGCCGGAGAGCGTGCCGAAGCGCCGATCACGCGGGAGGTGGTCAATCGCCAGCCCGCCCCAGATTTGCGCGAGGCGCGTTTCAATCTCATAGCCGCCCGCCCGTTCAAAAGTGTCCAGACAGTCGCCATAGTCGGTCATAGCGGCATCCAGCGCCGCGCCGGATAAGGTGCTGATGGCGCTTTCCAGCGTTCGCAACCGCGCCTCCAGCGTGTACAAATCGCGCAGCGCGTCCGCGATCAGGTCGTCCAGCGTGTGCGCGTCATAGCCGATGATGACCTGCGGCAGATAGCCGAGGCGCACCCCGCCGCCCAAGCGCACGCTGCCCGCATCCGGCAGCAGTTCGCCCGCCGCGATCTTGAGCAGCGTGGATTTGCCCACGCCGTTCGCGCCCACCAGCGCCACCCGTTCGCCGGGGTTGACGACTAGCGACACGCCATTCAGAACGGTGTTCAAACCGTAGGTTTTCGTCAGTTGATGAATAGTGATAAGCATATAGTTCCCTTCTCGTGCAGCCCGAATGAATCAAAAGCGCCGCCCGGCAGATGAACCTGCGGCGGCGCTCAATAGTCAATCATCGGGTTCGAGTCGTGAATCCAGAGCGCAGCAAACCGGCCAGTCATCCGCAGGATACGGTTATGACAGAACGGTGGACTGGCGCATGGGAACTCTTTCACTCGTTTGGACGGGGGTTCCGGGAATGGGCGCAGGGCGCGGCATTCGCGGAGACACCTTCACGATACCATGCGCAGCGAAAGGCTGTCAAGCAGAATATGCAGGCTAAAAGCGCGTTTGGGTGGACGGTATCTGCCAGACCTCATGCGTCAGGCTGAATTGCTTGAAGATGTCTAACGCTTGCTCGTTCGTCCACTTTTCCCATCCGGGATTGAGATGGTTGCCGTACCAGACTTTGGCGAAGTTCCACACGTTGGACAGCGGTTGAACATCCCCGCGTGCGATCCGGTGCTGGTCGCACCAACGTTCTACATCGCGCACGCTGTCGAACAGCAGCATGGTACTGCATGTGTAGATGACATTATCCCAAGCCTTCGTCATCGGAATTGGGAAATGAATGTAGAAATCGGTTTCCACCAGTTCGCCATCCCGGATGTGTATGTCCACTTGCTGCTTATCCGCACCCAGCACCGTCGTGATGGTCGTATCGCACTTCAGCAGCGCCGCCACGCCCAACGAACACCACGCACAATTGCCCCAGTAGGCTTTGCCCGCTGTACGAACAGCAAAATTGGTCGGGGCTAACGAGAACGGATGAATCACCCATATCCGCGAGCTATTCGGATGCAGCACCACCCCGTGATAGTCCTGTAGCGCCGTCAGAGCCGTGACGATCTCGGCTTCCGGCGTGTGCAACGCGGCGGCCAACTCACTCGCATCCGGGGCGAACCCGTTGGCGATGATGAATTGCAGAATAGTGGAGTGGAGCAGCCCGTGTGTTAGTTCCAAGTTCGACATCAAACCCCTCTTGAGTGCAGAAAATGGTCATGGGTGAACAGTATAGCCTGCTTTAGCAGGGCACGGCATTCTCATCATCCCCGACCTGTGCAAATAGTTCTATGCTCGCGCCTGTGTCTCATAGGGGCAAAAAGGCAAATAAAGACGGGCTGGCATTTTGATGCGTTCGCCCGTTCGGGGTGCATTTCAAGTTTTTGGACTTACCCTCATCCCCCAACCCCTTCCGCTGCGCGTCAGAGGGAAGGGGACAGAGGGGTGAGGCTACATCACGGTTCAGCGGTTATCCCGCGCAAACAGCCGCGTTCGGGAACAAACGCTCGGAATAGGTACTCAGGTTGGCGCTATCATCCGTCGGGAAGATGACGAACATCGCCAGCACGCGGCTTTCGCTCACCCATTGAACCCAGTAGCGCATGGTGTACTTCAGATTGTTTTCCAGCAGCGAGAAATCGTGAATGATGATCCCATCCACCGTACAGGTCGTCAGTTCGCGCCACTCGTCATAGTTGTACAGCACCGCATCGAACCACGCGGGGCCGAACGAATCGCCGAGTTGCGCTTCGAGAATGGGCGTATCGAAATGAATATAGTCGAGGTACGCCAGCCCGCCAACGCTGTCATTCCGCCATTGGCCTGTCGTGCGCGTCGGTTCTTCGCTGGCGCTGGCAAGCCATGTGTCCGGCTCGAACACATCATCCCCGTAGGAAAGGACGGTATAGATTTCCCGCGCCGCCGGCGTGACGGGCTGTGTATCTTGCGCTTGTACGGTCACAAAGGCCAGAATAACCAGCAGGCTGATAAGGGCGATTCGCTTCAACATCACATTGTCTCCTAGATAAACATCCATACAATCGTTCGATAAGTCACACTGCGCTCACCGCTGCCCGCATCAGGATGAGGGCAGTCCGGTACGGAATTGGTCAGCACGTCCCCACGGACTATAGCTATCGCCATCGGTTGCGGCAGGCGCGGCGCTCTGCCCGCCCTGCGGTTCAGCCAAAGCCGCCGCCACCAACGCCTCCAGCGGCAGATCGCCCTGCGCGGGCAGCAGCGTCGCAAGGTGGGCATCCACGAAAGCGGTATGCACCTCGCCCGCCGCAAAAACCGGATGCGCCGCCAGCACCCGCAGGAAAGGAAGATTGGTCGTCGTCCCCAGAATCACCGTCTGATCCAGCGCGGATTGCAGGCGCGTGATCGCTCCAGCGCGGGTGCTGTCATATACGATAATCTTCGCAATCATCGGGTCATAATGCAAGCTGATTGAATCACCAGTTTCCACACCAGAATCCACGCGAACACCGGGCGCGTTGGGCGGAATAAAGCGTTCCAGTTTGCCCACTGCCGGCAGAAAGCCGTTGTGCGGGTCTTCGGCATACAGGCGGCATTCGATGGCATGTCCCCGCTGCGACAGATCGCGCTGGGTGAACGGCAGCGCCCCGCCCGCCGCGATGTGAAATTGCAGCTTGACCAGATCGAGTCCAGTGACCAGTTCGGTGACGGGATGTTCCACCTGTAAACGGGTGTTCATCTCCAGAAAGTAGAACTCACCCTGCGGCGTGGCGATAAACTCAACCGTTCCGGCGTTGACATAGCCCACCGCCTGCGCCGCTGCGACGGCAGCCGCCCCCATACGCTCGCGTGTTTCCGGCGTGAGCAGCGGGGAGGGCGATTCTTCGAGGATTTTCTGGTGGCGGCGCTGGGCGCTGCATTCGCGCTCGAACAGATGCGCCGTGTTTCCGTGTGCGTCCGCGATCACCTGAATTTCGATATGACGTGCCGGTTCGATATATTTTTCGAGGAACAGGCGCGGGTCGCCAAAAGCGTGTTCGGCCTCATGGCGGGCAGCCGCAAGGGCTTCAAGCAGGTCGGCGGGCTGGCGCACGATGCGGATGCCTTTGCCGCCGCCACCACCTGCTGCCTTGACCATGACCGGATAGCCGATGCGTTCGGCGGCGCGGGCGAAATCGGCATCGGAAGCGTGATCCTGCTGGAAACCGGGAACCAGCGGCACACCTGCCTGTGCCATCAGCATTCGCGCCTCGGTTTTGATCCCCATGCGGCGGATGGCGTCCGGCGGCGGGCCAACCCACACCAGCCCCGCCTCCTGTACAGCGGCGGCGAACACCTCCGATTCGGACAGGAAGCCGTAACCGGGGTGCAGGCAGTCGCAGTTGGCGCGTTTCGCGGCTTCCAGCAGGCGCGGGATGTTCAGGTAACTTTCGGCGGGGGAAGCGCCGCCCAACGGATAGGCGTCATCGGCAGCGCGTACATGCCGCGCATGGGCATCCACATCCGAATAAACCGCGACTGACCGCAGGCCGCTTTCACGGCAGGCGTGGGCGATTCGCACCGCGATTTCACCGCGATTGGCGATCAAACAGGCGTGCAGCGGCTTCACGGTTTGGGTTCCGCCTGCGGGGGGGTGTCATCGGGATATACGCTGCCGGCCAGATACGCCACGCTCACCCACATGCCCCGCGCATGACGGTAGAACAGCAGGATAAAAATCAGATTGAAGGCCACCCAGAACACCAGTTGGAAGATCATCGGTGGGGAGAATAGCACCTGCGACACGATGAACCCGCCCATGCTCAACATTTCCGCCGCGACAAGGTTGATGAGCGTGCCGCCGATGGATTCGCCCTGTGCGCGTTCATAGCGTGCGCCACAGTGATCGCAGACCGGTTCCATGCGAAAAAGACTGCTGAACATCTTCCCCTGTTCACAGTTCGGACAGCGCAACCGCGCCCCGATCCACAATTTCCACACCCAGTACCCGATTTGGTTCATTGCACCTTCTTCGCTTTTTACGCGGAATCGGCTCTATTGTACACAGGCGAACAGCGCGTAACCACACGCAGTAAGGGCGCGTCACACGCCCCCTTGTAGATCGTAGATGATGTAATAATCTGTTCGCTCAAGCACAGGGAAGTGATCGGTCAGATAGACCTGCAAATCCGGCTGTAATTGAAGTTCCATAAAAGATGTCACAACAAAGTAACGATAGCTTGCATCGGGGTTCAGGCGATCCATGATAGCTTGCGGATCGGGAATAGGTTTGCCTTGCACATGGAGCAGATTGCGATCCCAACGGTTCGGCCAATTGATAGTTGGCAAATAACCATAAAAGGTTAGGAATGATCCATAATCGTCGGTCAGGGATATAGTATCGTAGGTATGGTTGAGTTTATTGCCGATGATAAAGGCAGACTCGAAGTTGGCTTGTTCTTCTGGCGTTACAGTAGTCTCTGGCAAGTAAACCAGTACACCGTATGCCATGATGATGAGGATACAAATAGCCGGGATGAAACGCGATGCTCGGACATTCTGCCGGATTGCAGGAAAAGACAGGAGGAAGCTGACCATCGCGCCAATGGTCAGTGCAACAATGGGAATGAGTGGCAGGCTGTAATAATTGTGGCTGGAAATCGGCCATGCGAAGGCCAGACCAAAAAGAAAGTAACTGAACCACAGGCTTCTGATGATCCACGAAGCCGGCGAAGATCGTACCGTCAATAGTCCTTGCAGCGTCAAAACCAGCAAAACCGGCCCCAAAATCGAGGTCATCAGCCAAACCCAGTTCGCCCAAAAGCCCAGTGTGACGAGGAGTTCCGGCTGAAACAGCGTGCCGCCCTGAGTCCGTAAAAAGCCACTGCCCCAATAGCCATCGGCATAATAGAGAACGCTTGG